>NZ_JAVRCB010000019.1:0-68152 GCF_034530955.1 Nostoc sp. DedQUE05 | reverse complement strand
GTTGGGTGTAGGGTGTAGGGGGTTGGGTGTAGGGTGTAGGGGGTTGGGTGTAGGGGGTTGGGTGTAGGGTTTAAGACAATTGAATGCAAGTACGTCAAGCAGTTCAACACATTCTTACTTCCCCACACCCTACACCCCAAACCCTACACCCTTTTATCCAGTAATACCAGGAATTTACGCTTATCAAGCGTGCCATTCGTGAAGAATATTGCATCACTTCTTCCCCTACACCCTACCCCCTATCCCCTACACCCTTTTCTCTGGGGATACTGTTCGGGGAATGACGACACGACAAGCTAGGATAGCTTCAGATGCTAGGTTCGGAAGTCGCACCAAAGTCCCGCAAACAGTATTAACGACTATTTTAAGTTCTAGATTAGAAAATAGCTAGAGGAATCCGACTTAAATATTACCAAGTATACTGAGGTTTTAATCTCTATTATGCAAGGCTTCGATTTTCTCAGTTTTTCAAAAATTAAATAGGAATCCTATAGTAGTTAAAGTAAGTCTGCAAATTCATGAGATACGTCCTGATTTTCCCCATATACAACTTGCATAGGTAACTTTGACGGCGCTAATAGACAGCAAGTGCTATTTATCAACATTATTTTGCCATACCTCTTTGATAAACTTTTTAAACTCTTCTAGAATCAGAGGTAAATCACTATCAATTTCTTGGGTTTGTTGCCCATTTGTACTTGAACGAAAGAGACGACGACCTCGACTATCAAAACCAATTTTATCTGCAACTGCCATAAAGATTGAGTAATCTTCTGGTATTGGCAAATCCCCACCTTTGCGCTGAAAAGGCTGTAAAACTTAGAACAAGCCTGGAATAACACAGATGCTAAAAACCAGATTATTCAAGAGCTTGGCAATGCCGTCTTCCCTACACCCGACACCCTACCCCCCACACCCTTCTTTCTGACAATGCTCTTGTCAAACATCAAGTGTAGCGGTGGGCTACGCCTCGATGGAGGCGATGATCTCTGACCGACCGGAGGCGATCGCATCTAACAACACTAATCCCATTAGTATCAGTCCCTCTGTGGATTGTCTGGACTGAAGGTGAAGTGCTTGGATGGCAGCTTCAGTTTCTGGGTCAATACTGGCAGTGGCTTCATCCAAAATCAAGATTTCGGGGTTCAAGGCAATGACACGCATAAACGCTAACAACTGGCGTTAACCTTGCGATAGATTTTGGTCGCGGTCTTCCAGTACCGTATCAAAGCCTAGTGGCAAGCTCTCGATGAAATCTAGGGTCTGTATCAGTTCGGCGGCATGTCGGGCATCTTCTGGCGTGATGGTCGAGTTACCCAATGCAATGTTGTCATAGACGGTACCAGGGAACAGATGAAAGTCTTGAAAGATTAAATCTACACGCTTACGGATCTGTGCAGAACAAGAGTAAAAAACAAGTATAGAACTGTTGAACCGGAGAGTTACCAAATATGAGACACTAAGCATGAATACAATTTCATATGAACACTCGTTTATTAAAAAGTGCAAATAAATTTTAATTGTCAACTATGTAATTGTTGCTATTTATACCACGATCGGGAAAACTTATCGTTTTCAGGGCAATGCAAAATAATACAAATTTAAGCATCGATTGTGTAGACAAGCTTAAGGTACTGGCAGATGAAACCCGTTTAGGAGTTTTACAACTATTGATTGACAGTCCGAAGCGAGTCGGAGAGATGAATGCGATTTTGCATTTGGAGCAAAGTCTCCTCTCTCATCATTTGCAGGTTTTGCGTCGAGCCAAATTAGTTGTGCGAGAGCGAGATGGCAAAGCATTTCTCTATCGTCTTGCCCCTCAAGTCGAAGTAGCCACAGGCAAGGCTTTAAACTTTGGTTGTTGTGTTCTCTCGTTCAACTAAAACCTGGAATATCTAAAGGTAGAAGATGAAACATTCCCAAATTTCGGCGATCGCAATAGGATTAGTGACGAGCATTTGGTTGCAAGGTTGTTCTCAACCTCCGCAAGCAGTCACAAACGATCCAAATAAGCTACAAGGAAAATTGGTACTTACTGGTTCAAGTACAGTTGCACCATTAGCAGCAGAAATTGGCAAAAAATTTGAATCGCAACATTCCGGTGTGCGAGTTGATGTGCAATCAGGCGGTTCTTCTCGCGGTATTACAGATGCTCGTCAAGGTGTAGCTAATGTTGGCATGGTTTCCCGTGCCTTAAAGCCTGACGAAAAAGATTTAAAAGCCTTTTCCATCGCTCGTGATGGAGTAACGGTGATTCTCCATCAGGAAAATCCCCTGCAATCCCTAACTGACAAGCAAATTGTAGATATTTACACAGGCAAGGTGAATAACTGGAAACAGGTAGGGGGTAAAGATGGGGCAATTACAGTTGTTAATAAAGCCGAAGGACGTTCTACCCTGGAATTGTTTACCCACTACTTCAAGCTAAAAAATACTGACATCAAAGCACAAGTAGTGATTGGTGATAATGAGCAAGGAATTAAGACTGTAGCCGGAAACCCGAATGCTATTGGCTATGTTTCCATTGGCTCGGCAGAAAATAGCGCCGCCAATAAAGTACCAATCAAATTGCTAGCTGTAAACGGTGTAGCAGCAACAACAGCTAATGTACAAAACGGGAGCTTTCCTATTTCTCGACCGCTTAACTTGGTTACAAAAACCGAACCCCAAGGACTGGCTAAAGAATTTATTGACTTTGCACAATCGCAGCAGGTAAGTGACATTGTTAAAAAGCAAAACTTTGTCTCCATCGCCAAATGATTTTTGGTTAATTTGGATACTACGAGGAGCAGCAACAATCGCCGGAGCGATCGCACTTTTAATTGTTGTTTTTCTACTTTCCGAATCCTTACCAATCTTCAGTCATATAGAGATATCCCGCTTTTTTACCGACTCTTCTTGGAACCCCACAGCAGGTTTATATAATCTCTCACCCATGTTGCTGGGTTCCCTCTTGGCAATGGTCGGTGCAGTGCTAATTGCAACTCCCATAGGCATTTTATCTGCTGTCTTTTGTCAATTCTATGCCCCGCCAATGGTAGCCCAACTCTATCGCCGCCTGATTGAATTATTAGCAGGGATTCCTTCTGTAGTGTATGGCTTTTGGGGATTAGTCGTGCTGGTTCCTCTAATTGGAAAAATTCATCCACCAGGGCCAAGCCTATTAGCAGGAATAGCAATTCTGGCGGTGATGATTCTGCCAACAGTCGCCCTTATAGCCGATGCTAGCCTAGAAAAAGTTCCCACCGCTTACATTCAAGGTGCTGCTGCACTGGGCTTATCACGTTGGACAACAATCTGCACAGTAGTTTTTTCATCAGCCAAATCAGGGTTATTTACAGGCTTAATTTTAGAGACAGGTCGTGCCATTGGTGAAACAATGGCAATTTTGATGGTATGCGGCAATGTAGTACAGACCCCAAAAAGCTTATTTGACCCCATCCGCACACTCACGGCTAATATTGCTTTAGAAATGGCCTATGCCACAGGGGATCACCGTAGTGCGCTGTTTGTCAGTGGTTTGATATTGATGGGAATGATTGTGGTGTTAGTGGCGATCGCTGAAGTTATCAGTCAGGGCAAATGGTAGAGATACAACAAAGCAAAGACAATCGTCTCGCTCTTAGAGAGTGGCTAGCAACAAGCTTAGTTTGGGCAACAGCCGCCCTCGTTACCGCCATCTTTTTATGGATAGTCAGCGATATCCTCTGGCACGGTATGGGATATTTATCTTGGGAATTTCTGATTAGTGAACCAGAAAATGCGGGTAGAGAAGGTGGAATTGCCAGTATTCTCGTTTCTACCGTTTTAATTATTGGTGTATGTATGACGGTTTGCCTACCCGTTGGTGTTGGTACGGCAGTTTTATTAGCAGAATTTACTCCTAGTGATAGTTGGTTCGCTAGATTAGTGCGCCGTAGTTTAGATGTACTTGCTGGTGTACCTTCGATTGTCTTCGGGTTGTTTGGCAACGTTTTGTTTTGCAAAGTTTTAGGATTGGGGTTTTCCATTCTTTCAGGCGGACTCACACTGGCGTGTATGGTGCTACCAATTTTGATTCGTTCTACAGAGGAAGGATTTTTAGCCGTTCCCAATGAATACAGATTAGGAGCCGCCGCCCTTGGCTTTTCACGCACAACGACAATATTTCAAATATTATTACCTGCTGCTGTTCCTGGTTTAATAGTGGGATTTGTGCTTGGTGTTGGTCGGGCTATCGCCGAAACTGCGGCTTTAATTTTCACTAGCGGTTACGTAGACAGAATGCCACAATCACTCCTCGACTCTGGGCGTACCCTTTCGGTTCATATTTTTGATCTATCAATGAACGTTTCAGGAGGAGATAAGAGTGCTTATGCTAGTGCATCGGTTTTGCTATTACTACTGTTGTTGATTAATGGCACAGCAGCTTGGATTGCACGACGTTGGTTACACAGCAGAGTTATTTCGGGATGAGGATTGGTGGATATAGAGGAGGACATCTTGGCAGTTACTGAACCGTTGATTCAAATTGAGAGCTTAACTCTGCAATACGCACAAAAAACTGCACTTGCTAATGTCAACTTAGCTGTCAATGCGGGAGAAATTTTGGCTTTGGTTGGGCCTTCTGGTTGTGGAAAAACTAGTTTCCTGAGTTGTCTCAACCGCCTCAGCGATATGATTCCCAAGTGTCGAGTTCAGGGAAGAATCCGCATTGGTAGTTTAGAGGTGCTAAATCCCAAAATTAATGTCATCGCCTTACGGCGTCAAGTCGGCATGATTTTTCAAAAACCCAATCCCTTTCCTTTCTCAATATGGCAGAATCTGGAATTGCCTTTGCGAGAGCATGGTATCCGCGATCGCCACCAAATTGATACAATTATCGAAACCAGCCTCGAGGATGTAGGGCTATGGCAAGAAGTAAAAGACCGACTGCAATCTTCAGCTTTGGCTCTTTCTGGTGGACAGCAGCAACGTTTGTGCATAGCTAGAGCTTTGGCTTTGCAGCCAGAAGTCTTACTACTGGATGAACCTTGTAGTGCCCTCGACCCTATTTCCAGTAACGTTGTTGAAGATTTAATTATTAGTTTGCGCCAGCGCTATACTCTGTTAATTGTTACTCACAATCTGGCTCAAGCCAAGAGAATTGCAGATCGAGTCGCTCTATTTTGGGTACAAGACGGCATTGGGCAACTGATTGAATCAGGTACTGTAGAGCAAGTTTTTAATCATCCTCAACATCCTTTAACAGTTGCTTATGTAACTGGTGCCAGGGGTTGAGTAAGATTGCGGTCTTTGGGGATCAAATTAATAACATCAAAATGCTCAAAATTGCTAACCATGCCATTGTAGTTGTTAACGCAGATGTGGAAGTCAAGCGTTATATCATTCTTTAGCTAGATACTACATTAACTTGCTAGCTTTACTGTAGTTTAAAATCCTCCAAAGATTTTAATAAAAGTTTGTTAAGCTTTTAATATTTTTTTAGGAGAAAATTTTTATACTTGAAACTGAGGGTGCAATGCTTATAAATCAGGAGAATTTTTCTGCATTTATATTAAAATGTCACAAAGCTGTAAAGGTATTCAAAGAATATTCAAGCAAAAAATTTACCTTCTTATTTGCTGTTAGTTTCTGCTTAAGTTTGATAATTTCAGCTTGTTCTCTAAATACTTCGGTAATTTCTGCATCTATGCCGTCGTTTAGTATAGGTCAAGATCCAGAAAAGGTAGTTCGTATTGGTCATCAGAAGTTTGGCTCTCTTAGCCTTTTAAGAGCAAAGGGAGATTTGGAGAAAAAGTTTAACTCAATGGGTTTATCGGTGCGATGGAATCAATTTCCAGCTGGGCCGCAACTATTAGAAGCTTTGAATGCTGGTCGCCTAGACTTTGGACATGCAGGAGAAACCCCTCCTATATCTGCTCAAGCAGCTGGCGCACCTCTGCTTTATGTTGCCAGTTCACCTCCTAATCCCAAAGGTGAAGCAATTTTAGTCCCAAAAGATTCTCAAATTCGCAATCTTGCTGACTTAAAAGGCAAAAAAATTGCCTTAAATAAAGGCTCAAATGTCCATCATTTAGTTGTACAAGCATTGGCAAAAGCTAATTTGAAATATACTGATATTCAACCAATATTTATTCCTCCAGCTGATGCTAGAGCAGCATTTGAACAAAAAAAGGTGGATGCCTGGGCAATTTGGGACCCATACTTTGCTGCTGCCGAACAAGCTACAGGGGCGCGAATACTTACAGATGCGACAAATATAGTCGAAAATCGTGAGTTCCTTTTTGCTTCTCAAAGCTTTGCTAAAAAGCATTCTGATCGCCTGAAAATCGTTTTAGAGGAAATCGAAAAAGTAGATGAATGGGCAAAATCTAGGCCAAAAGAAGTTGCACAAATTCTTTCACCTTTGATTGGGATTGATGCAGGTGTTTTAGAGCAAGTAGCAAAAAGAAGAGCTTATGGCTTAGAACCAATTACTAAGGAAGTTGTTGCTTATCAACAAAGGCTTGCTGATACTTTTTACCGTCTAAAATTGGTTCCTAAAAAAATTGATGTCAATCAAGTAGCGATGGTGTCCGATCGCAAACAGCTTAATTAAAACTGTCTGTAAGCTACATCAGCGATAGACTACGCCCCACCTTCTGGCGATCGCATTCTTGACAGCTACATCTGAAACACTTAAGGAGTCTATTATCAATGGAACTATTTTGGTTTATTCCCACCTACAGTGACGGACGCTATCTGGGAACAGCAACGGGAGGACGTGCTGCTACCTATCCATACTTGCGTCAAATTGCTCAAGCTGTAGACGATCTAGGCTACAGGGGTGCTTTACTTCCTACAGGACGTTCATGTGAAGACGCTTGGATTATAGCTTCATCCTTAGTTGCAGCAACTCAACAGATGCGTTTTTTAGTAGCAATTCGTCCAGGGTTGTCATCTCCTGGTATGGCAGCACGGATGGCGGCTACACTTGACCGCATATCCAATGGCCGCTTGCTGATTAACGTCGTCACAGGAGGCGATCCGGTGGAATTGGCTGGAGATGGAGTTCATCTCAACCACACAGCACGGTATGAGTTGACAGATGAGTTCTTGTCGATTTGGCGAGCAACTATGACTGGTGAAGAAGCTAACTTCAGCGGTGAATATTTTCAAGTCAAAAGCAGTAAGCTACTTTTTCCTCCTGTGCAAACACCTTATCCTCCTTTATGGTTTGGTGGTTCATCAGCCATTGCCCAACAAATTGCCGCTAAACACATTGATGTGTATCTGACTTGGGGAGAACCACCACAGCAAGTAGCCGAGAAAATTAATGCAGTTCGGAAGTTAGCTGCTGAAGAAGGTAGAACTTTGCGTTTTGGGATTCGTTTACATGTAATTGTGCGGGAAACCGAGAGCGAAGCTTGGGATGCTGCCAATGACTTAATTAAGTATGTTGATGAAGAAGCGATCGCCAAAGCTCAAAAAGTTTATGCTCGTTTAGATTCCGTTGGGCAACGTCGGATGACGCAATTGCACAGTGGTAATCGTGAAGCACTAGAAGTCAGCCCTAATCTATGGGCAGGAGTGGGACTGGTGCGGGGTGGCGCAGGTACAGCTTTAGTAGGAGATCCCGATACTGTCACTGCCAGGATGATGGAATACGCCGAATTGGGAATTGAAACTTTCATTCTTTCAGGATATCCCCATTTAGAAGAAGCTTATCGAGTAGCTGAATTACTCTTTCCCCGCTTACCACTTCAGGATTTACCCGCTACAGCACAACAACAGGTATTAAGTCCTTTTGGTGAAATTGTCGCCAACCAAGATTTTCCTAAGCAACGTACAACAGAAGGAGCTTCAAAATGAAAAAAAGCAAATTTTCTCAACTGGGGTTTCAGCAACTGAAACCTTGGATTTTGCCGATTGTTCTAATTATTCTTTGGCAAATATTGGTAAAATCTGGCTGGCTTTCTACAAGGGTATTGCCTGCTCCTTCAGATGTAATTCTGGCAGGAGTTCGTTTATCCCGTTCTGGAGAACTATGGCGAAACTTGATTATCAGTACGATTCGGGCTGTAATTGGGTTCTTGCTAGGAGGTAGTATTGGTTTTGGGTTGGGATTACTTAATGGATTGGCTCGTCCAGCAGAAGAGTATTTAGACACCTCAGTACAGATGATTCGGAATATTCCTCACTTAGCGTTAATCCCACTTGTAATTTTGTGGTTTGGCATTGGCGAAGAAGCTAAGGTTTTTCTTGTAGCATTAGGAGTGTTCTTTCCCATTTATCTTAATACCTTTCACGGAGTTCGTACTGTCGATCCAGAATTAATTGAAATGGCAAAATCCTACGGCTTGCATGGCTGGTCTTTATTTAAGCGAGTCATCTTTCCAGGGGCATTGGGTTCGATTATCGTTGGTTTGCGTTATGCCTTGGGAATTATGTGGCTAACCTTGATTGTCGCTGAAACAATTACACTTGATTCTGGTATTGGGTATATGGCAATGAACGCTCGTGAGTTTATGCAAACTGATGTTGTTGTCTTGAGCATTTTGCTTTATGCCTTGTTGGGCAAGTTAGCAGATGTCGCTGCCAAAGCTTTAGAACAAAAATGGTTAAGGTGGGATACTAACTACCAACCTGCCTAAAGTTTATCTAGTTATTATTCAAAATTTTGTTGCAATTTAGAGAGGTTTGTGAAGATGGCATCCCTACAAGGCGCAGAGGTAAAAGTTATGGGTCTGACAAAGACCTATGGTAGTAATCAAGTGTTGCAGAATCTCGATTTAGAGATAGCATCAGGAGAATTTATTGCAGTTGTTGGGCGCAGTGGTGGCGGTAAAAGTACACTCCTGCGGATGATAGCTGGGTTTGAACATCCCAGTGACGGCGGAGTTTTAATTGACGGGGAACCACTGCGTGGGCGTAATCGCAGTGCGCGAACAATGTTCCAGAATGCCCGCCTCTTACCGTGGGAGAATGTTTTAGGAAATGTGGGATTAGGATTGAACAAAAAAGACTGGCGGCAAAAGGCAGAGAAGGCGCTTGAGCAAGTAGGTTTAATACAACGAGCAAAAGATTGGCCTTCTGTGCTTTCTGGAGGACAAAAACAACGGGTAGCACTTGCTAGGGCTTTAGTCAGAGAGCCGCGCTTACTAATGTTAGATGAACCGCTTGGTGCTTTGGATGCCATGACTCGTATTGAGATGCAGAGACTAATTGAAAAAATCTGGCACGAACAAAAATTTTCGGCGTTCTTGATTACTCATGATGTAGATGAAGCAGTAACGCTAGCCGATCGCATCATACTAATTGAAGATGGCCGAGTTTCAATGGATCGGCGTATCTCGCTACCACGTCCTCGCAAACGCAAAGATGCAGAATTCCTTACTTTAGCAGAAGAAATCTTAGAGCGCGTTATGGGTGATGAAGCAGGTCTAATTAATGGGGAAGATAAAAAAGTTCAACAGCTAGCAAACACTAAACGTTAAATTTTGAAAAAACAGGCATTTTCTCCTAATCTTTTTCAAAAATAAAATCGGATTTCTTTAGTAATTTTATTGCTAATAAATCAGTATTTTAGGCTACTCAATTTTTTTTGATAGCTTTTTAGGAAAAATGTCAAAATAATTCGTAATTGCTAATTTGTAATTATTACCTGAGATTTAATCGTGGGGCTTGAATAATGAATAAATTTATTTTCTTTAATTAATAAATTAAGGGGCTTGTACTCTCAAATAATTAATTATTAATTCGTAATTAATAAATTTTGAATTACGAATTACGAATTACGAATTATTCGGTCAAGTTTACACCTCTACCTGTTTGATCTCTGTATCTGTTGCTTGGTCTATTTCTATAAACTTTGGCCCAGCAATGAGAACTATCACCATCATTAATAGACTCGTCACAATGATGATGCACAAGAGCCGAATGGCACGCTTGTTAAGGGCAAAGCCATGATCTAGCTGCATGAGAGGGTGTGGGGAATTAAGAAGATGTTGAACTCCTTGAGGCAAGTAAAATTTAATTGTCTTACAGCAGGATGGCTAAAAATCATCGCTCAAATTAGATAGATAATTAATCTCTTGGCTTTGCTGCGATCGGTCATGCAAAAGTTACCTTTGTAGAGCAACAAGGTGTAATGTCTGCGTTCATAAGTACTGAGTAGTTTTTAATTTACTCAGTACTCATAACTTATAATTCAGTTTTACGAAAGGACTGGTTGTGCTTCCTTAGACTCAGCTTTCTGCTTGAAGACGCTTGGTACTTTAGCGCTGAAAGCTTCACCTTGAACCACTTCAGAACGGGAACCATCAACTCCTACTGGAACATCGCCTGTGATAGTAGTGCGATAGAGGAGACGTTCGACATCTAAATGATCCAAATCTTGAGGAGCCAAATGCACGGTGGCACGGTTGTCCCAGAAGGCGATATCACCGTTGTTCCAACGGAAACGGGTGGTATAGGCAGGTTTGGTGACTTGGTTGAAGAACAACTCTAGTAACAGTCTGCTCTCTTCTGGTGACACATCAACAATGCGAGAGACGAAGCCAGGGTTTACGAACAAGGCACGCTCACCAGTCTCAGGATGAACTCTGACGACTGGGTGAATAGAAACTAGGGGATTGACAGCAATGCGCTCGTCAAATTTGTTGTTGCGGGGTTGATAACCGCCCCCATTAAAGCGATGTTCTGCTTTTAATGTATCAGCTAGCGATCGCAAAGGTGCTGAGAGTCCCTCATAAGCGGCAACGAGATTACTCCAGTGGGTGTCACCACCGAAACTAGGAACATTAACTGCGCGTAAAATTGACGCTGCTGGTGGGTTGATCGCCGCCGTTACATCTGTGTGCCAAGGGCCGCCAGTGCGAAAACCATACTGCTGCTCATAAAGCTTACGGTCTACGGGTTTGATCTGGGGAAATCCCGGAACTGGTTCCGGCTCTCCCAAGGGATGGGCGAAAGTCACTTCGCCAAAACGAGATGTGAACTCGACCTGGGCAGCATGATCGATGTTCTGGCCACGAAAAAACACAACTTTCCACTTCAATAGCGCTTTGCGAATTTCTTGGACTTGATCCTCAGAAAGAGAGCGGGAAAGGTCTACGCCGCTGATTTCTGCACCGATGAAACCAGCTACCTGTTTAACTTCTATATGTTTGTAGCCCATTAGGATTCTCCAGAGTTTTATCTGTCGGGAGGTGTTCACACTCGCCTATTTCCTTGGGAATTTTGCCGATACCCAATATCTGCTAGCAACATTCCCATGCTGGGAGCATAACTGAAATTATCATACACTATTCCGATAGAATTAAAGTAGTATGCAGTTGCTAAATAGTAATTTCCTACGTTTTTGCAGACCAATCCCCTTCTATAGCGATCCGATGTCAATGTGCAAAAGCCTTAGCTCAGACAGATTAGCGATGCCTGGGCAGCAAACTACGCGATTATTTGACAGTTCTTAGTTAATCTAATTATTAGTAAACCATAATAAAATTTTACTCATGAAAATTTGGCATAGACAACTAGGGGAAAGCATCAGTAATATCACTTACCACTATTTACCCGCTTTGCGCTGGCGTAATTTTCGCCTGTTTTTCGGGGGACAGTTACTATCAATGTCTGGAACATTTATGACCCAGCAGTTAACTATTCCTTGGCTAGTATACGATTTGACTCAATCGCCTTGGTTGTTGGGAGTTGCAGGGTTTGTACAATTTTTACCTACGTTATTACTGATTCCCTTTTCGGGCATATTGTCCGATCGCTGGAGTCGTCGTGACTTGTTAATGGTGGTGCAGATATTGGGAATTAGCGTTTCCCTGGCTTTAACGATTCTCACCTTTACCAATTGGATTACCTTTCCTATCCTCTTGGTACTGAGTGCTTTCAATGGTTTGCTCAAGGGATTAGATATGCCCGTGCGCCATACAATCGTCACCGAAACCGTAGACGATCGCGCCGATTGGAGTAATGCGATCGCTTTGAATTCAGTAATGTTAAGTTCCTCTCTTGTCGTGGGGCCTGCTATGGGCGGGATTTTGATTGCGACACTAGGGGTAAAATATTGTTTTCTTTACGATACCCTCAGCTATATTCCTGCGATATTTACCTTGCTAGCGATGCGGCTACCAGCCAGACAGATGCAACCCCTTACGGGCATTAGCGATACTTTGGAAAAATTGCGGGAAGGCTTTGAATATGTCTCGAAATTCCAGCCGATTAGAGTAATTTTATTAATGCTAGCGTTACATGGTTTCGTCGGGATGTCTCATGTCGCGCTGATGCCTGTTTTTGCAGCAAAGATTCTCAATGGAAACGCAACAACGATGGCTCACCTCAGCACTTCAGCACCGATTGGCTCGTTGTTTGCTTGTTTGTATCTAAGTGTCAGACGAGGGATTGTAGGCTTAGAGCGTTTGATTGTAGTCGCTCAAGTTTTCATTGGGATGAGTTTGATATTCTTTTCACTCTCGCGTCAAGTTTGGCTATCTATAATCATTCTGGTATTTGTAGGCTGCTTTTCTATCCTCAACATTACCAGTAGTAATATGATTATTCAAACCCTAGTTACCGAGGATAAGCGCGGACGGGTAATGAGTTTTTACGCCCTAGCAATGGTGGGTACAATGCCCTTTGGAAATTTGTTAGCGGGGACTTTGGCAGATAATTTTGGTGCGACTAATGCCTTGATTGTCTGTGGTAGTCTGATTATTTTAGGTGCGCTCTGGTTCTCTGCACAATTGCCAGCAGTAAGCCGTTGGATTGCTCGGTGAACAAGTCGCTTCTCTTTGTACAACAAAGCAAATATTTGGAAAACAAGCATCTTCCGCCACACCATAAAAGTGTAGTGGAAGACGATCAATTACATCAGCTTGGCAGAAGAAAGTTGCGCCTATAGCTGATAGCTGATTTTTTCATCCCAAGGAGCAGGTTTGCTAATTTGCTTCCATATAGGACTATACAAGGCTTCATGTAGTTCGCGTGCTAGTACCACCAAACCTGCATAACCTGCATAAGCATGGTGACGTTCATGGTTAATGTCTAAAAAAGGAATTCCCGTTTTGAGTGCTGTATATTTATTGCCAGCCCCAGTAATCAACACATCAGCTTTTGTTTGGTGTAATACCTTTAATAATGCCTGGGGAGTTGTGTCAGACAAAAGCATTGCATCTGCACCAAGATATTGTTTAATTTTAGCTTTCTCCTCTTCTGTTGTTTTGCCATCCGTAGCTGCAATAACTTCCATTCCCAAATCTTGGGCTGCTAAAATAAGCGACCAACTTTTCACACCACCAGTAGAAAGAATAATCCGCTTACCTTTTAAATCAGTAAGGTAAGGAGCTAAAGCAATATCTAGAGCAGCATTTTCTTGAGAAATTAACTTTTCTGTACGTTCTTGCAGTTCAGAGGCAATAACACTATCTCCCAAGGGAATACTTAATTGGGCCGCAATATTTCGCAAGCAATCGTTTAAGTTGGTCGCACCATAGAACGATTCTTCAATATAAGGAATTCCATAACGTTCCGCCATAGTTTGCGCCATTTGTATAGCTACATTTGAGCAAAGCACTACATTTAATTTGGCGCGATGAGCATAGCAAACTTCTTGATAACGAGCATCACCTGTAATTTTAGAAAGAACGCGAATTCCCATTTTTTGGAATAATGCTAAGATATTCCACGTTTCACCTGCAACATTATAGTCACCAACAATATTAATATCGAATGGTGTGGTAAATTCCGGTTCGGCTGTACCAATGACAGCATTCAGTAAAGTTTCGTTACCAATGCGATTACCTAAATTTTTACTACCAAGAAATCCAGGCGCATTTACATAGATAACTGGGATATTAACTTGTTGTGTAGCAAGTTGGCAAACACTATCAATATCATCACCAATCAAAGCAGACAGACAAGTAGCATAAACAAAAATGGCGGCAGGATGATAGCGTTGAGCAACATCCACAATCGCTTTGTACAGTTTCTTTTCTCCACCAAAAACGATATTACCCTCACTAAAATCAGTAGTAAAAGCAGTTTGGTATAATTGTGAGCCTGAAGAGAGGCTACCATGAGTTGCCCAAGGATTGTGAGTACAAGAAACAGCACCATGTACTAAATGAACAGCATCAGTAATAGCTCCGACAGAAACCATCGCTCCATCAAAAGGGCAATTTCCTTGGGTTGCACCTGGTTGTGGTGGTTTTGTGCAAGTGAGTTTTTTCTGACCATTAAGCTGTTTATGGTTAGATTTGCAACCTGTTTCGCTAAGGGGTTCGTTAATTGTTACTTGAGTGTTTTTCATGCTTTTCCTCGTGCTAAAAATAAATACAAAACAGCCAAGAATGAGGAGTTAAGAGTATTATTCTCTCTCTACCTCCTATTTTTCTTACTTACCAATTTTGCTGCCTAGTCCCCACTCGTCTTTATAGATGCTGGTAGACAAAGTTGATTGAGACTGATTTCTGAGAAATTACAAAAAACAGCAATTGATGCACTAGCATTTCAGATAAAACAAGCAACTCCTCTGATGCATCCTGTATTTTTAGAAAGGCTTGTTATGGTAGCCCTCGCATAAGTTACATCTTCGCCTGTAGCCCCTCACCGCAACGAGATGTAACTCACTCAGACGATAAACACTATAATTCTTTGGCTAGTGTTAGCTTATCTAAATATTAGTATAGCTAATAATATCTGAAATCAAGTATTGTTTTGAGATTTTTAGAATATAAATTATTAGATAATTAAACAGGATAATTTACACACATGTTTTCTATGTACCTTCTGTTGTTTTTTATCATCCAACCAAGAAATTTATTTTTTACTAATACTACTTAAGGTATTTTATTTAACTAAAATAACGATTTATATAGGAAATTGTAGCCTTAACTATTTTAAAATGCTCTAAATCTATCGATAAACAGAACTATATTAAAAATTTTTCTTGGAATTTGAAAAGTATACACTATTTGAACTATGAGCTTTAGCCGCAGCCCTGGTTGGTTTGACGGTGGCGATCGCTTTGCAGATCCGAGAGATTCTCCCAACAGCCCCCTCTCCCAAACATTTCCTGATTTCTTGTTCCATATTTATCATTTATATGCAATTCTTAATATGATAGCTAACAACTCCGGTAAGTCGATTGATATATAGTATTTTGTATCCTGGCTTTTGCAAAGCAATGCTCATAGCTCTGCAATACTCTAGGCAAATCACTGTCAAAAGGCTATAGAAATATCACAACCTTATTAAGCATCCCAACAAAAAGTAGAGCATACCGTATGACGAAATATGTAAATCTTGGCAAAACTGGACTCAAAGTATCGCGTATTACACTAGGCACAATGACTTATGGCTCGCGTAAATTGCGCGAATGGGTATTAGAAGAAGAAGAAAGTCGTCCATTTATCAAACTGGCTTTGGAATTGGGGATTAATTTCTTTGATACCGCTGATGTCTATTCCTTGGGTGCTAGTGAAGAAATTGTCGGACGAGCGCTAAAAGACTTTGCTAAACGAGATCAAGTTGTGATTGCTACTAAAGTACATGGCAAAGTCGGCGATGGGCCTAACGATCGAGGACTATCTCGCAAACATATTTTTGACAGCATTGATGCTTCTTTGCGGCGGCTACAGACTGATTATGTAGACTTGTACCAAATTCACCGTTGGGATTATGAAACACCAATTGAAGAAACCCTAGAAGCACTGCATGATATTGTCAAAGCAGGTAAAGTCCGTTACTTAGGAATTTCTAGTGTTTACGCATGGCAGTTTGCTAAAGCCCTTTATACAGCAGACATTCACGGCTGGACTCGTTTTGTATCAATTCAAAATCACTACAACTTAGTTTATCGGGAAGAAGAACGAGAAGTGATACCCTTAGCCCTAGATCAAGGGATTGGTATTATTCCTTGGAGTCCCTTGGCGCGGGGCTTTTTAGCAGGGAATCGCAGTAAGTCAGACCATGGCCAAACATTGCGGGCAAAAACTGACGAATTTGCTCACAATCTCTACTATCAAGATTCAGATTTTAAAGTAGTCGATCGCGTAGTTGAATTAGCCGGAAAACGGGGTGTGAAACCCACACAAATTGCCCTAGCTTGGCTATTGCATCAACCAGGTGTGACATCTCCGATAATTGGCGCTAGTAAGATAGAACATCTTAAAGAGGCTGTGGAGGCAGTGGATTTAGAGCTTTCTGATCAAGAGCGCAAATTCTTAGAAGAACCTTACACACCCCATCCTATACTAGGGCATCAGCATCCATCTGGAAATCGCCCATAGAGTAATCTTGCACCAGGCGACTGAAAGTCACGGCTACACAGGTAAAACCCGCCTACGCGGGTTAAAAACCTTGATTTTACCTTTTATGACTATGCTTGAATACGCGCCTCCTCCGATTTGGCTAAATGCTCACATTCAAGACCCGCGTATCAAGGTTGGAGATTACACCTACTTCGATCGGCACATCAGTTTAGCAATATTTACCCCTGACGACCGGATTGAGATCGGAAAGTTTTGTTCTCTGGCTAAGGATATCATCATTTTTGCTGGAGGAAACCATATTATGACAAGAGTAACGACATTTCCTTTCAAGTGGTTATCCGCAGAAGCTGTGCCAGAAGAACGTTACACCGATGCGGCTTCTAAGGGGGCAACGATTATTGGTCATGATGTTTGGATTGGGTATGGGGCAACGATTTTATCAGGGGTGAAAATTGGCAACGGTGCAGTTGTAGGCGCACAGGCTGTTATTGCTTCCGATGTTCCTGCCTATGCAATTGTGGTGGGTAATCCAGCTAAGATAATTCGGTATCGGTTTAAACCTGAAACGGTAGAACGGTTGCTAGAACTATCTTGGTGGGATTGGGAGTCAGCGAAGATTGCGGCTAATTTAGATTTGCTATATACCAACCCGGATGAGTGGCTACCAGAGATCCAGTGGAAAGAGCCACAAGGAGATGTATTGAAATTTATCGGGATGCCACCAGCAGAACAACACGATGGAGCGGATGTTTCTGTTTAATTACTTGTCGATGGCATCCATTCAAAATCGCTCCGCCTCCGTTAAGATATCTGCGAGCCTATCGGCGAAATTTATTCAGCCAGGGGAGTGTCAATCAATCTTGCATTATCCTGCCTTACCCTATTCAAAATTCTAAGTTGTTGAGTTGGATCTTTGTCAGTCCCTCCCATTTTGCCATGATGCCAACCCATGTTACGGGTGTAACTACCAAGCAAGTTTTGGGTAATTAACTGTTCTGTATCAACCTTATCGTCCAGCTCGGCATAAGGCGACACATAAAGCGCATCAACAGGGCAATACAACTCGCACAAAAAACAAGTCTGACAATCTGATTTACGAGCAATTACGGCTATTCCATCGTCTCCAGAATCAAAGACATCGCGCGGACAAACTTTCACGCAGATATCACAGCCGATACAGCGATCGCTATCAACAATTTCAATCATTACGCTACCTCTTGCAACTGATTTTCTGCGGCGACAACCATAACATCATCGATACCACTTCATGCACTACCTCACAACCTGAACCTATCAAAATGATGACTCGTTCTGCATCAATTGTGCCATGATAATCAAGCAAGTGATAGTGTCTGGTTGTCTGTGCGGCAAACTTATCCATATAAGATTGCATGATATTGGGACAAGCAGCGTAGTAGGGATTTACTGTTTCCCTTGCTTGGAAATAAACGTCGGGATTTTGGGCAGTTTTGCGCAATACTGGGCGATCGGGGGATAGCGCCCTTGCCCGAATGGCACTAAGAAAAGCTGAAACCTCCTTGCTGGCAGGGTGTAGGGTGTAGGGTGTAGTTTTAAGACAATTAAATTTTACTTGCCTCAAGGAGTTCAACATCTTATTAATTCCCCACACCCTCTCATGCAGCTAGATCATGGGTTTGCCCTTAACAAGCCTGCCATTCCGCCCTTGCCCGATGTTCCAGAATGAATTGGCAGTCAGGCCCCATTTTATACGTATTTCGTCATGACCCCAAGTGCAGACTCTTGGCTAGTGGAAGCTGCTTTCGTTACAAATCTTCATCAAAATCCTATTCCGATATATCGCGATATATTCTGATATATCGTATATTAGAGAAAGTTGATTTGAGATTTACTTATGTTTAGACATTTTCGGTCACGTTTTGGCGCACCTGCATGGGCAGGAGTTAACGAAGAGGATTCATTGCTTGTCAGGTCTTGGTTTGGACATGGCAACCATCATGACAAGCATCATGGTAGACATCATGACAAACGCTTTGATAATGAAATGTTTGGTCGTGGTTGGGGAGATGAATACCGGACTCGTCGGGGTGACATCAAGTTCATTCTGCTGGAACTCTTATCCGAGCATCCTAGTCATGGTTACGACCTGATTAAAGAGATGGGTGCGATTCGTTGATTAGTGAATCACGGTAATCAGTCCGCAAATAACTAATCCAGCCCGACAGCAGATTACTGTCACTAAAGGGCTGAACTCTCGGTCAGATGCAAGTGCAAGTCTTGCCATTCAGACTCAGAATTGACTCCTTATCTGCCCACACCGAACAAGCTCGGTTCTTGTAGAGTGAAGCTGGGAACAGGGTGCAATCAGACAGCCGTTACGGGCTGACACTGGCGCTAACAGGGAGTTCCTACGGTGAAACCGGGTCTAGAAAAGCAACCTATTTGAGAGCAGGGCGTAACATAAAAAACCTTGACTTCACTGGAGAATTAATTCCCGCCGCATCTCCATTTTATAGCGGTAAGAGTCCTGGGAATCCAGTGGTTGAATTGACCACACCTAACGGAACAACGCCACATGCTACAACGGGGGGAACCCCCGCAACGCAGTGGCTCATCAATCTCTCCGAGGGAACGAATAAAAACGAGTTGTGGGTCTAGGGGCGGATTCGTTCCCCAAAGTAGACCAGACGAGCGGATTAACCCCCACAATTCGGGTAGGACAGACCGTAATTGGTCTGAGGTGTTCAGAAAATACAAACTCTAGAAGAGAAAATGATTAGACACAGTAAACATACTAGTGAATCTTGGAGAGCTTTACCGTGGAAGAAATTCCGCCGAAATCTTTTCCGCCTTCAAAAGCGCGTATTTAAAGCGGTTCAAGTTGGAGACAAGCGGAAGGCTAGGTCACTCCAAAAGCTTATTCTTAAATCCACCTCGGCTCGATTTCTTGCAATTAGACTTGTATCTCAGCTAAATACTGGCAAAAAGACGGCGGGTATTGATGGTAAGAAATCCCTCTCATTTGAAGAACGCTTCAACCTTGAAGAACTACTGAAAATGAATAGTGGAAATTGGAAGCATCAAGGACTACGGGAAATCCCCATCCCCAAGAAGGACGGGACTACCAGAATGCTAAAGATACCAACCATCGCGGATAGAGCTTGGCAATGCCTAGCAAAATATGCACTCGAACCAGCACATGAAGCCACTTTCCACGCCAGGAGTTACGGGTTTAGAACTGGGCGCTCTGCCCACGATGCACAAAAATACATCTTTAATAACCTCCGTTCTGCTTGCAATGGAATAGAAAAACGAGTTATAGAACTCGATATCGAGAAGTGCTTCGACAGGATTAATCACTCAGCAATAATGGAAGAACTCATTGCTCCAAAAGGCTTAAAACTCGGAATATACCGATGCCTCAAGGCAGGTGTAAATCCAGAATTCCCTGAACTTGGAACACCCCAAGGGGGAGTGGTCAGTCCGTTACTAGCTAATATCGCGCTCAACGGCATTGAAAGTATACACAGATACAACAAGGATCAAGGGTATATAATCACTAATAAAACCCCATCCAGTAGGATCGTCGAACCATCAGTCCGATACGCGGATGATATGGTCATTATACTTCAACCCAAAGATGACGCGACAGAAATACTTGAAAGAATCAGCGAGTTCCTCCGCAAACGCGGAATGAATGTAAGCCAAAAGAAAACCAAAGTTACCGCCGCGACAGATGGGTTTGATTTCCTCGGCTGGCACTTCAAAGTCCAGAAAAACGGAAAGTTTAGATGTATTCCCTCAGTGGATAACTACAAAGCATTTCGTAAGAAAGTAAAACACATCGTCAACAACTCGAATTATGGTGCTACCACAAAGGCTGAGAAATTAGCTCCGGTAGTTAGAGGTTGGAGAAATTACCATAAGTTCTGCAAGATGGACGGGTCGAGAAACTCGCTATACCACATCGAAACAAGAGCTTACAAGGTATTCAACAAGGAAGCCAAGCAAAACCGCTACTCTAGCAAGAAACTACTAGACAAAGCATTCCCAGCAGTTTCCCACTCCGAAAACAAACACGTCTCAGTCAAAGGAACAAAATCCCCCTATGACGGAGACACAGCCTACTGGAGCGAACGTAAAAGCAAGCTCTACGACGGCGAGACCTCTAAAGCCCTTAAGAAGCAAAACCATAGATGTGCTTCCTGTGGTCTGAAATTTATCGATGAGGAACGGGTACACCTGCATCACATCGACGGAAATCACGCTAACTGGAAGAAAAATAATCTCGAAGCAACTCATGAGAGTTGCCACGATTATAAACACATGAGCAAAAGCAAAAGCTGAGAACATCGGAAGCTGGGTGCGGTGAAAGTCGCACGCCCAGATTTAACTGAGAGGTGCGGGGAATAATATCCCCCATCGACTCAACCAAACTCGTTACGGTGGTTTCCGTCGCCTCAGTCCTGGCTCAGTGTATCCAACACTCCAATTGTTGGAAGAAGGAGGTTATCTCAAGAGCGCACAGGAAGGGGGCAAGCGGATTTATACGATTACGGATGAGGGTAAACAATTATTGGCAGAACGTTCCCAACAAGAACCTTCAGACACTCCTTGGGATACCTTCAAAAGTTTTGTTACAGGTAAGCCCCAAGAGTTTATTGAGTTGCGGAATGCCGCCACAGAGTTAGCTGCTGCGGTGGTGCAGGTTGCTCGTAGTGGTAATATGGAGCGGATAAATCGGGTACGGGAGCTTTTAGAGCAAGTTAAACGAGAAATTTACGCGATTCTGGCTGAAAAATAAGTAGAGGCTCGTAGTAAGACCTTAGTCCTTATTTTCTAAGCAGCAAATTGCTTACTACAAACCCTCTAGTACTTTGCTCACGCTGTCGATCGCATTAGCGTTCGCTGTCCAACATCTGCATTTGATTCATCATAACGAGTGCCTGCGATCGCAGATGTGGGAGAGGTTGAATTTTATTTTGGGTAGTCACATAGCGGTTCTCAGTTGTTTTACTGCTAGCTTAGGTTGAAAATTCTCTGCATCTTTGCGTAACTATACGCTGGCTGTAGGACGCACGATAATCTCATTCACATCAACGTCATCCGGTTGTTCGATTGCAAAGGCGATCGCTCTGGCGATCGCTTCAGCCGGAAGCGCAATCTTGCGGAATTCCTGCATACCTTTGACAGCTTCGGCGTCAGTAATGCTATCGGCAAGTTCTGACTCCGTTACGCCTGGCGAAATAACTGTAACGCGAATGTCAGTATTTTCCTGACGCAGCCCCTCCGAAATTGCCAACACCGCGAACTTAGTGGCTGAGTAAACGGCGCAGGTTGGCCAGACAGCGTGTCCGCCGATGGAGGACAGGTTGACGAACTGGCCAAATCCTTGGCGTTTCATCAACGGTAGCCCAGCAGCAATGCCATTGAGTACGCCACGGATGTTCACGTCAATCATCAAGTCCCATTCATCAACTTTCAGCGCTTCTAGCTTCGAGAGCGGCATAACACCTGCATTGTTGACGATGACATCAATGCGGCCAAATTTGCTTTGAGCAAATTCTACAAAGGCTTGGAAGTCGGCGCGATGAGTAACATCAAGGGTCTGATACTCCGCCGAGCCTCCCTCAGAGCGGATTGTAGCCACGAGGGTTTCTAGCCGTTCCGTGCGTCGTGCGCCCAGGATGACGTGGATGCCCTTACGAGCGAGTAGACGTGCTGTCGCCTCACCGATACCGCTACTTGCGCCTGTAATTAGTACTACTTTCTGTTGGTTGGTAGTCATAAAATCGTATCTCCAAGTTGTTGTATTCTCTAGCACATTCTTAATTTAAGAGAGTCAAAGCTTGGTGCGGTAATCTGAACCTACGAAATTCTTGCCTAATACTGCATTTTCTTCATTGTCGATTGTAAAAAGATAAGCTAATCTAAGCGGCTAAATAGATTGTGGCTGCCCTGAATGTTAGTTTCATAAAGGATTTCAAACGAAATTATGGAACAGACTGTTAGACAGCAGCAGTCCGAGCTAGCTGCTCTGATTGCACAAAACAGTAATGGAGATGGTGTCCATCCCACAGCGATCGAGCGGTTATTCCTGATCCGTTCCTTACAACCAACTGCGCCTCTCCATGCCCTGCATGAGCCTGCTTTGTGCATTGTCGCTCAGGGCAAGAAACAGGTAATGTTGGCAGACAATCTGTATGTTTATGGTCAAGACCAATATTTGGTGGTGTCCATCGATCTGCCTGTTGTCGGTCAAGTGATTGAAGCAACGCCAAGCGTTCCGTATCTGTGTCTTCGGCTCGATTTAGATATGGGAGAACTCAGTACACTGATGATGGAGGCAAAACTAGACGCTCCAGCGAACGAACCACTGGAACCGGGCTTGTCTATTAATCCTGTTAGTCCGCAACTGCTTGATGCTGCAATCCGACTTGTACGATTGTTGGAAACGCCTCAAGATATTGCCATCCTTGCACCTTTGATTGTCCGAGAAATTCTCTATCGTTTGTTATCTGGCGAACACAGTGCTAGATTGCGACAGATTGCTTTAGTCGATAAACAATTCCAAGCAATTAGCAGAGCGATCAACTGGCTGAAATGGAACTACGAAAAACCATTTCGGATCGATACGATCGCTCGTGAAGCGCGCATGAGTCCCTCGTCGCTTCATCATCACTTTAAGTCTGTCACCACCATGAGTCCTTTGCAATATCAAAAACAACTTCGGCTTCAACAAGCCCGTCGTCTGATGCTGGGGCAAGGTATGGATGCGGCAACAGCTAGTCATTATGTGGGTTATGAAAGCCCCTCACAGTTCAGCCGTGAATACAGTCGCTTGTTCGGCGCACCACCGTTGCGTGATATGGCTCGGTTAAAAAGTGGAGTTTTTGGGGATGGGGAGAAATCAATTAAAAATTAAAAATTAAAAATTAAAAATTAAAGAATTTCTGCCTTCTGCCTCCTCTGCCCCATGTCCTCAAAAATTAGAAGCGATCGCATTTAAATCTGGCTCGATGAGTGAGTTTAGCAATGTCCACAACTGCAAATCAGTAAAGTCTGGAATTGCCATAAATGCACCGACTGATTGCAAAATTTGCGGATCGTGGGTGGAGGCGATGCCAATGGTGCGAATATCTGCGCCCACTGCGGAACGAATACCAGAGGGAGAGTCTTCTAAAGCGATCGCTTCTTCTGCTGTAATCCCCAATTTATTCAGGGCAACTTGGTAGGGCACAGGATCGGGTTTACCTGCAATACAATCATCCGCTAAAACAACTGTATGGAAAGCTTCTTTTATCCCCAAAACCTCTAGCATAAATTCTGCATTTAATCTAGGAGCATTAGTTACTAATGCTCGTTTTAATTGATGTGTTTCTGTCCATGCTAGTAGTTCAGAAAATCCATTTAGCGGTTTGAGATGTGGGGCGAGTTTGCGGAAGAACGCTTCTTTTTCGTCTGCAAATTGTTGCCCTTCTGCTGCTGATAATTGTGGCAGAATGTCTTTAACAATTTCTGGATTTAGCCTTCCACTAATTCGGGATTTATAAAATGTTTCGTCTATTTCTATGTTGTAATTTAACAGCATTTCCCGCCAAGCTCGGTAGTGTATGGGGTCAGTGTTGACAATAGTGCCGTCTAGGTCAAAAAGAATTGCAGCCAGCATGATTTTTCGGTAAAATGTAAATAATTGTTAACTTAATTTAAATAGTTTACATTGTTTTTTGTCTTTAGTGATTGTTCCTGCGCTAATACGGGGATTGGGGACTGGAGAATAAAATTTCAAGAGTTAGTAATTAATCTGCTAAATCCTAAAATCTATACTGGATAGGGCATATAAGAGCAGACAGGTAAAACCTCTGGGCAAACTGCTGTATAATTGATAACCTTCTTCGTAAGCAAATGGTAGCCGCCACAAACTTTTTTCGTGTTGACGATTTACTAGTACAGATTTACAACTCTGAAGTCGAAATGGCTGAGGATGTTGCCGAAATCGTGCAAAAATATTTACAGCAAGTTCTTAATCTTCAGGATACAGCTGCTGTATTGTTAGCTACAGGTAACTCCCAACTCAAATTTCTTGATGCTTTGATTGCATTGGGTGGTGTAGATTGGTCGCGGATTATTCTGTTCCATCTAGATGAATATTTGGGAATTACTGCCGATCATTCTGCTAGTTTTCGGCGTTATATGCGAGAACGTGTAGAGAATCGGATTAATCCTAAGCAATTTCACTATATAGAAGGTGATACATTACAACCAGTAGCAGAGTGCGATCGCTACACCAAATTATTGCAAGCACAACCGATTGACTTATGCTGTCTTGGTGTTGGCGAAAATGGACATTTAGCTTTTAACGATCCGGCTGTAGCAAATTTTCAAGATCCTTACAGCGTGAAACTGGTAAAATTGGATACTATGAACCGTCAGCAACAAGTAAGTACAGGTCACTTTCCGAATTTAGAAAATGTTCCACAGTATGCTTTTACTGTCACCATCCCAACAATTTGTTCGGCTAAAAAAATTATCTGTCTTGCTCCAGAAAAACGTAAAGCGAATGTGGTAAAAGATATACTGCAAAGCTATATCGGTACAGACTGTCCAGCTTCTATTCTTCGTCAACAACCACAAGCGACGTTGTTTTTAGATGTTAATTCTGCTAGTAGACTAGAATAAATTTAAACTTATTAACACATCAATCTTCCAAGCTAATTATTGCACTAATGCACGAGCGCATTCAGAAGCTTTGCAAAGTGGCGGATTTTTCTTTGCTGACATTCAAAACAACCAAGTAGATGCTACTGGACAAGCTATTCTACGTTTTATCGCCGCTCAAGGGGAACGGGCTATAGTCAGCTGCCAAACTCTATTGCAACAGTTCCCCGATGCTGATATTACTTTCAACTTGCTGTTGCAACGGGAGTTAATTGAGGAAGTTGACGACGGCTATCGCTTTCAAGTGGAGTTTATTCGTCGCTGGCTTATTTGAATCATGTCTGATAATGTTAACTTCTGACAAATATTACTTGTGCTGGCGTAATTGCTCTACTATATATTCTTCTAGTTCTTGTTTTTCTCTGTTACTAGCATTTCGTTGATAAGTTCTTCCAGTTTCTTGAATAAACCTACGTTTCTCGCTGGGAGAAGATTTGAGTTTACCTCCAGTTCCTTGCAGCTTTTGCTGTAATTCTTCCCAAGTTTTTTCACCCACACTTTCACCTAGTTTGACCAGTGCCTTTGGGAGTAACATTTTTGCTTCTCTTTGAAAATCTTCTTCTGTCTCAAGAGAAGCTAAATCTATATTGCTAAAGTCGATATCGATTTGAAACTTACTCATACAATTGTATTTATTTTGTTCAAAATTATTACCCAAATCCGGGAAAGATGGGTTTTCAATTTTCAGTTACGATCGCAAGATAGTATAATTGTACTGTTTGATGTTGGTAACTGAAGTTGAAAATATCAATTCCGAAAGTTGATTTAATACTTCCGGTAGTATAGCCTTACTTATTCATTCATCACAAGATTCTCGGCTTATTGAAACAAGTGGGAAATCTCAGCCTTTTGGTTTTCATTTATAAAAGAAGATTGCTATATATTCAAAAAGAATACACATAACTAATGACCGTACAAGCAAGTTAGCAATATTGGAAATGCTATCTTAAAAACAAGGTCATTTGCTCAGTTTTTGAGGATAATACTATGACTACAACGCTCAAAGAGCCTAATTTTATTGAATCATTGCTAGGTAAAGAGGCTGAAGACCTGCTTACTTACAAAGCAAAAGTTTCTCGTGATTTAATACATTTACCGGGCCCAGACTTTGTAGATCGCATCTGGCTCAATAGCGATCGCAATCCTCAAGTATTGCGTAATATCCATTTACTTTACTCTACTGGTCGTCTGGCAAACACAGGTTATCTATCGATTTTACCAGTAGACCAAGGGATTGAACACTCAGCTGGTGCGTCTTTTGCGCCCAATCCGATTTACTTCGACCCAGAAAATATTCTCAAGCTAGCGATCGCCGCAGGTTGCAATGCGGTTGCTACCACTTTGGGAACATTAGGCATTGTATCACGGAAATATGCCCACAAAATCCCCTTTATTGCCAAAATCAACCACAACGAATTGCTGACTTTCCCCAATCAATTTGACCAGGTATTGTTTGCGGATGTAGAACAAGCTTGGAATTTAGGGGCGGCTGCCGTAGGTGCGACAATTTACTTTGGTTCCGAGAATTCTACCAGACAAATTCAGGAAATCAGCAAAGCTTTTAAACGCGCCCATGAACTGGGTTTGGCGACTATTCTCTGGTGCTATCTGCGGAATAACGCTTTTAAACAAGATAAAGATTACCACCTTGCGGCTGACCTCACCGGACAAGCGAATCATTTGGGTGTAACCATTGAAGCTGACATTATCAAACAAAAGTTACCCGAAAATAACAATGGTTACGGTGCAATTGCCAAAGCCACTGGTAAGAGTTACGGCAAAACCGATGAGCGGGTTTACACAGAGTTGACAACCGATCACCCAATTGATTTAGCTCGTTACCAAGTACTAAATTGCTACTCTGGGCGTGTCGGGTTGATTAATTCTGGTGGCGCGACTGGTAAAAATGACTTCGCCGAAGCAATACGCACCGCCGTAATCAACAAACGCGCTGGTGGTTCAGGATTAATTTCTGGGCGAAAAACCTTCCAACGTCCTTTTGAGGAAGGTGTAAAACTGTTTCACAACATTCAAGATGTTTATTTGTCGCCAGATGTGACGATCGCTTAGGGAGTGGGGGAGCAGGGGAGCAGGGGGACAAGGGGACAAGGGGACAAGGGGACAAGGAGATAAACAAAACTCTTAACTCTTAACTCAGCACTCCTAACGCCCAATGCCCAATGCCCCATTCCCTATTCCCCATTTTTATCTAACATTTCTCAATAAGAAATCTGGCTGGCCACAACTTTTTTGCGATCGCTTCAAAATTTCGGCGCTACAAATACCAGGTTCGCCGTTTTTGGAATAACAAAAGAAGACTTCTTGCAAAAATCTTCCCGAACCAGAACAAAAAGGTGCTATACCATCAGCAGTAATTTGATTATTCGCACTCACAAATGAATTTTTAAAATTTGTAATTGTGGTACGCACGGGTTTATTAGGACGATTATAAGCTGCGGGAATAGCGATCGCATCTTTTAATTTTTTACTCAATCCCAAGTACTCCACAGGAGTTTTACCCGAACAAGTACCATGTTTTTCCCATTCATGATCGTAAAGTTTATTACTAGGATACAAATTGGGAAATTGCCGCTTTACTTCCGACGGTAATTTTTGCGTGGAACAATTAGCAGGATAACCAGTTTGGTACTGCGGCCACAAACCATGTAGTACAAAACCAAGTTTCCTTCCAGAACCACACTGCTGCTTGTCACGGCTACCATTTGCCGCACAATAATCCGGCGACCACGAGAGTGTTAGTACATAAAAATCAAATTTCCCCGGAGTACCGCGATTTTGAGCAATGGCAGCATTAGGTATAAAAAGACCAGTAATTAGCAGAGAAGATGCAATTAAAAGTTTCTTAATCTGCATATAAACAATTAGTTTTCACTAAAAATCAAGTTATATACGATACATCCTTAAGAGTCAATAATCAAACTGCTTTGCGGAGTCATTTGTCATTGGTCATTTGTCATTTGTCATTTGTCATTTGTCATTGGGCGTTAGGAGTGCTGAGTTAAGAGTTAAGAGTTTTGTTTATCTCCTTGTCCCCTTGTCCCCTTGTCCCCTTGTCTCCCCCTGCTCCCTGCTCCCTCATCTCGCCAATCCTCAACGAATTTAGAAAAAGCAAATCTTGGTAGGGATTCTGGGATATCCTTAGATAAGTGAAAGATTTGCCAAAAAATAGTAAGAATGAAGCTGGCAGCAAGAGTAAGTCAGGTAACACCTTCATTAACCTTAGCGATCGCAGCCAAGGCTAAGGCACTGAAGGCGGAAGGAATAGATGTTTGTAGTTTTAGCGCTGGAGAACCAGATTTTGATACCCCGGCGCATATTAAAGCCGCAGCAGTTAAAGCTTTGGATGAAGGCAAAACCAAATATGGTGCAGCAGCCGGAGAACCAAAGTTAAGGGAAGCGATCGCCCACAAGCTTAAAACCGACAACGGTCTTGATTACAAGTCTGAGAATGTGATTGTCACCAATGGCGGTAAGCATTCTCTGTACAACTTAATGGTGGCATTGATCGATCCAGGTGATGAGGTAATTATCCCTGCACCCTACTGGCTAAGTTATCCCGAAATGGTGACTTTGGTCGGTGGAGTCCCGGTGATTGTGCCTACAGATGCGACGACGGGTTATAAAATTACTCCCGAACAACTCCGTAAAGCGATCGCGCCGAAGACGAAGTTATTTATCCTCAACTCTCCATCTAATCCCACTGGGATGGTGTACACGCCAGATGAAATCAAAGCACTGGCGCAGGTAATAGTTGATGCAGATATCTTTGTTGTCTCTGATGAGATTTACGAAAAGATTCTCTACGACGGTGCAGAACACATCAGCATCGGTTCTCTGGGGAAGGAAATTTTTGATCGTACTTTGATTAGTAATGGGTTTGCGAAAGCTTATTCCATGACTGGGTGGCGTCTGGGCTATTTAGCGGGGCCTGTGGAAATCATTAAAGCAGCCAGTACCATCCAAGGGCATAGTACATCTAACGTGTGTACCTTTGCCCAATATGGTGCGATCGCGGCGCTACAAAGTCTTCAAGATTGTGTCGAAGAAATGCGTCAAGCCTTCGCCAAGCGGCGACAGGTAATGCTAGACAGACTCAACGCCGTTCCCGGATTGAGTACTGCAAAACCAGATGGCGCTTTTTATCTGTTTCCTGATATCAGCAAAACCGGTCTAAAATCTTTAGAATTTTGTGACGCTTTGTTGGAAGAACATCAAGTTGCAGTCATTCCCGGAATTGCTTTTGGCGCTGATGACAACATTCGCCTTTCCTACGCCACAGATATGGCGACGATTGAAAAGGGAATGGATAGATTAGAGAAATTTGTCAAGTCGCGTATTTAGTTGGTTGTCATTTGTCAGTTGTCACTTGTCATTTGTGAGGAGCATTTCTCTACTCTTCGACTTTTTAACTCCACCTTTTCGACTCAGAACTGGTGGAGTTCATTTTTAAACCTCAAGTTTCATGTTCCGAAGCTCAAGTTTCGTGTTCTGAAGTTCAAGTTTCGTGTTCCGAAGCTCAAGTTTCGTGTTCCGAAGCTCAAGTTTCGTGTTCCGAAGTTCAAGTTTCGTGTTCCGAAGCTCAAGTTTCGTGTTCCGAAGTTCAAGTTTCGTGTTCTGATGCTCAAGTTTCGTGTTCCGAAGCTCAAGTTCCAGGGATTTTTAGTAAAACATCGCTTGTTTCATTGGCTCTATGTCATTTAAAAACAACTCACGGGATTCAAGATAATATAAGATTGCTTCAATAGGATCTCGTGCTTCGATTGGATAATACCTTTGTTCGTATGCTTTCACAAGCGTAGTTAAAACTTCCAAGCGGTCAAACTCTGGTGTATTTAGTTCTGCATCAAACAATCTTTCAATTTCATCAAGTGCAGCACGATAATCAGCTTCGGTGTGGATAAGATAGGTTTCAAGCATAGGTATTACTTCCTCAGATACTTATTGCATCTACGTTGTTGTATTATTTAAAAAATTATGCCCGTGAAGGCAATTATGCTGCCAACATCCCGAATACGAATAAAATATACGAAATAACTTTATTTCTTCATTGATAAAATAATGAAAAGTTTGATACTGCCAAAAGTTTTGATTTTTACTTTTGGGTTGGTATTTTTAGATTAGCTAACAATCGGGGAGAACTAGGGGAGGCAAGTCTTGAGACTATAAGTCAATACAGTTAACTTAACTGTATCGAACTATACTTCAGTCTGATGTTTTGTGTTTCCAGCTTAAAGTTTTTGACGTTCCGCATATTCACACAAACAACCTTTGTCATTTGTTATTTGTCATTTGTCATTTGTTATTCTCCTCCATACCCAATGCCCAATGCCCAATGCCCCCATGCCCAATGCCCCATGCCCCATGCCCAATGCCCAATGCCCCATGCCCAATGCCCAATGCCCCATGCCCAATGCCCTACATCAACTGCATCTCCTGCAATCCCTGGCGTAGTCTCTTCGCTTCTTCGGGATTATACCTTTCGTGAAGGGCGATCGCTTTTCTAAAAGCTGCTAAACTATCTTGATGATTGCCAACTTTGAGCAACACTACCCCCAAATTTTGATATGCTTCGGCATAGTTGGGATTTAAGGTAATTGCATGTTGATAATATACGATCGCATCTGCAAATAAACCCAAAGCCTTAAATGTCATCGCCAAATTATAATGTCCAAAAACAAAAGTGGGATCGATTTTCAAAGCTGTGATATAAGCAGTTTTCGCACCGTTGAAATCTCCTGCTGCTTTGAGTAAGTTACCCAAGTTGTTGTATGCTCCTAGTTTGAGCATGGGATAAATTGGCAATTTGATGGCAGCTTGATAGTGATAAATCGCCTGTGGGGATTTTTGCAAGCGACTGTAGGCAATGCCTAAATGATAGTGGAGTTCATATAAGATATCGTAGTTGTCTTCAGCAACGGTGATTCCATGTCTTAGCAAATCCATACCTTGAGAAATTTTCCCAGTTTGCACATACAACGCTCCTAATTTACTGCAAACATAAGGATCGTTGGGATGAGTTGCGAGAAACCCTTCCATCGCTGTAGCGGCTTTGGCATATTTGTTATTTTCAGCGATCGCACTTTTTTGATATCCTGTGTGTACAAGGGCAACCCCAGGTAAATAACCTATTTGCCAATGGGGTTCTTTGGTTAAAATTTCTGACACACTATCATCTACCAAGGCATGGTAAGGACGGTCAAAACGAATATCTGGATGATTGCGAAATAGCCTGGAAACCAGAGAATAGGGAGATTGTTCTGCACCAACTTCTTGGCGGACGAGGTTGAGGAGCAAATATTCATCTCTTGCGATCGCCTCTCGTAACTGCGGTACAATTGTTGGAGTTAGAGTTTCATCAGCATCTAATACCAAAATCCAATCACCAGTGACATATTTGAGAGCTGCATTCCGGGCAGCACTGAAGTCATTACACCATTTAAAATGATGAACTTTTGCACCGAGTTGTTGGGCAATATTGGGAGTGCGATCGATTGAGCCTGTATCCAAGACTATCATTTCATCCACTACTTTTCTCACACTGCTCAGGCATTTAGGCAGTGTTGCTGCTTCGTTTTTCACAATCATGCATAGACTCAAACTCATAATTTAAAACTTGGGAGTGGGGAGTAGTGAATAGAAGGATAAGGGAGATGAGAAAGCAACATCTTTACTTCCTATTCCCTTTAACAGTGATAGACTCTGCATAGTGAAAAATTTGCTTTGATTGTGAAATGTTACAATCAAGGCTTTTATATAGAGCATAAATACTGACCTCTAGTGTCAATAATGACAGTGTAATGGATAAACTGCCAATATAAATAACCAGTGCCAATCTATGCCGCATCTGATACAGGTAATATAAAATTGCTAGCGTAGACGTAGCCCTTCCTAGACATCGCATCAGGGAGTATTACCTGAATCTGGATGGACTAACTATTTAGCTGTATTACCCATTTTTTATGATTATATAACTATAATACACATTATCTCAAAGTCATATATGTAATGAAAAACTCACTTACCAGAACATTCCAAAAATATTTGCGATCGCTTAAGCGTTGGTTTTCAGATACGCCAGAAAGGGCACTTTTAGAAGCTTACCAAGCAGCTCAGAGAATTAAAAACGTTGAGAACGAACATTTTGATAGCAAAAAAATATCTTTACAATCAGTAAACTATACTGAAAATGTCATGTCTTATTGGCAAGTATATCTTAATAAGAATCTAACTATTATTAAGTTCAGGCTTGCAGAATTTCAGCTTAGTCGGGGAATTGTCAATATTTCTAATTCGGTTTTATTAGAAAAATTGAAGGTTATTGATGAAGTAGTAGAGAAATATGCTATCAAAGATGAAGTAATTAACAATACTTCTTTAGTGTCAACATATCAGCCTTTAAACATTAATGATAACGAAATAAAAAAACAGCTAAATTCATCTAATATAAACGATCCTCAAATTAACCCTCCAATTCCAAAACCTAGATTGCCTAAGAATTCTATCGGCAGAAGGATTAATAAAATTCAAGCAGATTTTGCACCGCAGACAGAAGAAGAATTTATCAGGAATTATCGTCTTTCTAAAGGTAGAACAATAATTGCCCTGCGATTTTTGATAGTTCTCATTCTTGTACCGCTTTTAACTCAATATTTTTCTAAAGAATATATTGTAAGTCCAATACTAGAAAGGGTTAGAGGAGATAATGCAACTACAATATTCATCAATTCTGATATGGAAAAAGAAGCTCTCCATGAATTTCATAATTTTCAAGAAGAATTGAGATTTGAATATTTTATTAATCAAGCACCAGCACTTTCTTCAGAGTTAACACAAGAAAAAATTAAGAGTAAAGCACTTGAAATCTCGGAAGAATTTAGCAGAAAAAGTAATAGTAGTATTAGTAATGTTTTTGCAGATTTAATATCACTTTTTTCTTTTGGCATAGTTATCGCCATGAGCAAAAGAGAAATTGCGATCCTTAAGTCTTTTATGGATACCATTGTCTCTGGTCTGAGCGATAGTGCCAAAGCTTTTTTAATTATTCTGTTTACAGATATATTTGTCGGATTTCACTCACCAGATGGGTGGGAAGTCCTGCTTGCAGGATTGGCAGAACATTTAGGTCTACCACCCACTAGAAATGTAATCTTTTTCTTTATTGCTACATTTCCTGTGATTTTAAATACTATCTTTAAATATTGGATATTCCGCTATCTCAGTCGTTTATCTCCATCGGCATTAGCTACATTAAAAGAAATGGACGAGTAATTGGTAATTATCCAACACCTAAATTCACTTACTTTGAGTAAAAAATATGTTTTTCCCTATAAATCAATTAATTACGAATTACATTAGCGTTGCGCTAACGAGTCCACGAACGTTATTACGAATTACGAATTACGAATTACGAATTATTTTCACGCATTTGTCTTTTGATTCGCTAGGCTATGTATATCCTGGTTTTTCCGAAGTATACTATGGATTTTGAAAGCAAAGCTAATGCCTCAACTCCTACAGACAACATAGAGTTTGCTCAACCAACTACTACCCGTAAGCCACTGGAACTGCTGCGAGATACTGAGGCTTTACTTCGTCGCCCAACTGTAGCGAAACTGTCGCCGATTTTGCCATCAAAACTGAGTAATAGATTCCAAGCAGCCTCATCTTTGGCGGATGACTCCTTTAAGGAACTGGCAGAAATTGACCTAAATACTATTAATGATTTTGAACTGCGTTCTGCACGAATTTTTATTGGCTTGAGCCTTATTGGTTTTGGGGCACTGATGATATTGATGTTGCTGCTATACTTAAATACATTGCATCCAAAAACTAGTACAGTTGTACAAATTCGGCAATATTGGTATCAATATATTTGGTTTGTCTGTTTAGGTATCACGGGGATGTTTATCTTGGGACGTGAAGCAATGCGTCCTATGCCAAAGCGACGGAAGTAAGTAGATGAGAATAAATCGAAGTAAATTAAGTAATGTAAGAAATCTGGTTTTTACCCCACCCTAACCCTCCCCGTATGTATTGGGGAGGGAACTAGATTTTCCAGTTTCCCCCCTTTACAAGGGGGGATTAAGGGGGGTAATTCAACTTATGTGTACACCGTAGCCAATGCATCGGGGGAATTAAGGGGGGTAATTCAACTTGTGTGTACACCGTAGCCTTTATAAGGGGAGGGCTGGGGAGGGGTGATTCAAGGATTTTTGCAAGAGGACTAAAGTCCTCACTACAAACTTTTAATTATTTACGTTGCTTGATTTAACTTTCAGGAATTAACGCTTCAAAATGTGCTTGGCTATTAAATAGCTGTTAGGAGATTTTATAAATGAATCATGATGCTTTCATTGTTCCACCTGGTTCAAAGATTTCTCTGAAAAAAAACTATGACCCAGCTTATAAAACTGATTTTCATCAAAAAGCTGATGCTGCAACCAAATTACAGGTAGATATTGAACGACTAGCTAATTACCAAAATATTCTCTATGCTCAAAACACCTATGCTCTGTTGATTATTTTTCAGGCAATGGATGCTGCTGGCAAAGATAGCACTATTAAACACGTAACTTCTGGTGTTAATCCACAGGGATTTCAGGTGTTTAGTTTTAAGGGCCCCAGTGCGGAAGAATTAGACCATGACTACTTGTGGCGCTCAATGAAAGCTCTGCCAGAAAGAGGAAGAATTGGCATATTTAACCGCTCATACTATGAAGAAGCGCTAGTGGTTCGCGTCCATCCAGAAATGCTTCAAAAACAACAACTTCCTTACATTCCTAATGGCAATAAGATATGGAAACAGCGTTTTGAAGAAATCAATAACTTTGAAAAATATTTGGTTGATAATGGTGTAATTATTTTGAAGTTTTTTCTAAATGTCTCTAAGTCAGAGCAGAAAAAACGCTTTTTAGCACGGATTGACTCTCCTAATAAAAATTGGAAGTTTTCAGATAATGATGTCCGAGAACGAGCTTTTTGGGATGATTATATGAATGCTTATGAAGAAGTTTTTAATAATACTAGTACTAAATCGGCACCGTGGTATATTATCCCTGCCGATCGCAAATGGTTTACACGCCTGACCGTTGCTAATATTATCTGCACAAAATTAGAAGAACTAAATCTGCAATACCCAACAGTTAGTGAGGAACATAAGCAGCAACTTTTGGAAGCGAAACGTATTCTAGAGCAGGAAGATTAACCTGTGAATTCGATCGCTAAAGGTAAAAAAATGCTGAAGTAGTTCAAATATCCTGTATAATATATGTAAATAATAAAAAATTGTAACTTAATTAATGCTATTTGTAACTAAAAAGTTACGCAAATAGTCATAGGCGCAAAATCATGATTGAAATGGCAGAAAATGCCAAAAATCATCCACCTCACTTTACTAATGCTGCCTTTGATATAGTGGCGATCGCAGCCTCCGCAGGCGGATTGACTGCTATAATTCAGGTGCTATCGACTCTAAAAGCAGAATTTCCCGCCGCGATCGCCATTGTGCAACACTTGGCTCCCGAACATCCGTCGTTTATGGCAGAAATTCTCAGTCGGCGCACAGATATTACTGTCAAACAGGCACAAGAAGGAGATTCCCTTACCCCAGGAACGGCTTACATTGCTCCACCCGATCGTCATTTGTTGGTTAATGGTGACGGTACACTTTCTTTATCACAGTCGGAATTAGTACATTTTTTACGTCCTTCGGCTGACTTATTATTTGAATCAGTTGCAGCCACTTACAAAGACAGAGCGATCGCTCTTGTGCTAAGTGGAACGGGTAGCGATGGCACAATCGGAATAGAAGCAATTAAAAAAATGGGCGGTACTGTCATTGTCCAAGACGTAAAAACCGCCGAATTTGCGGGGATGCCCTCCGCCGCAATTAATACTGGTAATGTAGATTTTATTCTACCTCTTGATGAAATTTCTACCACCCTGGTAAGTTTAATCATGGGAAAATTTAACTAAACTCAGAGGCATAGGGACAGAGGAGTAGAGGAAATATGTATTAAAGTGCAACTAACTTAGTGTCAACATAGTTTAATGAGGCTTTGAACTCCATTAATGAGTCTTTGAACTCCGTTAATGAAGCTTAGAACTCCATTAATGAAGCTTAGAACTCCATTAATGAGTCTTTGAACTCCATTAATGAGGCTTTGAACTCCATTAATGAGGCTTTGAACTCCATTAATGAGGCTTTGAACTCCGTTAATGAAGCTTTGAACTCCATTAATGAGTCTTTGATACTTGTGGAAGCATAATCAAAACTCCACTCCTTTGTTCCTGCCCCCTGCCCCCTTAAACTATGACTTCCGCAGAAAAAGATCCTAAATTTGAAAATTTACTGGTTTATCTCAGACAAAGCCGGGGATTTGATTTTACAGGCTATAAGCGCTCGACTTTGATACGTCGAGTATTCAAGCGGATGCAGTCATTAAACATAGAAAATTTTGAAGAGTATCAAGACTATCTAGAAGTTTATCCTGAAGAATTTAATCATCTTTTCAATACGATTTTAATTAACGTCACCGCTTTTTTTCGAGATTCATCAGCTTGGGAAGAAATAGCAGAGCAAATACTGCCTAATCTGATTAACAATAAAAAAGCATCCGAGCAAATCCGTATCTGGAGCGCTGGCTGTGCTTCTGGAGAAGAAGCTTATACCCTAGCAATGTTGATGGCCCAAATATTGGGAGCAGAGGAATTTCGTCAACGAGTAAAAATCTACGCCACAGATGTAGATGAAGATGCTCTCAACCAGGCTAGGCAAGCCGTGTATTCAGAAAAAGATGTCCAATCTATACCAGATGAACTGCGGCATAAATACTTTGAATTTGTCGGGAACCGCCATGTTTTCCGCCAAGACTTGCGCCGCTCAGTGATTTTTGGTCGCCACGATTTGCTTCAAGATGCACCCATTTCGCGCTTAGATTTATTAGTCAGCCGCAATACATTAATGTATTTTAATTCTGAGACTCAAGGGCGAATTCTAGCCCGGTTTCATTTTGCACTAAATGAGAATGCCTATTTGTTTTTAGGAAAAGCAGAGATGCTATTGATGCATTCTAACTTGTTTACGCCGCTGGACTTGAAAAACCGAATATTTACTAAAGTATCGACGGTGAGTTTACGCGATCGCCTTTTAGTTATGGCAAATCCCGCAGATGACGAATCTAGCAACCGTTTGGCTCGAAATGTCCGATTGCGAGATATGGGTTTTGACACAACTCCAATCGCCCAAATAGTCATTGATACCAATGGCACTCTGGTAATGGTGAACGAGCAAGCGCGAATTTTGTTCGCCCTTTTCCCCAAAGATTTAGCTCGTCCCTTCCAGGATCTAGAACTTTCTTATCGGCCTGTTGAATTGCGATCGCTAATTGAACGGGCTTATACCGAACGCCGTCCTGTGATCCTAACAAATGTAGAGCGCTATATATCTAATACAGAAATTCAATATCTAGATGTACAAATTACGCCTTTACAAGAAACAGATAACAGCTTATTAGGAGTCAGTATTTCCTTTCACGATGTCAGCCGTTATATTAAACTTCAAGATGCGTTGAAACGTTCCCAACAAGAATTAGAAACTACCAATGAAGAATTACAATCTACCAATGAAGAATTAGAAACTACCAACGAAGAATTACAATCTACCAATGAAGAGTTAGAAACTACTAACGAAGAACTCCAATCTACCAATGAAGAATTGGAGACAATGAATGAAGAACTCCAATCTACTAATGAAGAATTACAGACAATTAATAGCGAACTGAACCAGCGCACCACAGAACTTAATCACACAAATATTAGTCTAATTTCTATTCTCAGAAGTCTGCAAACGGGAATAGTGGTAATTGACAGCAGCTTTAATATCTCTATTTGGAATTATATGGTAGAAGATTTATGGGGCTTGCGAACTGATGAAGTGATCGGCAAGTCTATTTTCAGCTTAGATATTGGGCTACCCGTCGAGCAGTTGCGATCGCCTATTCGTGAATCCCTATCCGGGAGAAAGCAGTTTCAAGAAACGATCCTCGATGCTACCAATCGTCGAGGTAGGCAAATAAAATGTTACCTGGCAATTACTCCGCTGTTTGGTGCTGAAATGCAAGGAGCAGTTTTGATGATGGTAGATGTAGAGAAAGTCAGCAGTATGATTTCTACTCAAGACATAGAGAAACGGCAGCAGCAGGAATGAGGGAGGCAGGGGGCAGCACTTCGGTTACGCTCAGTGACCGGGGGGCAGGGGGCAGGGGAGCAGGGGAGCAGGGGAGCAGGGAAGGTAGGGAGAAAAGAACTTGATTTTCTGACGATAAATCCCGCAAAGTTTCTTTGGTGGACTAATAGTTTAAACTATTGAAAAATCCAAAATCCCTTCGGGTTCGGTAGTCCCCCATCGACGGGAACCGCCAAGACGGGGGCTACCTCACCAAAATCCAAAATCCAAAATTGATTAACTCTGTGCTTACTCAGTTATCCACTATCAACGCCCTGAAACAGCCTACTAGTTCTGCTTGGTTAGAACAAGCGATCGCTAATTTAGATATCATCTTACTCGACCACTCCCACTGCGAACGCAAAGCAGCAGGCGTAGCCTTAAACATGATGTTTCGCTACCCTTCCAATACTAAAATGGTTCGGGAGTTAACTGCGATCGCCCGTGAAGAACTAGAACATTTTGAGCTAGTCAACCAATGGTTAGAACGCCGAAATATTCCCCTAGCTCCCCTACCACCGCCTCCTTACGGTGCTGGTTTAAAAGCTCAAGTACGCCCCAAAGAACCTGAGCGATTTTTGGATTCCTTACTAGTCACTGGTTTAATTGAAGCTCGCTCTCACGAACGCCTGGGACTATTAGCTGCTCACTGTCCAGAACCAGAGTTAGCAAAATTTTATCGTGGGCTAATGGCATCCGAAGCGCGTCACTACGGTATATATTGGGTTTTAGCTGCTACTTATTTCGACAAAGAAATTGTTATGCAGCGGCTTGATGAATTAGCAATTGTCGAAAGCGAGTTGCTGGCGACTTTGCACCCAGAACCTAGAATTCACAGTTAGTAGACTAACCCAACAGATATGAAGCTTCAGCTAACACACCTGAGACTGCTTGTCTCCAACTACAAAGATTCTTTTCTGTTCTACCGGGATCTGCTGAAATTTGATGTCGATTGGGGCGATGAAAATAGCGGATATGCTGAGTTTAATACCGGATATCTCAAGCTGGGTTTACTCAAACAAGAATTAATGGCTGAAGTAGTCCCAAGAATTGAACAACCTTCATACGTTGTCAATCGAGATAAAATAGTCTTGATTTTGGCAGTGGATAACGTGGATGAGGTCTATGAGCAAGTAAAGGCTCAAAATGCGCTCGTTGTGACTCAACCACAAGATCGCCCAAGCTGGGGAATCCGCACAGCTCATTTGCGCGATCCCGATGGCAATCTGATCGAAATCTACAACAATCTCGGAATTATCAGTTAAAAGTTCCTGCCAATAACGTTATAAAGTAATTAATCATGAATTAGCATGATACAAAAATGGCTTTCTATTGTTGGCATTGGGGAAGATGGATTACAGGGGTTAAGCGCGATCGCTCGTTCTTTAATCGAGCAAGCTCAAGTAATTGTGGGAGGCGATCGCCATTTAGCAATGCTTCCTACAGACGATCGACGTGAGAAACTAGTCTGGACATCTCCCATTAGTGCTTCAGTAGAGGAAATCATTCAGCGCCGGGGTCAGTCAATCTGCGTACTCGCAAGCGGCGATCCGATGTGTTACGGCATTGGTGTCACCTTAGCGCGGCGAATTCCCGTTTCTGAAATGACGATTATCCCCGCACCTTCAGCCTTCAGCCTCGCCTGTGCCAGGGTGGGATGGTCTTTGACTGAGGTAGAAACCTTGAGTTTGAATGGTCGTCCATCCTCCCTACTCCAGTCTTACATTTATCCGGGAGCGCGACTGTTGATTTTGAGTGAGGGTAAAGACACCCCAGCGCTGGTTGCTCAAATTTTGACAAATCGTGGCTATGGTGGCAGTAAAATCGCTGTATTGGAGCGTATGGGCGGCGCTCATGAAAGAATTGTAGAAGGTACGGCTGCATCCTGGAGTGAAACCGAAGTTGCGGCTTTGAATGCGATCGCAGTTAATTGTATTGCTGATACTGGGGTTATTTCATTACCAAGATTACCAGGATTGCCAGATAACGCCTACCACCACGATGGACAGTTAACCAAGCGTGAAGTTAGGGCAATCACCCTAGCAGCTTTAGCACCCACACCAGGAGAGTTATTGTGGGATGTGGGTGCGGGTTGCGGCTCAATTTCAATTGAATGGATGCGGAGTAATGCGCAATGTCGAGCGATCGCGATCGAACAAAACTCCTCTAGACTACTGTATATTGCTGACAACGCCGCCACTCTCGGAACTCCAAATCTGCAAATCATTGAAGGCAAAGCGCCCCATGCCTTGAAAGATTTGCCAGCACCAAATGCCATTTTTATTGGTGGTGGGGTGACAGCAACGGGACTTTTTGATGTTTGCTGGGAAGCACTGCGGCCGGGTGGACGCTTAGTGGCCAATGTTGTCACAGTTGAGGGCGAGCAGACTTTATTTCAATGGCATGAACGAGTCGGTGGCAATTTAACTCGTATTGCCATCCAACGGGCGGAACCTATTGGTAAATTTTTAGGTTGGCGATCGATGGCGGCTGTGACGCAATGGGTAGTAGTGAAGTCTGAAAAATTTAATGGTTAATGTATGAGTGCGTAGACGTTTCGTCTTGTCGCAGACATCGCTTTTGTAATTTGGCGATCGCAGAATCATTAAGAGATGGCTGTTGTTTTGCCTGTAATTCCTGTCGGAGATTCTTATAGGCAGATGGGTCTGCTGGCATCATCAACTCTGCAAGCAGGTTTCCTGGTTTGCGGCGGGTGCTAAGACCCATATCCTGAAGCAATTCATCAATGTAATGGAATGTAAAAGGAGTTACACATGCTCCACTGACGAAAGAATAAGGTCTATCTTTCTTCCTCCATTCCAACTCTGCCGTTACATCCTCTAACATCTGTTGCGGGGATGGTAAAGATATATTTCCTTTGACATGCTCTGATAACCACCTAGCACTAATTTCTGCTGATAACTGGGCACAGAAAGTATAGTTATAACCAACAAAACCCATCTGGGGAACATGAGGGTGAATGAGATGGCGGTAAAGATGGATAGTGCCTTCCTCATCAAATACGTGTCTGCGGTACTTCTCTTCTAAAAAGGGGATATCCTGAAGAAAGCCCGTGCCAAAGACAACAATATCTGCCTGTATTTGCTCGCCGTTATTCAATTCGACGCCAGTAGCAAGAAACTTGTCGATTTTTGTCTTCACAGCACGAATTTTGCCTGCGCGTATATGCTCAAAAAAGCCTTTAGGCACCAAGCCGACACTACAACCAATCAATTTGTTCATCGGTTGTTTGGGCACCATCCCACAAGCATCAAGCGGAAACTGTAAACGCATGATAGTCTCATTTAGCCGCCAGAATGCCCACACTAGTGGCTTGCCAAAACTATGCAGCCATTTTTCCCATCCTTGAAGTTTATGATAGGGCATCCAAGTTTCTGCAAACCGAGTTAAGAAAATATACTTGATGTTGAACAAACCGAGAAAGAAGTTGGGAAATTTCCACAACGCTTGACGGAACACAAGGGTACATTCCTTAGCCTTGCTAGCTGCGAAATTCGCTAGATCGGTGGCTGACTTGCCAAAACCGACAACAACCACTCGCTTGCCCTCAATTACAGAGCCGTCATTAAAGTTATTAGTATGTATTATCTGACCTCCGGCGGCAATGAACTCTTCCATTCCCGGCAAGTTAGGAATGTAGGGAATATCATAAGTGCCATTGCATACAATCACAAAGTCGAAGTTGTAATTTTGTTTTCCGATCTCCTTACCATCTTCTTGAAAGCTAACACTAACCATCCATCCAGGAGTATTTCCTGATTTGCGCTCCACTTTAGTTACTTTTGCACCGAACTGAATTTTTTCTGTGACACCAAAGTGTTGGGCATAGGATTCAAGGTAAGCGCATATTTGCTCTCCTGAAGGCCATTCTGGATAGGACGCAGGCATAGGATAGTCTGAGAAAGCATAGGTGTCTCTGGGATTTTGGAGCGAGAGTCCTGGGTAAGCCCTCGACCTTTCCCACACACCGCCAAGTTCCTGCCGTTTCTCGAACAATGTAACCTCGTAACCTTCTTCAAGAAATGTCTTGGCTGAGACTAATCCGCTCACGCCTGCCCCAATCACGCATATTTGTTTCGCTGTCATTTTGGGTTCTCCTCAATTATTATCGGACTTACGGAAAAGTACACGGAGTAGGGGCAATTCATGAATTGTCCTAAGAAGAAAATCAAAGCTTTGACTATTGTTTGCGTAAGTCATATATTAAATTGGCACAGGAATTTGATATGCGCTCTCGTTCACTGATGAAGTAGGTAAATGATTGTCGCTGAGGTATTCTGACTGTTCTTGAGACTTAATTACATAAGTTAAGTATTCATATTGAGAGGGTAGATTTGTACTCAGGTAATTGGCTTTTTCCTTAATTGCCTGAAATTTAGCTAGCGCCTTTTCGTCGTCAAGATGCTCCAAGAGAGGTAAACTACCTTCAGGCTTATGATTGAGTCCAAGTAACATTACCGAATAAGAGTATGTCTCGAAGCCATGAAAATATGGATTGATATTCTTTTTATTTGGTAATCTGCTTTTCCACAACTTTAACTTTTCTTGCAGTTCCGTAGGAACTTTAATTTCTTGCTTAGTTGCTTGCCAAAACTTTGTATCTGCTCGATCGCTGGCACGGTAATGGAGTACCAAAAAGTCCCGAACACCATCTAGACAGTTAGCGATCGCTCTATTATAGTTGCGGATCAACTCTTCATTGAACGATTTCCCTGGAAAGTGATTGACTAACTCTTCAATTCCATGCTGAATAAAAAATATGCCAGTAGATTCTAATGGTTCAACAAATCCACTGGAAAGCCCTATTGCTACACAGTTTTTCACCCATGAGTTTCTGTTACGTCCAATCCTCATTTGGATATGAGAGGCTTTGCAATTATCAGCAACACTTCCTAAATGCTGGCGAAATTCTTGTTCTGCTTCCTGTGCAGAGATGAAGGCGCTGGAATAAACATATCCTGTACCATCTCTGCCATACAAAGGTATATTCCAGACCCAACCTGATGAGAGAGCAGTTGCAGTTGTGTAAGGGTTGATGCCATTTTTCTGAATATCGCTTGGTATCTGTATGGCGATCGCGCGATCGCACAGTAGCGACTCTGAATAAGAAATGAATGGCTCACCAAGAGCTTTGTTAATCAAAAGACCACGGAAACCAGTACAGTCAATGAAAAGGTCTCCACTGATAATGCCATGCTCGTTAGTGTTGAGACTATCTATGCTTCCATCTTCGGTTAAATTTACATCTACCACATCATCAACAATTTGTTTCACGCCCCTCTGTATTGAATAATCTTTCAAGAATCTAGCAATTAGATTTGCATCAAAATGGTAGGCGTAAGGATATTGCCCTTCGGCATCAGCAAGTGTGATGAGATTTTTTTCAGAAAAATGTTTCTCTGAGAATAAATGTTCTACTCTGTCATCAAAGATTTTGCCATTAAGATATCTCGGAGACCTTTGGCGATCGCACAGCGTCGGTGCCATGAAGCAGGAATAATCAAATGCCTCATTGGCACTCTTAAGTTTTAACCACCATTCAGAGATACTGAATCCATCAATAAAATCAAATCTTTCAAAAGGGTGGTAAAAGTGTCTGCGATCGGAATTCCAATCAACAAATTTAATCCCCATTTTATAAGTAGCATTGCATTTTGGCATCCATTCATACTCTTGTAATCCCAGAAAATCAAAAAATGACTTGATGCTACTAAAAGTTGCTTCGCCAACTCCAATTTTTGTAATATTAGAAGACTCTACCAAGGTAATTTGAACATTTTTTTTCAAGGCTTTACTCAAATAAGCTGCCGTCATCCAACCTGCTGAACCACCACCGACAATTAAAACATTTTGTACGTGCTGTGACATAGTAAAATTTCTCCTTCCGGCTTGAATTAGGTATTAATTTTCAATTTAAATAAATTTGCTGATTAATTTATACAGTTTTCAATGGTTGCTCAATTTTATGGTTTTTGGCATATACCAAAAGACCGTTTGTAAATTGGGTAAAAACTGTAAATAAGTTTTCAACCAGTTCAAAAGCTTCTTGTTGGGCTGCTTCTGATAGTTGAATATCTTGTAACAATTGCTCTATTCCAGATGAACCTGTCATGTGACCAGTTTCAACATCCAAATGGAAATCTGCAAAATATCGGCATGATTTTTGAGTAATTGCTTTAATTTCTTTGCCAATCTCTGCTGCTATAGAAAACATTGTATTACCTGTTGCTTCGGTAACTTCAATGAGGATTAGTTTTTGAATAGGAGTAGCTTGCAAAGTATATCGATAGAGTTGATAGCTCAACCAGCGAGCATTCTGAGTTTCTTCACTCCAAAGAAATTTCAATGCATCACTAAATTGCAAGGTTTTGTCAAATTCTAGATTCTTCAAATCTTCCAGAAACCACAGCCAATGATGGTCATCTTCATAAGTATGTTTGTTAATTAATGTCTGAATTGGATCGTTTGTTGGTTCTACTCGCAAAAAATACTTATTCAGTTCTCCAAAATTCATAATAAAATGAGCAGCACATGGTGCCCAAGCTAACCTTTGTCTGGGATTTATACTTTTATCTTGCATAAAATTAAACAATGGCACTTGAGCAAATTCTTGTTTTTTTTGTTCAATCAATGCTAGTACTTGTTGCATTTTTAATTGTGCTGATTTTCAATGTTTAATATTCAAGCAGAAGTAACTTACCCATTTTGTTGTAGGAAGGTAATCTGCTCAAACTTTGATTGTTAAATTCTCAAAACTTTTTTGATAATCATTAGCTCAAAACCCACTATTTGAATAGCAAATAATGTCTAATTTGGATATTGCAGGTTTAGTTAAGAGTGTGTAGATAATTGGCCTTTGAACACACGCGATAAATCTCACCTCTACATCAGGATTTTAGGTGTATTGTGTTATATCGTATTGAGGCTAACGCTAAATTGTAACCAGGTAATTTACTGTTATTGTTTTTACTTTAACTTCAACATATCTATGTAATAAACGTAGCCTTTACTTAAGTACGCTTGTTAAGAAAGGGTCTTATATGAGCGTTTCCTGCGCTCATAAAAACCAAATCGGCTGGTTAGACCTTCTACCTTAGCTAAAATTTGAGTATATACTTGGAAATATTTTTAGACTTGTTGTAGCTCAAAGTAGTATAAATAATTACTTTACATTCTCAAGTATTAATGTAGACTCAGCAGTACGCCCAAATTCTTCTGGCGCATATTGCAGGTGAACTTCTGCACCAGGCCAAGAAAATGTCCCAGGTGTCATAGAACAAACTAAGTAATGCAAGCTATAAACTCCAGGTTTGAAGTGGTCAGCGTAGGCGATAATGCGATATCTTGCAAAAATGCACAAGAAAAAAGCGATCGCCTACTCTTGTCTCAGTAGTGGTAGTGCGATCGCTCTTTTTACAAAAGCTTATATAGTTTTGATAGTAAAGTATTCAGTACCATCTTCATCAATACTATGCAATAATTCTTTGGCTAAGTTTGACTATTGATCTACCGTCAGATTCCTCAACTTTTCTTCATCAAAAGTAAGCCCATGACGTTCTAAATATGGGCGCAAATTTATTTGAATGAATAAATCTTTTAGTTCTTGGGCAATTTCTTGGGGTGGATTTCCTGATAATGCGATCGCAATTAAACGTTCTGCTGCTTGAAATTCACCACAGTCTATTGCAAGAGTTGCAGCACTACGATGCAATACTGAACGAGTCGGTTCGGCATCAAGTTGATTGGCAATTAGTGCAGCAGCTTGGGATTCTTTTTCAAAAGCTTGTCGAGAAACTTGACTAGCTTGCTTTAAGTCTCCTCTGAGTTTAGCAGTAAAAGCTGCTTCGGCTAAATCCATCGCTTGTTTATGCAACTCCTGAATCTGACTCATTTTTCCACAATAAAAGATAGGGGTCTGCTAAATTCAACATTTAGTTAATACTAACTCTTGGGGTTTATCCAAGCTAAACAGACTGAATCTTATTGTGATTTGTTTGATTGTACTTAATTGCAGTTGCAGAAATGCAATTAAGTACAATTATTACTTCCCATCTTCCAATATTAATGTAGACTCAGCAGTACGCCCAAATTCTTCTGGCGCATATTGCAAGTGAACTTCAGCACCAGGCCAAGAAAATGTCCCAGGTGTCACAGAACGGACTAAGTAATGCAAGCTATAAACTCCTGGTTCCAGGTGGTCGGCGTAGGCGATAATGCGATCGCCTACTCTTCTCTCAGTAATGGTAGTGCGATCGCCATAAATCATTGAAAATAAAAAAGTAACTTTATTGTCAAGTTATGAAACTCAGAGTTGTATTAGAACCCAGTGACGAAGGCGGATACACCGTCCATGTTCCCTCACTTCCTGGTTGTATCAGTGAAGGAGAAACATTAGAAGAAGCATTAGAGAATATCCAAGAAGCAATAGAACTTTACCTTGAGCCATTGGAAGATGAATGGATTACTCAAGAAGGCGTAATAGTCAGGGAATTGGTACTGTGAGCAAAGTTCCCAATTTACCTTACACTCAGATTATCGCTGCTTTAGAACGGGATGGATGGATAGTTGTACGCCAGCGAGGTAGTCACATTAGATTGGAAAAAAGCATACCGGATGAAGTCTTAAAATTAACTGTTCCAGCTCACCGCCCAGTTAAGCGTTCCACCCTAGCTAAGATTTTAAAGCAGGCCCGTATAGACTTGGAAAGATTTTTAGATTTGTTGTAGCCAAAGATGGCATAAATAATTACTTCCCATCCTCCAGTATTAATGTAGACTCAGCAGTACGCCCAAATTCTTCTGGCGCATATTGCAAGTGAACTTCAGCACCAGGCCAAGAAAATGTCCCAGGTGTCACAGAACGGACTAAGTAATGCAAGCTATAAACTCCTGGTTCCAGGTGGTCGGCGTAGGCGATAATGCGATCGCGGTACACATTCTTAAAACCAAGTTCCCAGCTATCGGCTTTTGCTTGTAATGCAGCTGTAGCAGTTTGAAAACTCGCATCCACAGCCTCAAAACCTGATGGTAGGGGATCTTTTATCACCAAATGATCCACAGGACGATCGGCGATGATTTCTAAACCAATATCAAACACTTGTCCAGATGCTAAAGTCAAGGGTTTATCGAAAGCATAAAGACCTGTTTTTTGCAAAACTTTCTCTTTATTTACTTGACTAATTTCTCGTGTTATGCGTAGTCCGTTAAACCTGCCTGGTTGATTACCTTGCAAGCGATAATTATAAGCAACCAGATAGTGTAAAGTGCCATTACCTGATTTTTGCAGGGTTAAATCATTACGCCCGCGAGGTAATTTATTCATCGGCACATTTAGCTGTAAGCTGGGATTTTGATAGCCATTAAACTGATTTTCTCCTAACTTATTACCAGCTAATTCCACTGTGGCAACAAAATTAGGTGGTGTGGGTTGCAGTTGACTATAATCTACCAAAGCTGTTAAAGCTTGGGCATTATTATAGTTGGTTTGCCACGTACCATTCCGTCGCAATGCCAGAAGACTTTGGAATAATTTATCTATAACTTCGGGTTTACTTTGTTTGGCAATAAATAAGCGTAAAGCTTGCGCTTGCGTCGTAGTAGATGAACTCATCCATCCCCAACTAGTTGGTAAACTCACAACTGCTGTGCGGCCAGTTTCATAAACATTCTGTTGCAGTTTGTTCGCTAATTGTTGAGATTCATCTTGCCATTCTGGGAATTGAGATGAGTATCGCGCTAGTTTAATTTGAGTTGCTACATCAAAATTATTGCGCTGTTCATAAATATCTGCGAGGAAAGTATTGCGTTTATCTCCCAATTCTGCTAATGAGATTAAAGCATTAAGTTGCAGTTGCCTTTTACAGAGTAGTTGTTTGCAAAAGTCATATTCTCCGGGGTTTGCTAGAACTTTTTGTAAATAGGCTTTCAGGCGAGACACCATTGCAGAATCGACTAAATTAGGGAACACCTGACTAGCTTTAGCCAAAGATTCACCCGTATAGGAAGAAACCCAAGGGTCAGATTTTTCTTGTCCGGGGAAAGCAGCAAAACCACCATCAGCTATTTGGAGTTTTTGTAATTTTTCAATTGCTTGACTTGCCTGTTGGCTAGGATTAAATTCTGTAAATGTCTGACCATATTTCTGTGCAATAATTTGCAAATTAGCAGCAATTATTAATTGACTCGCCGCCGGTTCTGTAAATGGTAAATCATCATCTTCTAAAACCTGCTTTGCTGGCGCTTTAATTTCTGGAATCAAAGTACTCGCCAACTGAATATCTAAACCTCCCGCATCAGGGAAGGTATTTTTATCGACATTCAGGGGAATCTTTACCTGTTTTTCAGTAACACCAGATTCAACCACTTGTTCTGTAATTTCAATTGGCTTAATTTCCAAGGGTACTTCAAAAGCATCTGCGGCTGTACCATTTAGCTGAGTCGTAAAGCGAACTTTACCAGTTCCCACACTATCCGCCAGCATGGGAAAACGATAAGCGTGAGTTGCGGATTCAGCTTTGGTTTGCAAAGAAGTCGCTGTGGGGTTTTTCTCAGCAAACTTCACATTACCGCTAAGTTCGCCATTAATTGAGAGATTTCCTGTATTCCCAGTGTTGTTAGTTACAGATAAGCCAGCGAGAATGCGATCGCCTGGACGGGCAAACTGTGGCAAGATGGCATTAGTTAGCAATGGTTTGGTGCTGATAAACGTCGCCTCCCCATTCCCGAAACGCAGATTTCCATCAGTGGCCACAGCCATCACTCGCCATGTAGTTAAGTCATCCGGGAGTTTAAAGGTTATCTGTGCATTCCCATTTGCATCGGTAAGCACAGAACCGTTGTAGTAAGCTAAGGCTTGAAAATCGGTGCGAGTGCGAGTATTTGCTGCACCAGTTGAGAAACCACCGCCATAACCCCAACCTTTCGGTTTAGTTACATCTTGTGCTTGTAATATAACATCCGCGCGATTATCGTTAAAGCGGGTAGGTATTACCTGTTCTGCATAAACTGTATCTACCAAATCTGGCGGACGATAACCAGAAAGTTGTAACACCGCTTCATTTACCACCATGACTGTAAACTGTCCTTTGGCGGGATTGCCTTGATTGTCCTTCAGTTCTAGCTGTACCGTTTCTTCTGCACCAGGTTCTAATGATGCTTGCACTGGCTTAACTTGCAGTTTTAAATACTTATCTTCTAAATTAACTTTAAAAGGTGTGAAACCAATCTTCACCAAGTTATCTAAACTTCCCGCTTCCACTTGGTTTATGGGTTTACCTTGTCTAACTAATACAGCTTCAATGGCTGCATTTGGCAGCATTTCTGGCGTAACTTGAAACTGAATTTGTGGCGCGCCTCCCTGAACTTTTATTATCTGCTGATAAAGGGGTTTATCTTTAATTACAGCAAAGTACAATTCTGCATCTGGATAAGGAGATTGAATTATTGCAGTAGCAGTTTCACCAGGTTTAAACTCTTTTTTATCTAATTTAATTTCTAAGACATCTTTTTCTTTAGAACCCCAAAATACTGGATTTTCTCCAGTTGCCCAAATTTGTAAATCTGTGGCACTTAATTCACCTTTTGCATCACTAAAATTAACTCTAATCCTGTATGAACCAGATTCCGGTGCTGTTAAACTTACCGATTGCGGATTGCTAGCAGATGTAATTTCACCTTGTCCTACCGTTTTATATTCAACTTGATTTTTTGGAGTTTGACTACCTTCCACCAACTGCGTAACGCTGCTATATTTAATCTGTTGTAATTCCAAACGCACCCGTTGACCTGTGATTGCTTTTCCTGTAGGGTCAGTAACAATCACTTCAACAGGAAAAGCCTTACCAGCATCAGCGATGAAATTACTTTTTAGTCCGATGAGGCGATTACTCGGTAAGGCTGTAAATGTTTTGGAATTCGCTACAGATAGATTAGAAACATCTGCAACTTGCACATCTACTTGGTAAGTCATCGGATATGGTAAATCATTTGCCACATTTACAGTTTGACTACTTTTACCATTAGCATCTAGTTGGGCATTAGTTTGCAATACATCAGTAGATATAGTAGGGGTTTCCTCCGGCCATAACCATTGCCTACCAAAAGTAAATCCCTCCCAACCTTTAGGCACAAAATCAGCCTGCTGGCGAGTAATAAAATATTTTGCTTCTCCACCTTCTACAGGCGCACCAAACAAATAATTACTTGTAGCATTAATATTAACTTTCTCGTCAATATATGCAAATTCTTTATCTAAGTTAAGTTCCACTTTAAAGTTGGGTGGCTTAAACTCAGCTACCCGAAACTCTCCAGAAATTTCTTGTCCATTTTTACCTTTCGCCTGGATTGTATAGTAGCCTAAGCGCTGAGTAGTTTTGATTGACAGTTCCAGAGAAAAACTGCCAAATTCATTTGTGGTTTGCGTACCTAAGCTGGTTTTTTGCCCGTCGGGATTTACCAAAGTTAATTGGTAAGCAGCATTTTTATCTTGCTGAATCGCACCATTTTGTAAATAGTCTGCAAAACCAGTCAACCAAGCTTTTTCTCCTGGTTGATATAACTGTCTATCTGAGAAAATTACCCCGCGTGATTCTGGCTTCTTATCTTGCCAACCTGCATCAATACCGTAGCCATAAACACCGCTATATTCTTCAGTTCTAGCAAATGCCCAATCTTGATTCTCACGGGCAATTACTAATAACTGTGGTGATTTACTAGAGCTTTCATTGCCAGAATAACATTTTTGTAATCCTTCACGAACAATTCTAAAAATTCCATTGTCATCAGTTTTACCTGTTGCACAAGGTACTGGTTCTGGACGAGATTTTGCTTGTAATTTTGATTGATAAATTTCAACAGCAGCCGCTTGAACTGGCGAACCATCTGTAAGATGATTGACACGAATTAACCCTGACTCAGGAAACCATTGAGTAAATACGCCCAAATTTGTCAATTCAACCATGCCATAAGTCGTAGGTTCGCGCCACAGTTCCTTCCCATTCTCTTGATATTTATTCGTGCGGGCTTGGACTCCATAAGCTAACATGCCGGTAGTAGAATTTATTTTTTCCCGCAGAGGAACAGCAATATCAACTGATTGATTTTTCTTAACCGATACCTTAAAGCTTTGCCATTCAGAAGGTTGTGGTAATAAATCACTACTATTATTAAAATAAACTAAATCTGTCGGTTTAACTACTCGATAAGCGGCTTTATATTTAGATTCTGGCAAATTTCCCGTACTAATATTTAGCTGTAAATTTTTACTTGTAGGGAAAATATTCAAATCTGATGGTACCCAAATATCCCCAGCTAAATCTCCAGTGTCATATTTAAGGGTGACAGGTTTACCCAAAGTTTGCCCAAACTTATCTTTGAGATTTCCGCCGATAGTAATTGTATAAGTCTTGGCAGGTTCTAGCGCATAAGGATTAATCCCGACAATTTTATCTTCATCATTAACTTCCAAAATTCTCGAAATTTCTTTGGGTGCTGGATTAATAGTAATGTTTTCTTTAGCTGAATCTGCTAATAAAATGTTATTAAATTCTAGCTGCGGGCTGCCTTTAACAAATCGTCCAAATGTTCCGCCTGAATCCGGCTGTCCGTAATAGTTAATTTTCTGAAATGCTAAAGGCGAATAAGTTGCTAATTTACTAGCAAATTCTTTCTCTGTCGCTAGATTGCCATAAGCAGGACGTATTCCGGGAGAAAATACTAAGCGATAACTGGTTGCTTTTTCCAGATTTTGCTGTGGGATGAGATTATAAATCCAATTACGTGCTGAAGGGTCAAATTTTTCTAAAGGATCTTCTTCATTTTTTAATGGTTTTTCTTCTTTGTTTAATTCAACTTTAAAATTTGTACCTTTACTTTTACCTTCGGGAATTAGCTGTAAATGTTCTTGTACAGAAGCTAAATCCAATTCTACATTAGAAGTAAACTGTAACTTCTGTTGTAAAGCAATTGGTTCGATATCAGCTTTCTCTATGGGATTGACACCAGGTAAATTAGTTAATTTAATGGATTCAGTGTTGAAAGTCCAAGGTAAATCTTTGTCTAGGCGATGATTTTTTAAATCGGCTAAACCTGCTTTCAGAGTAACTTGAAACCTCGTCGCTATTGGTAATGCTTTTTCAGCTTGGAATCCCACCATGCGTGGTGTTAAAAAGCGAAATTGACCGGGTAAAGGCGGCCAAAGGGCAAATTTTTGTAATATGTTTTGCTGTTCTGGACTATCAAGACTTTCAACTGGGATTAAAGCTTCTTTAAAACGGATGCGGATTTGGTTGAGGGGTTTTGCATCTCCAATGGGACTTATTTGTTCAATCCAGTCTGGTAATTTTGGTGGTGTGAGTGAGGATACTGCTGGAAGTTGTTCTTTACTTGAATTGATACTAAAGAAATTACATCCTGTCATCACTAGCATGAATGTGAAGAGAAGAATAAATTGTATTTTTCTCTTCTGGCGTGAAAAATGACTAATTTTTTTTAACAAACCGCTAATGACGTTAAGAAAGAGATAGAGAATTTTACGATAAGAACTGAGTAAAAATTTGATAATCATATTTTTTAGTAATTCAAAATAAAAAATTCACAAATTATAGCAGGCAAAAGCTTGCATTACCTGATTTACTTGGTAATGGCAAGATTAATAAGGGATGCAGACGACTATTTTTTACTCAGACTTTGGATTTAACTATGTTTATTTACATAGATAACCAATCTAGTGTAATTGTTCCAAAAAATCACTACAATTCTTAACTAATTAATAAGTATTTAACTTCTGCAAATATTAATTTACATCTGCTAAGTGATTTCAAATAAATTATTAAGGATTTGACATATTGACTGATATAGATGTAATCGCTGCGTCAAAATTAAGGTAGGTTTTCTTGGACAGGGGATTCCCTGATGAAACTAATTTTACGATCGCTACTCAAACTTAAGCACAGTAGTAAAGTTATCCTGGCTGTGCTGCTAATCTGTCTGGTGGTACGCTTACTACCTTATTTTGCGCCCATTCGTGCCGCAGATATTGCTCAAAATCAGTTGGCAATGCAATTTAGCGATCGCAATGGTTTACCATTAGGAACATTGCTCACCCGCGACCAAGAGCATACATCAGTAGTACCACTAAATCAGGTTTCGCCCCAGTTTATCCATGCGATTTTAGCCGCCGAAGATGCCAGCTTTTACCATCATGGGGCGTTGGATATGAAAGCTGTTATCCGCGCCAGCAAAGAAGCCATGCACGCCAAAAGAATTGTTTCTGGCGCTTCTACAATTACCATGCAGTTAGCGCGGATGTTAGATCCAGTGCCGCGCAGCTTCTCTGGTAAACTGAGTGAAATTTGGCTAGCTTGGCGGTTAGCAGCAGGGATGAACAAAGATGAAATTCTGGCTGCATATATCAATCGGCTACCAATGGGCGGGAATATATATGGTGTGGAAGCCGCCGCACAGACTTATTTTTCCATTCCAGCTAGTGAATTGAATCTTGCTCAAGCTAGTTTGTTGGCTGCTATTCCCAATAATCCCACATACTTTAATCCTTACGAACATTGGGAACGGCTGAAGCAGCGGCAAAAATACGTCCTTAATCGGATGGTACAGGAAAAGTATATTAGTGGTGCGATCGCAACCCGAACACACACCGAAAAGGTTGTGTTTCAGTCTCGCCAAGGGGGAATTATCGCTGCACCACACTTTTTATTTTGGTTAGCCAATCAGTTTGATAAAACGCAAACAGAACAAAATTTCCCCATCCGCACAACTATAAATCGCCCTTTACAGCAGTTTGTGGAAGCACAGGTACAACAGGTAATTTCTTCCCTAGCCGCTAACAATGTCCATGATGCTGCTGCGTTGGTGATTGACAACCACACTGGTGAAGTTTTGGCTTATGTCGGTTCACCTGATTACTTTAATGAAGCTAAACTGGGACGCAATGATGGAGTGCAAGCACTACGTCAACCAGGTTCTACCCTCAAGCCTTTTGTTTATGAACTAGCTTTAGAAAAAGGTTTAATTCGCCCAAATACTATTTTGGCGGATGTACCCACCCATTATGCAATTCCCGGCGCGAAACTTTACAGCCCCACAGATTACACCGAAAGATTTCTTGGCCCTGTACGGGTGCGAATCGCTTTAGCAAATTCTTTAAATGTACCTGCAATAAAGGTGTTAGAAAAAGTTGGTGTGGAAACTTTTTTAGAACGACTGCATCAACTGGGATTTGAACACCTCAATCAAACTCCAGAACATTATGGTTTAGGTTTGACTCTAGGTAGTGGCGAAGTCAGTCTCTGGGAATTAGCCCGTGCATACTTAACCATAGCACGACAAGGAGAGGCGATTTCTTTAGTAAGCACATTTTCCAATTCCCCAATCCCTACAGACGCGATGAATCGCGTCTCTACAAACTCCCCACTCCTTAATCACACAATCTGGCAATTAATCACCAACATACTCAGTGACAGCTATGCTCGTGCAACAGCATTTGGTGTAGACTCGGTGTTAAATTTACCCTTTCCTGTTGCTGTTAAAACTGGCACTTCTTCCAATTTTCGGGATACTTGGACTGTTGGCTTCACTACAGATTACACCGTCGCTACTTGGGTAGGCAACTTCAACGGCGAACCGATGCGACAAGTTTCAGGTGTGACAGGTGCAGCACCTTTATGGAATCGAATTATGTTACATCTGCACGAACATCAAGAACCAGCAGGTTTTCCATCTCCAGAAGGTTTAGTGCAATTACCTGTTTGTGCAATCTCTGGATTACGACCCACCCCAGATTGTACCTCAGTGGTGCAAGAATATTTCTATCCTGAAGATAAAAGTAATTACGAACGCGACTATCAATTCAATTTGCCACCAGAATATAATGAATGGTTGGCAAAACAACAGCAGTCAAATTTTACTTCTGCCAGTTTGAGAATTTTATCTCCGCATCATGGCGATTTATTTTTAGTTTATCCTGGTGAAGAAACGAAGCAAAAACTCGAATTTAAGCTAGCGGGAAATAAATCTGCACCAGTCGAGTGGTGGTTAAATGGCGAAAAGTTAGATACAAACTCAGCTAATTCTTTATTTTGGAATTTACGTCCTGGTAAGTGGACTTTGGAAGCGAGAAGCGGGGAAATGAACGACAAAGTAAGCTTTCAGGTAGAGTTAGCTAATGTTAAACCTACGCGTCGAGGATTTTCTATTAGTAATAATTGAAGCTCTCTAACTCTTATTCCTCTGTGTTCTCTGCGTTCTCTGTGGTTTGATCTTCCGTGACTTGTGCGTAAGTCCCGATCGCTAACGAATTAGATACCGGAAAGTGTCAAACTAAATATGAAGTTTATAAAAAAACTGCAAACTCAAACCATGACTCAGCAACCAACTGATTTAGATAATAAAGCTGTATTTGAGCAGTTGTGGGAGATTACAAAGGAACTCCGCCAAAAATTAGAGGCTCGTTTTCAGTTACATCCAGACGCTTCTGTAGAAAATTTACAGCAATATAGCAGTCTTGATGGCAACATGAAAGGTTCGCTGACTGCTTTTTCTGGAGAAGAAATTGACTGGCTAGTGCATTCGTGGTTGGGAAACCCGGAAAAATCAAACTTTGGTACTATGCGTCTCACTACTTGGTTGAAGTCCCATATTCAGGTTCCTCATTTGGCCTTTGAGTTTGGCACACTTCCAGATGGAAATATTTTCTTTTATATAGATTACATTGCCAGAACTGAGCTTTTAACCGATTTGGCATATCTCGATCGCTACTATGAGCCAGTTAATCAAACATTCTTAAAGTTACAATCAGATTCACGGCTCAAGGTATTTACCAGCAAAAGTACTTATATTCGTCTATTTCAATCGCCTGTTAGCTTGTGTTACACAGGCGCACCTACTTTTGAAACTCTCGAACTAACTCGCACACTTGCACGCGAAACACTCGATCGCTGGTTAACTTGGGTAGATGTAGCCGAACCTGTGCCAGAAGATGCACGAGAAGCTTTAGCTGCTCGTGATTTAGAACTCCGCCGTATCAGTGCTGAACGCGATCCAGGTAATAAATTTGCCGCACAGATGTTTGGCTCGGAATTGACAGATAAACTTGTGCGATCGCTCTGGGGTGGCGATCGGATTCTCTAAATTAGTCATTGGTCATTGGTCATTGGTCATTTGTTATGGCTCTCAATTTTCCATGTCCACTAATTTAGAATCGTACTGCGCTTTAGCATCGCAAGTTACTTGTTATGCAATTAACCAAACAAGCGATCGCCAATCACACTTTTACCCTGCTAATACTATGCTGGAAAGAGAAGTAAACTGCAAACACTTCCTGCAAACACAGCAAACCACCATTGAGCGCTTAACCAAACTGCGGATGGTTTAAATTTGGGAATGGAAATTGGGAATTGGGGATTGGCAAGTAATAACAAATGACAAATGACAAATGACAAATGACAAAACCAATAGAAGTCCGCAATCCCCGAACTGGCAAATTTGATTACGTAATTATCCCGCCGCCTCCAAGGCTGGTGGTACAGCAATGTAAGCGGACGCGCAGGGCACAAGTTCGCTGGCAGCAGTTGGGTTTAGAGGGGAGAATTGAAGCTTTACAGCAGTGGAAGGATGCGATAATATCTGGACGCGATCGCCTCACGGAAGCTTTGGTAAATGATACAGGAAGATTGTCAGCCTCGGTATTAGAAATAGACTCCTTCCTCTCCAGCATCGATCGCTGGTGTCGGTTAGCACCAGAATTGCTGCAAGAATCGGCAAAAAATACAGCCATTCCCTTTATTGCCTTGCAACAAACATCTGTTCCTTATCCCTTAGTTGGGGTAATTAGCCCGTGGAATTTTCCCCTGTCACTGTCTACTGTTGATACCATTCCGGCGTTGTTGGCAGGTTGTGCTGTCATTGTTAAACCCAGTGAAATCACTCCCCGCTTTGTAGCACCACTAATTACAGCACTCAACACTGTTCCCAAACTGCACGAGGTATTAACTTTTGTCGAAGGAGCAGGTGCAACCGGATCTCTTTTAATTGAAAATGTAGATTTGGTATGTTTTACAGGCAGTGTAGCCACAGGGAGAAAAGTTGCACAAGCAGCGGCAAAACAGTTTATTCCAGCTTTTTTGGAATTAGGAGGAAAAGATCCAGCGATCGTTTTAGAATCAGCCAACTTAGAATTAGCAACCTCAGCAATCTTGTGGAGTTCCGTTGTCAACACCGGGCAGTCATGCCTCTCAATTGAGCGAATTTACGTTGCAGACTCGATATTTGAAAAGTTTTACCATCAACTAGTAGCCAAAGCACATCGCCTTAAGCTAGCCTATCCCACAGTCGAAAGTGGAGAAATCGGCCCGATTATTGCCGAAAGACAAGCAGCCATCATTAGCGATCATCTTCTAGATGCAGTGGAAAAAGGAGCAGTAATTCACTGCGGTGGTGTCATCGAGGATTTAGGTGGGGGTTGGTGGTGTCGTCCAACAGTGCTTACCCAAGTTAATCATTCCATGAAAGTCATGACCGAAGAGACTTTTGGCCCGGTTATGCCAGTCATGCCTTTTTCTGTAATAGATGAAGCAATCTCTTTAGCCAATGACTCAATCTATGGATTAAGTGCTGCTGTATTTGCCTCAGAAACAGAAGCTTTAGAAGTTGCTTACCAAATAGATGCAGGTGCTATTAGTATCAACGATGCTGGACTCACCGCCATCATGCATGAGGGAGAGAAAAACCCCTTCAAATTCTCCGGTTTGGGACAGTCACGCATAGGTGCAGCAGCGATGAAACGATTTATGCGAAAAAAAGCTATTTTGATTAAAACTAATGCTACTAATGACCCTTGGTGGTTTGAGAATGGGGAGTGACCAATGCGATCGTCACTATGCAACTGATTACCGTAACCAATAGCGTAGCTTGCCGCCGTACTTTTTTAAAGAAGCAAGCTACGCAAAGCGTCTCCAAGAGTTGGCATTGCATTCGCATCTTGTTCAAAATATCTATTTTACTAGAGGCGATCGCCTCTGCCACAGTCTCGGCCGCGATAATCAAAGCACCTGGAAGAATTTTGATGGTTTTGGTTCAGAACACAAGTCTGTTCGTTCACAAAACAAGTCCATTCGTTCAGAACACAAGTCTATTGTTCACAACACAAATCCATTCGTCACAACACAAATCTATTCGTTCATAAAACAAGTCCATTCGTTCATAAAACACTTGGACATTAACCTAACCACTACTACTTAGCATATTGGAATAGCAATGAAAGCAGTTAAAGTCATGGCAACGATTAATGAGCAAGGACAACTAACCTTAGATTATCCTCTCATGACAGATAAAAACAGTCGCGTAGAAGTTATTGTTCTAATTCCAGAAGAGGAAATTCTAAACGATCAATCTCAAGCAGAAGTCTTAGCAGATTTCCGGCAAGCTTGGCACGAAGCAATGACTGGGCAAACTATCCCAGTTGCTCAACTTTGGGAAGGGCTTGAAAATGACTGAATTCGTGAGAGTATGATTTCTGTGCAATCACCCCTCTCGTCTTCATGCCGACAAATGATTCTGAACTTCAAGCTCAAGCTCGGAAAATTCTGGATGCGATCGCCTTTATTCCCTTTGAACAATGCCAACCCTTGAGCCGTGATTTTGCGACCATTCCGGCTCGTCCTGGCATCTATGCAATCAGGCACAAGACTCATGGATTGCTCTATATCGGTAAAACCAAGAGCTTGCGGGGGCGTTTCAGTGGTGGACATAAAGCTTTTTTGTGGGCGTGGCTCGATAAGTATAACGATGAAGATGTGCGAATCGCAGTGCAATTGATTTCATATTGGGAAAACCCTACGTTACTATTGGAGCTAGAAGCCATTATTTTAAGAGCCACCGAACCTCCTTACAACGTCCAAATTCCAACCGAAGGGTAGTAAAGCGATGCAAGCCAAACTCCAAGAGCAACTTTCCCCCAATGATGCCGAAGTTATTTTAGGATGCTTACCTGAACGAATTCGTACCGCTCTAATAGCTCGTGCTACTGAAATTGAATATCCAATCGAAGCAGTTATTGAGATGGCGATCGCAAGTTTTCTCGACACAGAGGCGTTGGGTTTTGCAGATTGCAAGCCAGGGCGTGGACAATAAAACCGTCAACTGGCGATCGCAGGCGACGGGACTGGCGAAAGATATTTGTGTGGATACAGAGGTTACTTGCAGCCGTTTAACCGGAACATTAGAAGCCGACGACAAACGCGTAGGCGTAGCCCGCCGCAGGCATCGCTTGGAAGAAAAACAGAATTTTGCATTGCAGAATTTTCAGTCAGGATTTCGGCACTAATTAGCGTGAGTTCGACGGATAAGAAAGGCCAAAAAGGTTGCTAGATATGAATTTGCTCAACTGGATAGATCGTAAGGCGATCGCTAGCCACGCAAACTCTCTCAATTTTTGGCGGCCACAGCGATGTCATGGCAGCGTGTAGTATTGGTTTTGCCAGTTTATCTAAAGAATTTACGCCAGCGATGATTAATAAAGCTGTCTTTGATAACCTTCCCCACTCTCTACTCATAATATGCGAACATAATTAAGTTGTAGCTCACTTATTCGAGAAGGAATATTAGTCCTGATAATAACAATCGTGCCCGCACTGATTAAGTGCTGCTGTATTTGCCTCAGAAACAGAAGCCTTAGAAGTTGCCTACCAGATAGATGCAGGTGCTATTAGTATCAACGATGCTGGACTCACAGCCATCATGCATGAGGCAGACAAAAACGCTTTCAAATTCTCCGGTTTGAGACAGTCACGTATGGGTGCAGCGGCGCTGAAACGGTTCATGCCAAAAAAAGCTATTTTGATTAAAAACTAACTCAATGAGTGACCCCTAGTGGTTTAATAATCAAGAATACTGAAGGGATAATAGATAATTCATAACAAGAAAAATAATAGTCTCTAATAAAGCTTATAGAAATAGGAGTTTAACATGTCTATCATGAAAATAGAAATGCCCCTAATGGCCCGTCAAGAAGGAGAGTGGTCTGGTTCTTATACACTAGTTGATACAGAAGGAAAAATTTTAGATAAATATACTTCTCATTTAAGCTGCAAATTTATTGAAAACCCTCCTTATTCATACTACCAAATAAATCGCTATAAATGGCCTAATGGCAAACAAGAAGAACATCATTTTCCTGGTTTATATCGAGATAAAAAAGTATGGTTTGACACTGAACGCCTTAAGGGTAATGCTTGGGAAGTAGACGATGCAACTATTATGTTCCGATTTACTTTTAAGAAGGCTCCGAGTGCTTACTTGTATGAAGTGATTTACCTCAGTCCTTGCAATAACTATCGTTTCCGTACCTGGCATTGGTTTAAGAACGATCAACTCTATCAACGTACATTGGTGCAAGAAGAACGAATAAAATAGACATAGGAGTAAAATCTGTCAGGGGTTTCAGTAATCAACTAGACATGATATAACTCTCATCTCAAATTTCAACTTAGTAAGGTATACGCATGGCCAAAGGTGACAAAATAAACTTTTCTACCCCTAGCGGGTTTCCAGAATTTCTTCCTAGCGAAAAGCGTCTAGAATTATATTTGCTAGATATCATCCGTAGAGTTTTTGAAAGCTATGGATTTACGCCCATCGAAACACCTGCTGTAGAACGTTTAGAAGTGCTACAAGCTAAAGGTAATCAAGGCGATAATATCATTTATGGAATCAATCCCATATTGCCACCAAATCGACAAGCCGAGAGAGATAAATCGGGTGAAACTGGTTCGGAAGCCAGAGCTTTAAAGTTCGATCAAACAGTTCCTTTAGCAGCGTATATTGCCCGTCATCTGAATGAATTAACCTTTCCCTTTGCTCGTTATCAAACCGATGTAGTTTTTCGGGGAGAACGGGCGAAAGATGGGCGTTTTCGTCAGTTCCGCCAGTGCGATATTGATGTAGTTGCGCGTCGCGAACTCAGTTTGCTCTATGATGCTCAGATGCCTGCAATTATCACTGAGATATTTGAAGCAATTAATATTGGTGATTTTCTGATTCGCATCAACAACCGAAAAGTTCTGACTGGTTTCTTTAAATCATTGGGTATTGCCGAAAATCAGATAAAATCTTGTATTGGTATTGTTGACACTCTAGAAAAAATTGGTGAAAGTAAAGTCAAACAAGATTTAGAGAAAGAAGGAATTTCAGTAGAGCAGGCGCAAAAAATAATTGAATTTATCAAAATAGACGGTTCCGTTGATGAAGTCTTAGATAAGCTCAAGCACCTTGCCCAAAATCTGCCAGAAACTGAGCAATTGAGTTTAGGAGTTAGCGAATTAGAAACGGTAATTACTGGAGTGCGTAATCTTGGAGTTGCCGAAAATCGTTTCTGTATTGATTTATCCATTGCCCGTGGTCTTGATTACTATACTGGCACAGTTTACGAAACAACTCTATTAGGACATGAAGCTTTAGGTAGTATATGTTCTGGCGGTAGATATGAAGAATTAGTCGGGGTCTTCTTGGGCGAAAAAATGCCTGGTGTCGGTATTTCTATCGGCTTAACTCGCTTAATTAGTCGTTTGTTAAAAGCTGGTATTCTAAATACCTTAGCTGCTACACCAGCCCAAGTGATGGTAGTGAATATGCAGGAAGATTTAATGCCTACTTATTTAAAAGTTTCTCAACGTCTGCGTCAGGCGGGAATTAATGTCATAACGAACTTTGATAAGCGTCCCTTGGGTAAACAATTTCAATTAGCAGAGAAGCAAGGAATTCAATTTTGCGTAATTATTGGTTCTGAAGAAGCAGCAGCACAAAAGTCATCGCTCAAAGATTTGAAAACAGGCGAACAAGTAGAAGTACTACTAGAAAATCTAGCTGAGGAAGTTAAAAGAAGGCTTACTTAAAAGTTGATTTATCAAGTAGCAACTGTCTATTGCAATCTGCCTCATATATCATATTTATTTGGAAGTCATTTATGAGTTTATCGGATGTCCCTAATCTCTGGGTTCCTATAGCACTTTTAGGTTTAATTGTTATAGCTGCTGTATTTTTCAGCCGCAGCAATTGATATTTAAAATATTACAGTTGAGGTGGAGGTTCAGTTGTATGTTTGCTGTTGTCACACCCGATACAATCCATTTGCCCCCAGGTGCGGTAGTACGCCTACCTGGAAGTTGGCAAGATTATCAAGCACTCAATGAACAACTAGGCGATCGCTCCTCGCCTCGTATTAAATATCGAGATGGAGAAATTCTCTTGATGGCACCGCTACCAGAACATGGGCGAAAAGTAAGTGTAATTGCAGATGTAGTCAAAGTTTTGCTCGATTATCTGGGACGAGAATACGAGGCTTTTACCCCAATCACAATGGAACTACCACAGAAAAGTGGTATAGAACCAGACTACTGTTTTTATATTGAAAACTGGGAAGCGATCGCAGGTAAAGATCGCATCAATTGGGGTGTCGATCCATCACCCGATTTAGTGGTGGAAATAGACATCACCAGCTACACCGATGTTAATGACTACCTACCTTATCGAGTACCAGAAGTTTGGTTGTTTAGGAAAAACCAGCTGGTAATTTACAGATTGCAGGGCGATCGCTACACTGTTGAAACCAATAGCCGTTATTTCCCTAACATCAATGTGTCAGAAGTAGTCACAGAGTCTCTAAAAATTGCCTACGAGCGCAATACTAGCGCTGCTATTCGGGAATTACGGCGGAAATTGGCAAGTGAGAATTAAAGATTTTGATTTTGCGCTTGCAGAGAATCTTCATCAACGGTGGCTACTTGATACGATAAAGTGCAGAGTGTCACAACTTACTTTTAAATAAATAGAAAAGGAATGCGTACATGGGAAAAGGGAGATTAGAAGCATTCAGCGATGGGGTGATTGCAATCATCATTACCATTATGGTACTAGAAATCAAAGTGCCGCATGGGTTCGATTTAGCCGCCCTGCGTCCGCTAATCCCGATATTTCTCAGCTATGTGCTGAGTTTTATTTATATCGGCATCTACTGGAACAATCACCATCACCTACTACAAGCAGTCCGACAGGTTAATGGGCGTATCCTTTGGGCGAATTTGCATCTGCTGTTTTGGTTGTCGCTAATCCCCTTCGTCACTGGTTGGATGGGCGAGAATCACTTTGCCGCCATGCCTGTTGCCCTTTATGGTACGGTGTTGTTGTTGAATGCGATCGCTTACTTCATTCTGACTCGTACCCTGATTTCTCACCACGGCAAAGATTCGACTCTAGCGATCGCAGTTGGTGAAGACTTCAAAGGAAAAATATCAGTAGTTGTCTATGCTGTGGGAATTCCACTTGCCTTTGTAAACTCATGGTTTGCTTGTGCATTGTACGTTTTAGTCGCAATTATGTGGCTGATTCCTGACCGTCGCATTGAGAAGATTTATACTTCCTAAAGGAATTACGAATTATAGCAAGGGACTGGGGACTGGGGACTGGGGACTGGGTGAAAAGCCTTTTTGTGTCTAAGTTTTATCGTCTGTTGATGTCCTAACCACCAAGGCTTGTGCTATACCTCAGCTGTTACGCATTTAATTTGTACGTATAAAAAATCAAGAACGCGAAGTATCTTTTAAGACGCTTCGCGTTTAGTTGCTAAAAAAGATTGCCTAATTGATTGTCGTTTTAAGCTGCAACTTTTTCCTCAAATGGTTTAAAGGTTTTTTTACTAGCACCGCAAATCGGACATTCCCAGTCTTCAGGAATTTCTTCAAAAGGTGTACCAGGTGCAATTCCCGAATCAGGATCGCCAGCAACGGGGTCGTAAATCATGCTGCATTGTTTACAAATCCATTTCCGAGTTTTAGGTTGTTCACCAGCAACTCTAGTTGCTGCTTGTCCTCCATTTAATACTTCTAAGGCTTCAGCGTAGCGATCGGCGTGGTAATTTTCGATGAATTTTAACAAGCCAAAACGGTGAGCAGCTTCTCGAAATGTATTGGCATGATCGGTAGATTCTTGAGCTTGTTTGAGAAATTCTTCAGCTGCTGGATTGTCGCGATCGCGTTGGGCATCTGCGGCAAAATCTGGATACATTGTAGTATATTCGTAAGTCTCGCCTTCAATTGCCAAAGATAAACAGCGAGATACAATTTCCCGCTTTTGTTCATCAGTTAAAGCAGCTGCATCTTCTACCACAAGTTCTGGATGTAGTAACTTAAAATGTGCAAAAGCGTGTTCAGTTTCTTGATCTGCTGTTTCTTTAAAAAGTTTCGCCAAGTCTGTAAACCCAAGTTGACGCGCTACATCTGCGAAAAACAGATACTTACGATTTGCCATCGATTCGCCACCGAAGGCAGCTTCTAAGTTTTGAAGTGTAGTAAAGTTGGACAAATCCATAATTTTTTAATGCCTGATAAGTGATATTTAGTGCAAAAGCACAAACTTTACAACCGGATAATCAGCCGTTATTTGTATAAGTTATAAATGCTTTATACAAACTTTGTCATCCCATAAGCAATCTGTTTTGATCGGAAGCTAGCACGGCTGTGTTCTCCTACTTGGACAATTATAAAACCGAAAAATGGTACAACTGACAAATTATATTTTTGATTTAGAGATGACTATGATTGCTTTAATTTGTCTGAAGTTCTAAAAATGGGTAATCGGTGTATCCTGTAGCGTCAGGGGCATAAAATGTTTTTGGATCTGGAGCGTTCAAATGGGCGTTAAGTTCTAAGCGTTTTGGTAAGTCAGGATTAGCAAGATATAACTTGCCAAAAGAAACTAAATCTGCATTGCTACTAGCAAGAATGCTATCTCCTGTTTGGCGATCGTAGCCACCATTAGTAATCAAAGTACCTTGGAATATTTGCCGAAAGTAGGGTGTAACTGGGTTCATGACTTCGCGGGTTGCTAAATCGACTTCGTTCGGTTCCATCAGGTGAAGATAGGCAAGTCCAAAGGGGTTAAGAGCATTGATAGCATAACCAAAAGTTTCTTGAGGGTTGGAGTCATGCATTCCATAAAAAGTGTTACTTGGCGAAAGTTTGATCCCAACCCGGTTTGCACCCCAAACGCTAGCAACTGCTTCCACAACTTCTAAGAGGAATCGGCTACGCTTTTCTATTGAACCGCCATACTCATCTGTGCGCTGGTTCGAGCCATCTTGGAGAAATTGATCGATTAAATAGCCAAATGCACCGTGAAGTTCAATCCCATCAAAACCAGCTGCCAAGGCATTTTCGGCACCTTTGCGAAATTGCTCGACAATTTCGGTAATTTCTGGAGTTTCTAAAGCACGGGGAGTTTCTAACGATACTTTACCTATGGGTGTGTGAAGTGAACCAATCCCTGCGATTGCACTGGGAGCAACTGGCAATTCTCCATTAAGTAAAGCTGAGTGAGAAACTCTCCCAGAATGCCAAAGTTGCAAAAAAATTCTGCCCCCTTGTTCGTGTACTGCATTAGTTATCAACCGCCATCCTGCCACTTGTTCTTCTGAGTAAATTCCTGGACAGTTAATGTATCCTAAACTCAGAGGTGAAACCATTGTACATTCAGTAACGATCAGCCCAGCACTGGCGCGTTGGGTGTAGTAAGTTGCCATTAGCGAGTTGGGAATACTTGCAATTGCCCGTAAACGCGTCATCGGTGCCATTACGATTCGGTTTGGTAGAGTATAAGGGCCAAGTTGAACTGGTGTGAAAAGATTGATATTGGAATTCATGACTTAAATTTCGATTACGGCGTTGCACATTCCTGACTGAGGTTTGAAAACGGGGATCGTTAGGAGAGCTTTTCCTCACGCGATTCCACCGTTGACACGAATATTTTGCCCAGTGATCCACCTAGCTTCGTCGCTAGCGAGAAACGCTACTACATCGGCGATTTCTTGCACATCTCCCAGTTTATTAAAAGCAGCCATTTGCGCTAAACGATCTATCTGTTCTTGTGTTTTGCCTTCTCGGAATAGTTCTGTATCCGTGGGGCCAGGAGAAATAACATTAACTGCGATCGCTTTTGCACCTAATTCTTTAGCTAGTACCCGCGTGATTTGTTCAACAGCACCCTTGGTTCCTACATAAGCACTATAAGTTGGCAGCATCATCACCGTGGTTGATGAGGAAAAATTGATAATCCGTCCGCCTTCTGTCATGTGCTGCACGGCTTGTTGACAAGCAAAAAAAGTGCCTTTAACATTAATGGCAAAAATCGCGTCGAAATCTTCTTCTGTCACCTCAGTAATTGGTTTATAGAAAGCAATTCCAGCATTATTGACCAAAATATCGACTTTACCAAAACGTTCAAGTGTTTGTTCAAATAACCTTTTGATGTCGGGCACTTTGCTAATATCAGCTTGGATAGCGATCGCTTCTACTCCCAACTTTTCAATTTCTGCAACAACTTCTTGTGCTTTGCCTGCATTCCCTGCATAGTTAACGACAATAGATGCGCCATTACCAGCTAACTTGAGTGCGATCGCTCGTCCAATTCCCCGCGATGCACCAGTAATAATTGCAACTTTCCCGGTTATTGATGCCATAGATTAATCGAGTTTAATTTTGGTTAACTAAAATGATTATCTATTGTTAAAGGTACTCTACCAAGATTAAATTTAGCGATCGCTGCTAAAACTCCCGACTTGATTCCAGCCAAAATCCCGCCAGTGAATTCAAGTAACTCTCAGGCGGGAGAAATGAAGCTAAATTGAACTTATAGAGTCTTCATTGAGCTAAACACAATGCCTACGGCAGTAAACTACGCCCTACCGAACTTGACAGAATTTAAATGCTGATGACACAGGTATTGTCTTGACCATAGTCTACAAACATCTTTTATAAATTGTCTGTCTTCGTTAACCAAAAGCTCATCTGGTTTATCATATCTGCGTAGATTAAATTATTTGAAGAAGGGATTTTCTTGACCTTCCCCTTGAATCAAAAACTCTGGACATACTTCCCCAGATAAGAGTGTTCCATTAAATGTATAAGTAGTGCCTTTGGAATTGATAGCATTACCACTTATCCTCCGATCTGGAATCAAGTCTCCTCTTACCTGACCGCTAAGTGCGACACTTTCTTCTGAATTGGGATTTGTTACTGCTTGCCAATTTCTCTGATCCCGACCTTGATTTGTACGGCTATAAGTAGCGTTTAGCTCATAAGTAGCGTCTTGTCCAACAGAGCGAAGGCTGCTACCATTGGCGTTAAATTCAAAACAAGCAGTAAAATTATCTCCCTGACTTGACTGAACATTGACATCGTAGCTTTTGCCCTCCACTCCAGCTTGTACTGGCGCAGCCAACAACATTATTTGTCCAAGTAAACAAGTTAAAACTAAACCAAACTTAGATTGGATGATTTTCACTGACATAATTGTTTGCCTCTGTTAGGTAATCAAGTAATTGCTTACCTTTACTCATTGGTGACAGGTTAAGGTCATTAACCATTTGTCAATAAGTAATGGTGATTAAATTTAGTAAAAATTGAGGTTACAAACGCAAATTTCCAGCCTGTGATGCCTTCGCATAGCGTTTCATAGAAAAGACTAGCTACGCCTACGCATATTTAAAAGCATCGTTCATCCTTGCCATAAAATTTAGTATAAAGCTTAATGAGATACTCAATAGCATAGATAATTTACAGCGTAATCACTATTGACAAAACGAGTTATATCTTAAAACAATTTCACTAATGATTTCTTTTTAGGAGAAAAGAGTGGAGTGAGTTCAGAGTGTATTGCATAGATAGACACTTAGAGTATGTTTGAAAAGTTTTCTTCTCGGTAACAAAACGTTCTAGATCCCCCTAAATCCCCCGATAAATTGGGGGACTTTGATTCCGGTTCCCCCCTTAAAAAGGGGGGCTAGGGGGGATCGGTTAGTGCCTAAAATCACAGCCAACCACTTTTCAAACAACCTCTTAGCTCGACTTTATCCATTTTTGGCTACGGGTCATCACAAATGTAGGCGA
>NZ_JAVRCB010000018.1:0-150843 GCF_034530955.1 Nostoc sp. DedQUE05 | reverse complement strand
CGATATTCCCCCTCAAGTGTCCCCTTTGTCAATACCCTGCCACCTGAATCCTTACTAGCTTTCTTCGGCTTTAGCAATTGCACGTGCGGGGATTTCGTTATTTACACGCAATATTGCTAAGTCAATCAAATCTCTAGATTGTGTACTCGAATCATTCCATCGGTCAGCATTAGCCATTAGTTTTGATGTAAATCTATCGCTTATACTCAGACAAGGTATTTTTGTCCATTCTGGATAAACAGGAGGGTCTAAAGTAAAAATCCCATTGGCTACAATTTCTATTTTAATAGTTGTTTCATTGACTACAACAAGGAAACGAATACCATATTGATTTATTGTACTGTCGCCTAATTCGATATCTGTTGTACTTTGAAATAATGCCACAATTCCTTCATCGTAAATCAAATTTCTTAAATATCTGTAATTTTCCGTTCCATAAGAGAAGAGGAAATCAATATCTTTACTAAGCCTGTATTCATCATATTCTAAAGCCAAGAGTGTACCACCACCAAAGTATGCATAAGCTTTTTTGAAAACTTCTGGATTGAAAGTATTAAGGATTTTAAGTATATTATTATGATGATCGAGATGAAACATTTCAAAATCCGGTAGTATCCAGGAGTTATATTTTTTTGCTAAATAATGAACAAAATCTTTCTCTTCTTGTTTTAAATTATTGAAGGTAGTTTGATGATGCCAATTGCGTTGATACAATTGAACAATTTCTTTCTCACTCATTTGATATACATTTTTTAGCTGCCAACCAATAGACTCTAGAAATGGTAGCTTTTGTAGATTGAGCTTAAGCATAATTAACTCTAATGGTTGAATTTTCTCCAATTTATGATTTAGCGATATCCACCTGATTGTAACTATTGTTAGGCGATTTTCCTTTGCGCCTTTGTGAGACAAAAAAGGCGAACTTTTTGGGTTCGCCTTAATTATATGCTGTTGCTCAATCCAAACCCAAATTTAAATCTTCGCTTCTTCTCTCACCAACTTATCCCAACCCAAATCTTTCAAATTATTATTCCGACGCAACGGACGAGTTACCAACTCTAATATGTCACGCGCATTCGTAAAGCCGTGAATTTGAGCAAAAGTGAACTCTACAGACCACTTAGTATTAATACCCCGTGCTTCCAATGGATTAGCGTGCGCCATACCAGTAATTACCAAATCTGGTTTCAACTCATAAATCCGTTGAAGTTGATTGTAATTATCCGGCTTCTCTACAATCCTTGGCAGAGGTGAATTCATTTCCTGGCAAGTTTTCTCCAACAATGCCAACTCAGCAGCTTGATAGCGCTTATCCATGTAGGGAATGCCGATTTCGTGAACAGTCATCCCACAACGGATTAAGAATCTTGCTTGGGAAATCTCCAGCAAGTTATCACCCATGAAGAATACAGACTTACCACGAATCAGTTTCACGTAATCTTCCAAGCCTGCCCAAATTTGTGCTTCCCGTTCATCCAAACCCTTGGGAGTAATACCGAACACCGAGCAGATTTTCTCAATCCAAGCGCGGGTTCCATCGGGGCCAATGGGGAAGGGTGCGCCAATAAGTTTACACTTGCGGCGGCGCATTAAGGTAGTAGCTGTGCGGCTGAGGAAGGGGTTGACACCAGCGACATAATACCCTTCTTCTAGTACTGGCAATTCTGTGAAGCGCTTCGCGGGTAGCCAACCGGAAACTTTGATGCCTTGTTTCTTCAGTTCCAAGGTTAACTGAGTAACTACGGGATCGGGAAGAGAGCCAAAGAGAACTAAGGGTGGATGATCTACGTACTCAGATTCATCTTGGGCGACATCTTCTTTCTTCTTACCAAAGTTGAGCAATTTAGCGATCGCATTGCGTTCACTTTTCTCTGTTTCCGCCACAGGAGCCTTATCAGGGCAACGGTTAGCCATTGCTGCTAATACGGTGTCTTCCCCTTGGGTAAAGGCGTAATCTAGACCATTTGCCCGCGCTACAACGATGGGAATCCCGATTTCAGATTCTAGCTTCGGTGCCAAACCTTCCAAATCTGTTTTGATAATTTCAGTAGTGCAAGTGCCAATCCAGACAATTACACTAGGATTGCGATCGCGTTTAATTTGCAAGCACAACCGCTTTAACTCTTCATAATCATTCAGCTGTGCCGAAATATCGCCCTCTTCCAACTCTGCCATTGCATAGCGGGGTTCAGCAAAAATCATCACCCCCATCGCATTTTGCAGGAAGTAGCCACAAGTTTTTGTCCCAATCACCAAAAAGAAGCTATCTTCAATTTTTTGGTATAACCACGCCACACAGCTAATTGGGCAAAAGGTATGGTAATTCCCGGTTTCACATTCAAAGTTTAAAGCTTCTGGTTGTTGAGCGACAGTCATTTTGGTTTTTTCTCCCCTTGATATTTAATGGCAGATCGACCAATTTTAGATTTTAGATTGATAATTTTGGATTAAAGGCTGGGACAACAAAAGTATCCTCTGTCTAACGACAATTTCCCTAATTCCTCATCCAAAACCGTTCGACTGAGCGTAGCCGAAGTCCCAAATCTAAAACTTAAAATTGCGAAGAACGGCAATAATTAAGCGTTGGGGAAGAGGCGGGCAATTTCTGATTCATCAAAAACGCCTGCTGGCAGTTCTTCCCCCAAAAAATCGTTATTTTCTTCAGCCTTTTGTAAAGCTGTTTCATCACCCCAGACATCTGATAACACGTCTTTAAACGCATTCTCATCTAGTGGACTATCTCCAAGCGCCTCGTCTTCGTCTTCATCCAGCTTTACTTCCGTTGCAGCTGTTGTATCGAAGGCAATTTCCCCAAACTCATCTGCTTCTAAACTAGAGCTTTGGAGAGACTCATCTTTTGAGTTGTGTCCGTTGGTTAAGGAAATATCGCCAAAGCCATTTTCCGTTTCTTCCAACTCGCTGATTCCTAGGCTTTCATCCTCAGAATCCACAATTGTGAACTCTTCAACTACCGCCACCGCCACAAAGCCATTGGTATGAGCGTGTGTCAATGTTTCATCTTCAGGCTTTTCATCAATGACAGATGCTGCTTCTTCTACGTATTTTTCTGCATCTGGGTTGACGACGAAGCGATTACCGAGAGCTAAATCTGGGTCAAAATGCAAATCCAGCACTTCAATCAGGGTATCGGCGTCAGGATTGAGTTTGGCAAAGGGCAACATTAACTGCGCTAGTTTTGGCTCTAGGGCGTTAAGAACTCCCAGGATGAGGTAGGAAGGTGGCCGCTTCCCGCCATCAGGGGTGTACACTGATTCCACTTCCATGTGCAGGGTAATCCAGTCTCGATTATTCTGGAAAAATTGCAACCACTTTTGCTTTATTGAATCCGTAAAACTGTGAAAGAAAGCCATATTATTGTCCCCCATCCTGAGAACTTGGTGATTTATACAATCATCAAGTCTAGTTCCTCTTCTGAATTAGGAACCTGGGGTTTACCCGGATTTAGATAAAAATCGGATAACAAAGAGAACAACTCACGATCTGGTGAGTCATTTGGCACAACACCTTCGGGACGTGCCAGAATTTGGTCAGCGATGTTGAGATAGTAGTCGCAAACGTAGTCTAGGGAAGGATCTTGCTCTGCCATTTCAAACAAAGTCTTCCCTTTCACACGGGAAACGCGGATATCTTCGATTAAAGGTAAAACTTCTAGAACTGGCATGGGCACTGCTTCTATATATTTTTCAATCAAGTCGCGCTTGGAGGTGCGATTGCCAATTAACCCAGCTAAACGCAGTGGGTGAGTTCTTGCTTTTTCGCGGACTGAAGCAGCGATCCGATTGGCAGCAAATAAAGCATCAAAGCCGTTGTCTGTAACAATCAGGCAGTAATCTGCATAGTTGAGTGGTGCTGCAAAACCACCACAAACTACGTCACCCAGAACGTCAAAGAGAATTACATCGTACTCATCAAAGGCGTTGAGTTCTTTAAGTAATTTTACGGTTTCACCGACTACGTAGCCGCCACATCCAGCACCCGCAGGTGGGCCACCAGCTTCTACGCAATCAACGCCGCCGTAGCCTTTATAAATTACATCTTCCGGCCAGACATCTTCGTAGTGATAGTCCTTTTCTTGGAGAGTGTCGATAATTGTCGGAATCAAAAACCCAGTCAGGGTGAAGGTGCTGTCATGTTTTGGGTCGCAACCAATTTGCAGCACTTTCTTGCCACGTTTAGCTAGGGCGACGGATATATTACAGCTAGTTGTGGATTTACCGATACCACCTTTTCCGTAGACTGCTAGTTTCACTGTTGTTTCCCTCTTATAGCTTCTTGTCAAACTTGTGGCTCAAACATTTGCCTTCACCTTTCCTGAGATGGCGATGCGTGAGGTCTGTTGATGTCATTATTGGGCAAATTACTTAGAAAAGAAAGTGGCTCCTAATCTGTAAAACAGTCTTAGACGATGAATTCAAGCTTAATTAAATTTATTTAGGTTTTTATGAATTTTAAAGACGTTAAAAGATTTAAAAATAGTTACAAAAAACTTTTTATTATCTATTTTTATAAAAATAGTTACAAAAAACAAAAAGCTAAAATCGTTTTTTTTTGAATGCTTTTCATAGAATTAGCTAATGTTTTTAGAACCTGTTTTCAAGGCATTGGGGCGCAGGGTTAAGGGGAAACAGAGGTATATGCAGCCTGATGCTGGAAATACTACTGCAATTTGCGTTAGCGTAGCTCACCAAAGGTATCGCAGATAATCTGACAGTTTTCAATCGGTAGAGCAAACCATTTAATTGCTGCTTGAGAGTGAGTTAGTGTGATTTTGTAAAATATTATTAATTTGCAAGATATAGCGTTTCTGGGTTGAGTCCTATGACAGGCTTAACCGACTTAACCCCCCTTCCCTACTAGCGTTGGGGAGTAAGATTCAAAGCCTCCTTCCTAAAAGAGAGAGCAATGGAAGTGAGGTTAAAATCTTTTGGCTGTGCGGCTTAAGGCAATTAGGACACCTCAGTTTTAATTTCCTGGATTTCCTGCAATGTTTGCCAACCAGCTTGCCACTGGGAGTTATCTTGTAATAATTTGGCATTTATCCAAAAACGGACTTTAGGATCGCAAGCAGCAACCATTTCAGCGTAAACCCACTTCCCCTGATTTTTCCGATTGACAACTTGGAAATGCCGCCAGCCATCAACTTTTTGCTGTGCTGTCCACTTAGAACCAACTAGGTAAGGAAATTTTTGTTTTTTAGTCATTTGTCATTTGTCATTTGTCATTTGTCATTCGTCATTCGTCATTTGTCATTGGGAAAACACTTTCTTTATTCCCCATTTCCCATTCCCAAATTAAGATGTCACCAAATCACCGTTACGGGTAAACTTTTGGCAATCCAACTCATTATCTTGCTGAACGCATAGCGAAAACCATCTGATATGGCTCCAGCAGGTGTTGATGTTGTTGGTAATTTTGCGCTTTTTCTTAGAAAGGCGTTGTCTTACGACTTCATTAGGACAAAGAATTTCTAACGTACCTGTACCATCTTCGTCATTGACGGTGCGAAATAGACAGTCTTGCAACATCGCACGGCTGCTACTGTCGAAGAACCGCTTAAATCGCTGTAGCTTTTCCCCTTCAGTCATTTGGCTGATGGGTTTTATTTTCAAGAAATCTTCATCCTCAAAGTCAAAGTCATCATCTTCAAAGTCGTAGGGGTTAATCATTTTCAGCATCCACTAGGCGACCTGGAATCATGGTAACTCTGTATGAGGGCAAGGTAGATTTAATAAATAAGCATCTCTATAGCAATCCGATTTGATTTCTGAATTAATCGTAGGGACTAGGGACTGGGGACTGGGGACTGGGAAGAAGGAATAAAGGTGTACTGAGTTTTTTTCACGCAATCAAATATGAGTCCTATAGAATGTTATCAACATTAATCGAAAAAGCTTTGAGCGTTTATTTGATGGCTGCTTGTGAATTCAATGAGATTTGGCTTCATGGTATTACTGCTGCGATCGCCATTTACTTTGGCTTTATTGCTACACAAAATTTATTAGAACTGAGTTCCGATGAAAGCCACAGTCTTAGCCAGAAATAAATAGGAGTTGTATCAAAATTAAGTAAGCGAGCTAGTCATTTAATCGTATTGACTTAATAAAGAATCGTATACTTAATTTGGTATACGATTCTTGATAAAACATAGAACTAAATTGTTTTCTACCCACGACTGGAATGCTTCAGTTGTTCAACCAAGGGATATTAGAGCTAATTACGGGCAGTGTATGCCATAAAGTTGGCTTTGCTTAAAATTAAGGGGGTACGCCCGTCTTTTTTAGTTACAGCTAGGAAGGAGCAAACATTTTTGTACTAAGCTTTTTGTACTAAGCAGTTTTACCTGTTACACCAAACAGGTTTTTTGGTATAACAGGCGTATACTTACTGCAAACCTAGTTGTTTAGACTGTGATGCTATCAGCGTAATGGCAAACTTAGTACCTGGCTTAAAGTCTGCAATAGTTGCATTATATTCCAAGGACTGGTTCGCTGGTAAGTAAGATGGCCCCCCGCAAGATACATTTAAATCCGTACCATCCTTAACTTTTAAATTAGAACAGCCATAAATGACTGCTTTATTACCTTCATTATCAACTTTGCTGATCTGAAGGCTTTTAACAACCCCAGTTACATCCGCAGGCAACTCTATAATAGCTCTTTCAACCCTCAGAGCTTGTGATAACTTCATCGCGTTAGCACTGAAGCTACATCCATCGGCATTGTTAACTATCACAGTCGGTGGTAGAACATCGATTTCATTGGGGTCATTTGGATCTGGTATTATTCTTACATCACCTACTACGGTACAATCTGGCTTGATAGGCGCAGGCAGTGAATCTGCAATTGCCATTCTAGGAAATAAAGTTGCACAAATTACGAGTAAAACAGCAATAACTCCAAAAATTTTCTTGGAATATTTGAATCGATTCATTATTTTTTCTCCTTAAGTAGACGTTGAAAAAACCTCTATCTAAAGGAATATTCAGTAGTTTTTTCATTAAATATGCAAATATGCAATTTTATTTTCAAAATTAGATTTTTCTGCGGGTGTAAACATCGCCAAAGCACAGCAAAAGTTTTCGGATGACTGGCACGAACATTGATTTTCAGCATTGTTACATTAACTGCTAGTTTCCAACTCAGCACACGCAACACTTTCTCCTCCAGCGCTGTCAAGTAAGCACTATTCGGCTTCTAGGGCGACTCCAAAAACCTCTGTACCGACTCCTAAGCGCTCACTGGAATAAACCCAACTAATGCGATCGCCTACGTGGGCGCTTGCGCCATTGCACACGAGAGCGCATCTGCTGACATTCCGCAGACAGGTAATTGAAACCCACATAGGAAAATCGGAACTAGGGGAAAATACCACTTTTACAAGACGTGAACACCGATCTAGGCGATCGCTCCACTCTTCATACAATATCTATTGAAAGTAGAAATTATCTTTACTTGGTGTTCTGGTGGTAGCCTGCGACAAGCCCTCCGGGTTCAGCAGTCGCTCATGGGGGAAACCCCCAAGACCGCGCTGCTTCACCACTATACCTTTACGTTCCTGAAAAAGCCTATGCAACCTACTAATCCTAACCAATTTACAGAAAAAGCCTGGGAAGCGATCGCCCATACCCCGGATATTGTTAAACAATATCAACAACAACAAATCGAAAGCGAACACCTGATGAAAGCACTGCTAGAACAAGATGGTCTAGCAATTGGGATTCTCACTAAAGCGGGTGTTAATCTCCAAAAACTGCGCGATCGCACTGAACAATTTTTTCAACGTCAGCCGAAAGTATCTGGTAATAGTACTTCAGTATACTTAGGACGTAGCTTAGATACACTTCTAGATCGGGCAGACGGATATCGCAAAGAGTTTCAAGACGAATATATTTCAATTGAACACTTATTGTTGGCTTACGCTAAAGATGACCGCTTTGGCAAAGCTTTATTCCAAGAGTTTGGTTTAGACGAAGGCAAACTCAAAAATATTATTAAACAAGTTCGTGGGAGTCAAAAAGTGACCGATCAAAATCCAGAAGGCAAATATGAAGCACTGGAAAAATACGGGCGTGACCTTACAGAAGCCGCGCGTAAAGGTCAACTCGATCCAGTAATTGGACGAGATGATGAGATTCGTCGCACTGTGCAAATTCTTTCTCGCCGCACCAAAAATAATCCTGTGCTAATTGGCGAACCAGGTGTTGGTAAAACTGCGATCGCTGAAGGATTAGCACAACGTATTATCGCAGGTGATGTACCTCAATCTCTTAAAGACCGCAAGCTAATCGCTTTAGATATGGGTGCTTTGATTGCAGGGGCAAAATTCCGGGGTGAATTTGAAGAACGCCTGAAAGCAGTATTAAAGGAAGTTACCGAATCTGGCGGCAATATTGTTTTATTTATTGATGAAATTCACACCGTTGTCGGCGCTGGTGCAACCCAAGGCGCGATGGATGCTGGGAACTTGTTAAAACCAATGTTGGCGCGGGGCGAATTGCGTTGTATTGGGGCAACAACCCTGGATGAATACCGCAAATATATCGAAAAAGATGCTGCACTCGAAAGACGGTTTCAACAGGTTTATGTCGATCAGCCTAGTGTAGAAGATAGTATTTCGATTTTGCGCGGGTTGAGAGAACGTTATGAAAACCACCACGGGGTGAAGATTTCTGATAGTGCTTTAGTTGCCGCCGCCGTATTGTCGAGTCGATATATTAGCGATCGCTTCTTACCAGATAAGGCAATTGACTTGGTAGACGAAGCCGCCGCTAGGCTGAAAATGGAGATTACCTCCAAACCAGAAGAACTCGACGAAATCGATCGCAAGATTCTGCAATTGGAAATGGAGAAGCTATCGCTACAAAAAGAAAGCGATGCCGCTTCTCGCGAACGTCTAGGAAGACTGGAAAAAGAAATTGCCGATCTCAAAGAAGAACAAAAAACTCTGAATACTCAATGGCAGTCTGAAAAAGATATCATTGACAAAATTCAGTCTGTGAAAAAAGAGATTGAACAAGTCAATTTAGAGATTCAGCAAGCAGAACGCGACTACGACCTTAACCGCGCTGCGGAGTTGAAATACGGCACTTTAACCAGTTTGCATCGTCAATTGGAAGCAATAGAAGCTGAATTGGCAAACACTCAAAGAAGTGGTAAATCACTATTAAGAGAAGAAGTCACAGAAGGTGATATTGCTGAAATTATTTCTAAATGGACAGGAATTCCGATCAGTAAGTTGGTGGAATCTGAGAAAGAAAAACTGCTGCATTTAGAAGATGAACTCCACCGCCGCGTGGTTGGACAAGAAGAAGCAGTCACAGCTGTAGCGGATTCAATTCAGCGATCGCGCGCTGGATTGGCCGATCCCAATCGTCCCATCGCTAGCTTTATTTTCCTTGGGCCTACGGGTGTAGGTAAAACCGAATTGGCGAAAGCGCTGGCGGCGTATATGTTCGATAGCGAAGATGCGCTGGTGCGAATCGATATGTCAGAGTACATGGAGAAACACGCCGTCTCTCGTTTAATTGGTGCGCCTCCGGGATACGTGGGTTATGAAGAAGGCGGACAACTTACAGAAGCGATTCGTCGCCGTCCTTACTCAGTGATTCTCTTCGACGAAATCGAGAAAGCACACCCCGATGTCTTTAATATCTTCTTGCAAATTCTCGATGATGGTCGCGTCACTGATGCCCAAGGTCATAAGGTGGACTTCAAGAACGCTATTATCATCATGACTAGCAACATCGGTTCGCAGTACATTCTTGATATCGCTGGGGATAACACCCACTACGATGAAATGCGCCGTCGAGTCATGGAAGCAATGCGAAATAGCTTCCGTCCAGAGTTCCTGAACCGGATTGATGAAATCATTATCTTCCACGGTTTAGATAAGAGGGAATTGCGGCAAATTGTGCTGTTGCAAGTGGAAAGATTGCGGCAAAGATTGAGCGATCGCAAAATATCTCTCAAACTATCGGATGCTGCTCTTGACTTTTTAGCAGAAGTAGGGTATGACCCAGTTTATGGGGCGCGTCCACTGAAGCGGGCGATTCAGCGAGAGTTAGAAACTCAAATTGCTAAATCCATCTTGCGCGGCGAATTCAACGACGGTAACACCATCTTTGTAGATGTGCAAAATGAAAGGTTGTCTTTTAGCCGTTTACCAGTTGAAGTCTTTACCGGATAATTACACCTGATAAATCACACACAAAAACCCGTTTTCTCACAGAAAGCGGGTTTTTGAATTATCGAGAGGTATAGCAAGGGACTGGGGACTGGGGACTGGGGACTGGGGACTGGGGACTAGATGAATGGTTAGTTACCCTGCGGGATCTTGCTACAGTCGGGGTTTAAATCCCTATCTGAAAATGTCTAAAATGTTTGAATTTTGAATGCGTGATTTTTGAATTGTTAATGACTCTTACACATAACTTGTCGCATTTTACGCATATTTGCAGGCAACTCTAAATTCATCGCTTGTTGAATAAAAATAGATGGAATCGGAATTAGAGGTGTCGCTTGCACAGTATAAGCAAGTATTGTGCCATTACCACAATCTTGTAGTTCTAAATTGGCGTTAAAGTCTTCAAAAGTCCCATTTACCATGCGAAATTGGATTTGCTGCCCCAGCACTTCTACAACATTGAGGTAAATTTCCACTTGAGCCGTGAAAAAGAAGAAGGCTTTTTGTGCTGCTTGATACAGACGTTTGACTTCACCTTTATGTACTACCTCACTCTTGGTGATATCGGGAAAATATTGCACCCAGCGGGGATAATCAGTTAATTGCTGCCAAACGTGCGATCGCACCATTGGCAAATACATCCAGGCTGTCACCGCACCACCCGACATCTTGTGCGATCGCGTTTCTACCAAAATTTCACCCTGTACCAGCAACTTTTGCTTGTCTTGACTCCAAGCCATATCTGAACCTGCAATAATTGAATCTGATATATAAGACGCAGACATAATGATTAAGTTACTCCTCAACTCATCCACCTAAATAGAGTTGAAACTACAAGCCATAAAACTTGATTTAGAGCCAACCCATTATTAAATTAGTTCCAGTTTAATACTTATCTTTTCCGGAAAGGATGATTTGTTGCTCATCATTTCAGTTACTTTACTGTAAAAACTGTGTTTCTTATCACAATTAACATAATTAATACTCCAGTGACTTTTGTCAAAGTAATACTTGTAGATGAAAAACTGCGTTGTTAACAGCTAGAATGGCACAAACACGATTTAACATCAAGTACTTTACCCTAACGTTTGGATAGTATCTCTTGGTTTTACGTGTTATTTCTGATGAAACTATAACTTCATCGTAACTTCATATTTTAATTATCAATATCAAGTGTAATGTCTGTTGAGTTGAGAGGAAAATTAGGTGAATCAATCTTCTTTAAATCGTAGATTAATCCAGATTTTTGGTACACTTCTCGGCATTAGCGTTGCCGTCTGGGTACTGAGAGGTATTGGTATTCTCACTTTTATCCCAGGTGGAATTATTTGGCTACTACTACTTGGGGCGATCGCGATCGGGATTATCAGTTATGCCCAAAGGACATGGTGGCGTTTTTAGTCATTTGTCATTAAATGACTAAGCCTTTTTGACTAACTGCCAAAAGTATTTAATACTGAAGCAATGCCAATAATTTCCGAGGGTGAACGACGAACATGGCAAAGTATAAATGTACTGTTTGCGGCTATATATATGACCCAGCAGAGGGCGATCCAGATAGCGACATAGCACCGGGAACAGCCTTTGAAGATATACCAGAAGATTGGTCATGTCCAACTTGTGGTGCGACAAAAGCCGACTTTGAACCTGATGAAGAGTGAAAATAACAGCTAGCCTAGAAAGTAGGTGCTGTAAAAGAGACTTTTTTGAAATTGTTACCGTTACAAATTGTAGTTATTGGGGGTGGGGCAGCAGGATTTTTTGGCGCGATCGCTTGTGCTAAAGCCAATCCTGATGCCCAAGTTACTTTACTCGAAGCCAGTCGCCAACCCCTAGCGAAAGTGCTAATTTCTGGTGGCGGACGCTGCAACGTTACTCACGCGTGCTTTGAACCGGAGGAGTTAGTGCAAAATTACCCCAGAGGTGCAAAAGCTTTGCGGGGTGCTTTGACTCGGTTTGGGCCTCAAGATACAGTAGCTTGGTTTGCTGCTGGTGGAGTCTATCTGAAAACGGAAGCTGATGGCCGGATGTTTCCTGTCACCAATACTTCAGAAACCATTGTGGAATGTCTAATTAAATCGGTGGCGAAATCTGGGGTAAAACTCCGCATCGGTACGCATGTAACTTCCGTGAGAACCGCAGCAGATGGGGGTTTTGATATTTTTCTGAAGTCAGGAGAGACAATTAAATGCGATCGCTTACTTTTGGCAACCGGTAGCAGCCTTGCGGGTTATAAAATTGTCCGAGAGTTAGGTCATCAAATTGAACCGCCAGTACCCTCATTATTTACCTTCAACATTGTTGATGAAAAGTTGCGGGAATTGGCTGGAGTTAGTGTTAATCCTGCCCAATTGCGGTTATCTGCGGGCGGAAAATCCCAATTACAACAAACTGGGCCATTACTAATTACCCACTGGGGTTTGAGTGGCCCCGCTGTTTTGAAGCTTTCTGCTTGGGGTGCGAGAGTTCTGCACGAAAGCCGCTATGAAGCCACATTATTGATTAATTGGTTGCCTAATTTGCACCATGAACAAGTGCGAGAAAAAGTTTTAGCAGTTAAGGATGAATGGGGAAAAAAAGCGATCGCATTGCATCGTGGCGTTGATCTTCCCCATCGTCTCTGGCAATATATTATTGCTCGTGTAGGCATTACTACAGAAGACCGTTGGGCAGAAATATCTAGTAAAACCTTAAATCGGCTGCTGCAAGAATTGACTCAGGGACAATACTTAATCAACGGCAAAGGAGCCTTCAAAGAAGAATTTGTTACCTGTGGCGGCGTCAAGCTTAAAGAAGTCAACTTCAAGACGATGGAAAGTAGGTTAGTTCCTGGTCTTTATTTTGCCGGAGAAATCTTAGATATTGATGGCGTTACCGGTGGGTTTAACTTCCAAAGTGCTTGGACAACAGGGTATTTAGCAGGGGTAGCAATGGCGAATAGCGACTAGTACCACCATAGGGATTATGACAGATGAAGAGAGTTTGTAGTAAGTACTTTAGTGCTTAGATGAGCGCTTAATATTGACCCTTTTTACCAGGTTGATTATCTCAGTCCTTTCCTTATCCAATATTCAGCGTCTTCTACAAATCCCTTTATCCAATCCATCACAGATTTACTGGCCTCTTTAATTGTTATGCAATCGTCATGCAGAAAATAAACAGAACAGTCATCTTGTCCATCGGCAATAATAAACCACGGATCTCCATATAAAGCACAGATACAAAAAGCTTTTTCTGGTAAGGGTGTACAGTCTTCTCCCTCAGCAATGGACTCAAGGATAACCTCTTGCTGCCATTCATTCATTTTGATAAGTTGGTCGAAGTAAAACTCAAATTCCGATCCTCTAACAAGCTTTCCGGCACTATGCCCAAGTAAGCCTAAGATTTCCCTGTAAGTCCTTGGTAAAACTCCATATTTACTCTCAATGTATGCAATTTCCTCTGAGGTACATCCTTGTAGTTCTTGCTCATTTTTTACTATTCCACTAGTAAACAAGCGCTCTCTTAATTCTTGTATATTATTAATCATTTCAAAACTTGAACTGTTTAGAGGATAAATAATCTCTATCTTAATTATTAATTATCTAACTAGTACAAAATCGCAAAAGTCTACTCTTAAAACTTGTTACCAAGAGCTTCTCCGTGTTAACCTCAACCCATTTACCAGTTCTTTAGGAACAGCGATCGCTACTTAATTATATTTACTTATCAAAATTCTTATTAATCCTCCAGCATTTCCCACCTTGCCACTCTATATTCACACCAGCCACTCTAGAGAAGACAAATTTTTCTGGGTGTATTACTTTTTTCATAAAAGATATATGGATACTGATAAAAATCCTACGTCTGAAATTACGTTGCAAGAAAGCCAGTATATGCTGCATGGCTTTCCAGTGCTTGGTATTCCTGATGAGGAGCGTGCTGTTAAATACTTCAGCCTCAATCCATTTCTACCAAATGTTCAGAATCGTTGTCCGGTTGAATGTGCCTATTGTGTCTGTCATCAAGACCGTGATTGGCATCATTATCCACAAAACTTTCAGGATGTCTCAGCTCCAGTTGACCTGCTCGATCTTTTGCTAGACTACATTTTTGCTACCCCAGAGGGACAAAAGGGCTTTCCAATTTCACTGTGCGATTACTCTGACCCTTTTATTCCAGCCCATCGAGAACGCGTACTATCAATTTTGGATGCACTGATTGACCGCAAAGCTGCCAACATCGTCTACATCACCACCAAAGTTCATCCTGGTCAATCTTTTCTAGAGCGCCTCAAAAAAACTCTAGAGCGACCTCATTCACTTCGAGTCACTGTCTTTGTTAGTCTACCACCCTTGAAACCAGGCTATGAGCAAGCCTCAATTCAGAGTCGGGTACAGTTGCTGCAAGATTTAGTAAACCTTGGCATTCCCTGTTGTTGGTATCTGCGTCCACTAGTTGAAGAGTGGTTTGATGAAGCCTTAATGTGGCAGTTAGCACGTACATTATTACCTCATGTTTCCCGTCACGTTATTCTATCTGGGCTTGTGATGTCTGAAGAGATTGAAGCGAGTCTGTTAAAACAGGAATTAATCGTTCCAGAATGGGATCGCACACAACCAGGACGTAAGCAATACTTATCATTAGAGTTCGAGTCAAAACTGCGCTCAATTCTCAGTACTGTTGCTAGCGAGCAAAATATTTCTCTCGGCCCGGTGATGGGACATCGGTTATGCGGTAGTAACGGCAATCATGCTTATGGCTGCTTGATTTGCGCTAAACAAAATCGGTATTGCCAGCTTTTTCAACTTCATCACTATGGTGAAACGATCGCTACCGAAGATAATCAACGCCTCAAGACGCTATTGAGACAAGATGCAGTGAAAGTAAGCTCACGAGAGCCATCAACAGAAGAATGTCACTAAAGTTATCCAACTTGAAGCGAAACTAGGAACAGTCTGATTGCTTCACCACTACGCGTCTACAAAATTATTGTATTGGAGCATAAAGAGGGAAAATTATCTTGCGATTGTAGATCAATTTTGAACACACCCAACAATGAAATTCAGCGAAATCCTCCGTCAATTTGGTGACGCGGCTACCAATCATAGCCTGACTAGCAACCCAGACCAAGACCCAGAAATTACAGGGGTAGCAGCCATTGATGAAGCTACCAACGGTACTCTCAGTTACGTAGAAGGTGCAAAATTTGGGTCTTTTGTTGGCAATACCAATGCTAGTGCTTTAATTTTGCCCCAGGACGAAAAATTACAAGCGCTTGCACAAGAAAGGGGTATTGTCTGGCTAGCAACCTCAGACCCACGATTATTGTTTGCCAAAGCGATCGCACTTTTTTATCAACCATATCGCCCTACCCCAGAAATTCATCCCAGCGCTGTAATTCACTCCACCGCAAAAGTTGGTAACGATGTTTATATTGGCCCCCATGCTGTGATTCAACAAGGGGTAGAAATTGGCAATGGCGCAATTATTCATCCCAATGTGGTGATTTATCCAGATGCCAAAATAGGCGATCGCACTACCTTACACGCCAACTGTACCATCCACGAACGCACCCACATCGGTGCAGATTGCGTCATTCACAGTGGTGCTGTCATTGGTGCAGAAGGCTTTGGTTTTGTTCCTACCCGGACTGGTTGGTTCAAAATGGAACAATCAGGCTATACAGTCTTAGAAGATGGTGTGGAAGTTGGTTGCAACACTGGTATTGACCGCCCAGCAGTCGGAGAAACACGGGTAGGTCGCAATACAGTAATTGATAGCTTAGTGCAAATAGGTCACGGTTGCAAAATCGGTTCTGGCTGTGCGATCGCAGGTCAGGTTGGCATGGCAGGAGGGGTTCAACTGGGAAATCGCGTTATTTTAGCTGGACAAACAGGAATAGTCAATCAAGTGAAGATGGGAGATGGATCGATGACATCTGCTCAAACTGGAATTCATAACGATGTTGCCCCAGGAGAAGTTGTCTGTGGAACTCCAGCCCTTCCTTACAAACTATATCTCAAGGTATCTGCTGTTTATGGTCGCCTGCCAGATATGTATCAATCGCTAAAACAATTGCAACGTAAATTCAAAAATAGCAATGATTAAGCTGAAACTTATCTAAATTGCATAACTAAATTCAAAATAATTCTTGTGGGGCGTGAATCTTGCACGTCCCATTCTGTATTCTTCTTCAAGAGTATTTTGTATTTATACCTATTGGCAGATGACAAAAAAAGTTTTTTGATAATTTTATACCAACTTTAGAAATTTGTCGAAAAAAGTAAAGATTTAGTTAATAATGTTTTTTTATTTGCTTACGAAAAAATAAGACACTAGAATTTTTATTAGGACAAAGTACGAACTTGTACGGAATATTTTGCAAAAGAGGTAATAACTTATTCATAATAGCTGTACGTACATTTCAGTTAACCAAAAACAAAAATTTTTGGAACGCATTCTAGTTAAAGTTTAGCCTCAATTATTGAAGATAATCTCAATTTTCAAGCTTATCCTAACCTAAATCAGGATTTGCAAACTTGTGAAATATGGTTACAAAAGGTTTGCACATTTTACTATGTGAACTGCTTGAGTAATTGTTCATTATTCACATCAAATCAGTCAATCAAGTATTTGTTAATCAGCATTTGCAAACATACTCTAAAACATAGTTGCAAAGAGTATGCATTTTTTGCTATGCAAGCTGCGTGAATAATTGTCTAGATATTCACGCCCAATTAGACAATCAAGCATCAACAACAACCCACTTATCTGCTAAAATAATGACTGCAACTCTTTCTTTGGATGCTAAGATATCCAACCAATTACAGCAAGTTTTATTAGAAATCACAACTGCGCAAGATTTGTCTCTACATCCCTTTGTTCAACGCTTTGCCAAAGGAGAATTTTCACAAGATGCAATCCGACAGTTTGCAATGAAAATGCTACCTGGCTCAAACAGATTCAATATGGCTTTTCTGAAAGTCGCGTCTAAAATGGATAGTTACCATGCTAGAACGATTATGCTAGAAAATGCATTTACTGAGCATGGAGAACTCAACTCAGACCTTGCTCATGTAGCATTATTTATGCGTTTTATGAAAGGTATTGATTGTCCTCAAATTGATATCAATGCCGAGGATAGAGCGTTTCTCATTCCGGCATTACGCTTTAAGAAATTTGAATTTTGTGATGATGAACCTATAGTACGTTCTTTAGGAAGATTTGCAGCAATTGAACAAGTCTTACCTGGAATTTTTATCAAATACATCGAAGGGCTTCGTAAGATATTTAAAGGTATTGATGACCATACCATCGAATATTTTCATCTCCACTGCCACTTAGATCCAGAACATACAGACGAATTGATTCAAGTGGCTCAAATTTATACCAAGTCTGAGAAAGATGTTGAACTCTTCCGTGAAGGGGTTGAAGATATGGTTAAATCAATTGGCGATATGTTTTCTTGGATGGATGAAAACATCGAAAAAGAAGCGTTGACTTTACGAAGCTAATACCAAAGCGATTCTCAAAATTAAAGTTTAATTAAAGTTATCCAAAATTACCAGTCTTATATATTGTAAGTTGGTTAATTTTGGAAATTTTTTTATCAAAACAGCAATATTGGCGTCAGTTGTCAGAATACAACAAGGTTATTCTATACGACTAACGCCTTGGCGCAGCTATTCTTGCTTTGCTCCTGAATTATTCGGCAATTTTTGAATAACTCTGTGTTCTCTGCGCCTCTGTGGTTAAATAAAAGACTTTTGAACCGCACAGACGCAAAGGACGCAGAGAAAAAAAGAGATTTTACCAGTCAGATTAAAAGGCCTAGTCCTAAAACTAAAATCCTAATTTTTCCAACACTGGCTTTGTGGAAACAATGTGACGGTCTAAACCCAGTTCTTTTGGACTAACGCCAAGTGCCAAAGCAATCAATTGGGGTAAATGCAACACTGGTAAACCTAGCTTTTGTTCAATCACCTTTTCTACCTCTGGCTGACGGGAATCTAAATTTAAGTGGCACAGAGGACAAGGTGTAACTATACAGTCAGCACCAGACGCTAAAGCGTCCTGAATATGCATCCCCGCCATCTTAAAAGATTGGGTAGTGGCATAACTAGCAAGGGGCCAACCACAACATTGTGTCCGCCCTCGGTAATAAATTGGTGTTGCACCCACTGCCCGAAACATATTTTCCATCGCTTCCGGTTGGAAAGGGTCGTCATCAGGCATAGATTTTTGGGCGCGCAGGAGATAACAGCCATAAAAAGCCGCACATTTTAATCCAGTTAACTTTCGGGTGACGCGTTTGGTAATTTCCTCTAAACCGTAATCTGTCACCAAGGCATAAAGAAGATGTTTAACGTCAGTACTGCCGCGATAAGGCGAACAACCTTCTTTATTTAGCAAGCCATTAACCTGTTCAATGTAAACAGGGTTAGAAGTCTTACATTCTTTCAGGTGTTCATTGACGTGACCGATAACACCTTGACAAGTGCTGCAATGGGTAAGTAAGGGCAGATTTAATTCTTCTGCTAAGGCAATATTTCTGGCGTTGACTGTATCTTCTAGCAGTTGCGAATCTTCTTTAAATGTGCCGGAACCGCAGCAAGCAGCTTTTTTAAGTTCAACTAGTTCAATGCCCAGTGCTTGGGTGAGCGCTTGAGTTGATTGGTAAAGTTCCCGACAGGCCCCTTGAGCAACACAACCAGGGAAGTAAGCGTATTTCAGTGTCTGAGGTAGCATAGAAGTATGTTTGGGTTAGAGCGATCGCTCTAAACAATAACTGTTTTATCATTCCTTGTTAGCATCATTCTGATGTTTGACGTTTAGCTACCTTTTAAGCGTCTAGGTTAAAAGGTCGCAGCATCTACATATTCTTAATTGCTAGCAAGGCTGTAAATACCGATGAGACATTGTCAAAAATTTTAGCAATAATTGGAAAACCAAAGCATTTACACGGGATCGGCGATGGCGTAACGCGCTCCACAGTTCAAGTGTTAAGAGAAAACTTATCCGATTTATTTTAGGAATGGGAGAGGTTTTCTAGCAGAAAAACCCTTGGAAGTATGCGGGCGATCGCGCTTGACGATAAGATGTATATGCTCAAAACAATGTCTCCTCTAAAGAGCAGATCGTAGCAAGTGGTTAAGGACTTTTATTTATGAGCCAAACGGAAATTTTTGAAAAGGTCAAGAAAATCGTCACCGAACAACTGAGTGTTGACGACGATGCCAAAGTTACACCACAAGCCAAGTTCATGGAAGACCTGGGAGCAGATTCCCTCGATACCGTTGAGTTGGTGATGGCTTTGGAAGAAGAATTTGATATCGAAATTCCCGACGAAGCTGCCGAGCAGATTACATCGGTTCAAGAGGCAGTAGATTACATCAATAACAAAGTAACCGCCTCAGCTTAACTGGGGATTGGAATTGGGGATTGGGATTGGGGAGATTTTTCTCTAATATCTAGCCACTCTTCGCGTGACGCTGCTAATGTCACTAATGCTGACGTTAACGACACTCACTTGAAGTCAGCAAATCCGATGCCAGTCGCTCGTAAAGGAAACCTTTAAGACCGCGCTGGCTCACCAGTACCTAGTCGCTAACCTCAAATTTTTTGCCTGCTGCTTTTTCGCCATTTTTAACTGAATCATGACAGATCATACACGTAAACGCGTTGTTGTAACTGGTGTTGGCGCGATTACACCTATAGGTAACACAGCAACAGAATATTGGGATGGATTATTGAGTGGACGTAATGGCATTGACTACATCACATTATTTGATGCGTCTAGCCATGATTGCCGAATTGCTGGTGAGGTGAAAAACTTCGATCCGCATGATTACTTGGAACGCAAAGAGGCCAAGCGTATGGATCGGTTTTCCCAATTTGGGGTTGCGGCAGCAAAACAGGCTCTAGCTAACTCGGAGTTAGCGATTAATGACCTGAATGCAGAACAGGTAGGTGTGATGATCGGTTCTGGCGTTGGTGGGATTAAGGTATTAGAAGACCAGCAAACTATCTACCTCAACCGTGGGCCCGATCGCTGTAGTCCATTCATGATCCCAATGATGATCGCCAATATGGCCGCAGGATTAACGGCAATTCACACGGGTGCTAAAGGGCCAAACTCTTGTCCTGTAACTGCCTGTGCTGCTGGTTCTAATGCCATTGGAGATGCTTTTCGCTTAATTCAAGGGGGATATGCCCAAGCGATGATTTGTGGGGGAACGGAGTCAGCTGTCACACCATTGTCGATAGCTGGGTTCGCCGCCTGCAAGGCACTGTCTTTTAACAATGATGACCCGACTCATGCTAGCCGTCCTTTTGACCGCGATCGCAACGGATTTGTTTTGGGTGAAGGTGCGGGAATTTTAATTCTCGAAGAACTGCAACACGCCCTAAGTCGCGGCGCTCATATTTATGCCGAAATGATCGGCTATGGTATGACCTGTGATGCCTACCATATCACCTCCCCCGTACCTGGTGGGCTTGGAGCCGCTAGAGCGATCGAACTAGCGCTCAAAGATGCTGGCATAACTCCCGAACAAATTAGCTATATTAATGCCCACGGCACTAGTACCCCAGCTAATGATTCAACTGAAACCTCAGCAATCAAAAAAGCTTTGGGAGAACATGCTTATAAGGTGGCAATTAGCTCCACCAAATCGATGACAGGTCATTTATTGGGCGGTTCTGGAGGTATTGAAGCAGTTGCAACAGTACTAGCGACCGCTAATGACCAAATTCCACCGACAATCAATCTGGAAAATCCCGATCCAGAGTGTGACTTAGATTACGTGCCTCACTCTAGCCGCGCTCAAAAAGTCGAGATAGCAATATCCAATTCTTTTGGGTTTGGCGGTCATAATGTCACACTGGCCTTTAAGAAATACGTTTAAAAGAGGCAGGAGGCAGGAGGCAGAAGGCAGGAGGCAGGAGTCAGAATTCAATAGTTTAATCCAGCTCTGCTCGTTTGCCCAATGCCCCATGCCCAATGCCCAATGCCCAAAGTATCAGAAATATCATTCCGATATAATTTAAGCGTTCAGCATGACCCAATTATCAGCTTGATTTATCACCAGAAACTCAGGAGATCCCGCTTGTCCATCGACAAGCGGGAGTGGGATGATGAGGATACTGTGGGGAATCTAAAATAACCCCAGCAAGAGAAGCTACGAAGAGTGCTAACCCGTCGTTAAAAACAAGAGATTATGACTGTTGCAACCCAATCCGCCAAAGAATTGTCCGTCGAAGAACTGGCTATTAACTCGATCCGCTTCTTGGCTGTTGATGCCGTAGAAAAAGCAAAATCGGGACACCCAGGACTACCAATGGGTGCGGCTCCGATGGCTTTTGTCCTTTGGGATCGCTTTATGAAGTTTAATCCCAAGAATCCCAAATGGTTTAACCGCGATCGCTTTGTCTTATCTGCCGGTCATGGCTCGATGTTGCAGTACGCCCTACTGTACCTGACAGGCTACGATAGCGTCACCATCGAAGATATCAAACAATTCCGTCAATGGGAATCCAAAACCCCTGGACACCCCGAAAACTTCATGACCCCAGGCGTGGAAGTCACAACTGGCCCTTTAGGTCAAGGAATTGCCAATGGAGTTGGTTTAGCGATCGCCGAAGCTCACCTTGCCGCTAAATTTAACAAACCCGATACCAAGATTGTTGACCATTACACCTACGTAATTGTGGGTGACGGTTGTAACATGGAAGGAATTTCGGGTGAAGCTGCTTCTTACGCAGGACACTTGGGATTAGGCAAACTCATCGCTCTGTACGACGACAACCACATTTCCATCGACGGTTCCACAGATGTGGCATTCACCGAAGATGTTTCCAAGCGCTTTGAAGCTTACGGTTGGCACGTCCAACACGTTGAGGACGGCAACACCGATTTAGAAGCGATCGCTAAAGCAATTGAAGCAGCTAAAGCTGTCACCGATAAGCCTTCTTTCATAAAAGTAACAACCATTATTGGTTACGGTTCCCCCAATAAAGCAAACACTGCTGGCGTTCACGGCGCTGCCCTTGGTGGAGACGAAATTGCCTTGACTCGGAAAAATTTGGGTTGGGAATACGAACCTTTCGTAATCCCAGAAGAAGCCCTCAACCACACACGCAAAGCAGTTGAGCGCGGCGCAGGCTACGAAGACGAATGGAACAAAACATTTGCCGACTACAAAGCTAAGTATGCCCAGGAAGCAGCTGAATTTGAACGTTACCTAAGTAGCAAACTACCCGACGGCTGGGATAAAGTACTACCCACCTACACCCCCGAAGACAAAGGACTGCCCACCCGCAAACACTCAGAAACTTGCCTCAACAAACTGGCGGCGGTTTTACCTGAATTGATTGGTGGTTCGGCTGACTTAACCCACTCCAACTTGACTGAAATCAAAGGCAAGGGCGACTTTCAAAAAGGGCACTACGAAAACCCCAACATCCACTTTGGGGTACGGGAACATGGTATGGGCGCAATCTGTAATGGTATAGCATTGCACAGTTCGGGATTAATTCCCTACGGTGCTACCTTCTTAATCTTTACAGACTATATGCGTGCTGCCATCCGCTTATCCGCACTTTCTCAAGCTGGCGTGATTTGGGTGATGACTCACGATTCCATTGGGCAAGGTGAAGATGGCCCCACCCACCAACCCATTGAAACTCTGGCTTCCTTGCGAGCTATTCCTAATTTAACCGTGTTTCGTCCCGCAGACGGGAACGAAACCTCTGGTGCTTATAAAATAGCGATCGAGAAAGCGAAGCAAAACGCTCCGTCTCTTTTGGCGTTTACCCGTCAAAACGTTCCTAACTTGGCTGGTACATCGGTTGAGGGCGTGGCAAAGGGTGGATACACCGTGGTGGATAGCGAAGGTACACCCGATCTCATCCTGATTGGAACTGGTTCAGAACTGAGCCTCGCCGTCGGCGCAGCCGAAAAACTCAAGGCTGAAGGCAAGAAAGTCCGTGTTGTCTCGCTACCTTCATGGGAACTGTTTGAAGCACAGGATGCGGCTTATAAAGAGTCCATTCTGCCGAAAGCTGTCACCAAGCGTTTGTCTGTAGAAGCTGCCGCTAGTTTCGGTTGGCATAAGTACATAGGTACTGAAGGCGATACTGTTAGTATCGATCGCTTTGGTGCTTCAGCTCCAGGCAGTGTTTGTTTAGAGAAGTTTGGTTTTAGCGTTGATAATGTGTTAGCTAAGGCTAAACAATTGTTGGGTTAATAGCAACAGAATATTCTCAAATTTATGTGGGGTGGGCTGAAAGGCCCGCCTTTTTTTTAGGAAGCTTTTTTATTTATGTAAGCTTTAATTTTTATATTTATTTTGGGAATAATGAAAATGTAGAGAATCAAACCTAACTATGTCTGTAGATTGTATTCTCAATAAAATTTTTGTCATGTTGGATTTGAATAATCAAGCATTATATTTAAATCGATTAGGGTAGACAATGAAAAAGTACCGATGTGAGTTTTGCCATGAATGGTTGGATGAAGAAGATTACCTAAGGCATCACCAAGAACATTTAAAGTTACGTCCAGATGGTCAACAAAATGAGTATGTCACCTTACCCCCGGACGAGTGCGAACAAGCTTCTCTAGAAGGTATTCCATGTATTTATTATCATGCTAAATGCGATAGTTACACTGGAATGCCAGAAGAGATTATTCGCAGCTATTTAAAGAACCCATATTTATATTCAGCAGATATGAGCTTTTGTACAGGTTGTAAAACTCATGTACCGTGCCTTGAACTTGTTTGGACGGAAACGGGTGAGAATATGCAAGTTTATAACGATCGGTTACGTGCAGAATTCTCATACTCTCAAGAACAATCGTTTTTGAAGCGTGTCTGGCAATGGTTCAATCAATCTATTTGAAAATACAGCGATATATGATTTTGTGAAATACCCAGTGTGTTAGCAACAGCGAAAAAAGTTTTGGGTTAATAACAACAAATTAATTTCTAATTTATATGAGTAGGATTGATGTAATTAATAATACTTATAATCTAAATAATATTGTAGTAAATATTAAAAGTTAGTATTATGTCTAGTCAAGAACAAAATTCCAACAAAGCCTTGAAGCAAACGCAGGCAAGCACAACAAAGAAGAAAGTACAACCTCCGCCAGACCTCAAAAAGCCAAAGAAAACTGAATAAAAAGCATTAGAGTTACTTGCAGGGGCTTAAATTAAATTAAGTCTCTACAATTTTCATTAAAAATAAATCAGGGAAGAATTCAGCACCCAGGAATCAGAATTCAGAATTTAGAAGGAATGAAGCACACTTGATATATTGATTTATCAAATGTTCTCCTGATTCTTTAACTATTCTGACTCCTGAATTCTGACTTCTGAATTCTTCCGAAATCAGCTTATTTATTTTTCGCTTGAGTCTTTGCCTGTTCTAAAGCTATTTCTTTGATTGCCTGATATGAATTAACATTTGAAGTACCTTCAATAGCTTTAACTGCCAAATCCTGAACTTGTTTGAGAGCGGATTCCAGTTGTTTAGAAAGATTTTGAATTCGCGTCTCTTGATTAGTAATAGTTTGTTCTAGAGATTGCAGTCTTTGTTCATAGAAACGCTTTTGCCCTTCTACTTCCTTAGAATATAAATCTGATTTGACTTTAGCTTGGTAGTGGGCGATGCCTTTACCTTCTTCTGTAGCTTTTTTGATGGCTGCTTCTTTATCTTTCGGAAAAGCTTCTACTTTAGCTTTTAACTCTTCAAATTGTTTCTCTCTCTCAGAAATTGCTTTCTCTCGTTCAGCCCACTGCTTTTCTGTTTCTTGTAGTGATTCTTCCAGTTGCTTATATAGCGCTTTTTGCTGTTGCTCGTATTCGTCATTTTGCAGTTGCCGCTGGAGTTCTAGATTATACTTGTACTCTGCTGCATCGCGTTGCCGAGTTTTATTTAAGTTTTCATTCCGTTCTTTTATTGCCCGTTGCTGTTCCTCTTGTTCTTTTCCCCAAGTATTTCTTTGCTCTAGCATTTCTTGGAATAACACTTCAGAACGTTGGTTATATTCTTCTTGATAAGCTTTAGTATTATCTTCATAGGCTTGGATGAGAGTATCCAAGATATCATCAGAAATTTCTAAATTATGCAGTTGTGTTAATTGTTGGATTTCTTCTTCTAAAGTTCGCCTAATTTCTTCCAAATTCGAGGCTTTTGTGGTTAGCTGTTCCGATAATTCATTAGCAGCACTGCCAAAACCTAATTGAATCTTTGCCAAGCTTTCGATTGTATTGTTCATCTTCTGTTGGACACTAGAAAGCTGATTCATAGCTATTTTTTGTTCTAATTTAGGCTGTTCTTTAGTTCCAGACTGGCTTTCTTTGCCAACTTTATCAAGTTCTGATTTCAGTGCTGCTTTTTCTTTTGCCAACTCCTCATACGCCTGAAGAATTTCTACTTTAGTATTCTTATCAGTCGGTTTTTTCACCACCACAACAAACCTCCTCTTCAGGAATTCAAAATGATTAAGATGCTATGAACTCACAACTATTTAGGGTTAGAACTACCAAAAGCCCTCATAGCTAAGTCTTGTGCTTGTTTTAATGCAGTTTGCAATTGAGTAGAAATGCCTTCTATTTGCTCAGATTGTTTCTTAATTGTTTCTTCCAGAGATTGAATTTTTTGTTCATAACTCTGCTTATTAGATTCCCATTCTCTTTCAAATAAATCAGCATCAATTTTAGCTTTTTGGCTTGTTTCTTTAATTGCTTCTTCTCTAGCCTTCTTAACTGCTTCTTCCAGTTCGCTAGGAAACGTAGTTACCTTTTGTTGATAATCTGCAAAGAGTGGTTGGCGTTCAGCGAAGATTTTTTCTCGTTCTGCCCAATCTTTCTCTTTCTTCTGAGAGTTTTCTTGTATTTCCCTTTGTTGTTGGCGCTTTATCCCTTCGTAGCTGTCTGTATTGAGTTTCCGAGTAGTTTCTAATTTATACTGAAATTCTTCTTGTTCTTTCTGGCGATCTTTGGCTAATAAATCATTGTATGCTTTGAGTTTTTCTTCATACTCTGCTTGTTCTTTTTGCCATTCTTTTCGCCTGATTGTAATTTCTTTCTCTAGTGCTTCCCTTTTGCTAATAGTATCTTGTTCGAGAATTTTTAATTTTTCTTGATGTTCTTGACTTAAAACATCTAGAGTATCCGCTACAACTCTAATTTGTTGCAGTTCTTGTAGACGTTGGGTTTCAATTTCTATAGCTCGGTTCAATTCATCTAACTTGGAGTTTTCCTGAGCTAGTTTTTCAGATAATCCGTTGAGAATACTGCCAAACTCCAATTGTAAATCAGCTAAACCTTTGACAATACTATCAACTGTATATGCAGAAGCTGCTTGCAGAATTTCTTGACTTTTTGCCTTCTCTGCTTCCTCTTGTTTGGTTGCTATTTTAGATTCAAGTTTTTTTCTGTGGATAATAATTTGTTGAAATGCTTGCATTAGTTGTTGTTTGCTGTCTTTGACTCCAACTGTAGTCATCTTCCAACTCCCTTCAATAGGCAAATGATTTATTGGGTAGCAAGCCATACCAATGACTACCCTATGCAGACATCAGAGTAGCTTTTTAATCAACATTTTTAACGCCGTGGAAATACTGAAATGATCCACATCTAACACTTAGTGGGTAGGAATTTTCCACATATATGTCTTTCTGTTTTTTAGGTATAGTTTTCCCTTTGGGGCTTAATAGTACATTTGTACTAAAATAAATATACCTAAACTAATCTCCTCTGTCAAGATAATCCTTCATCCAATAATGTCTTTCCATCTTGTGAAGACAGAATCGAAAATTCAAAGTCTTTAATTAAAAACTATTTAGAAGCTTGCTGGCACAGTGATTTATGATTTAGGAGACTGCTGTGGTGTATATTACTTTATGTAAATAAAATCTAAAAGAATTAACCCTAGTAGAAGCGCAGTTGCAGTAAGGCGAGATAATAGACTTGATCATCCTAATTGATACAAGCACAGTCCTAGACTTTTGTGATATCAATGTATACCAGTGAATCGACCAAGTACTCTGCCAGAACGGACATTGGACAAACCAGCCGTATTCTAGTAGTAGAAGATGAAGAATTAATCCAGGAAATGCTAGCTGTAGCTCTGGAAGAAGAAGGTTATGGGGTGATAACTGCTCCCGATGGGCGGTCTGCTATAGAGTATCTGAAAAGTTTTGAAACCAATTCAGGGGAACTTCCCTTCGATCTGGTCATTCTTGATTTGATGCTACCGCAAATCAATGGGCTAGATATCTGCCGTTTGCTGCGTCATCAAGGCAACCCAGTACCTATTTTAATGCTCAGTGCTAAGGGTAGTGAAACTGACCGTGTTTTGGGGTTAGAGGTGGGTGCAGATGACTACCTGACCAAACCCTTTAGTATGCGCGAGTTAGTTGCTCGTTGTCGCGCTTTACTCCGCCGCCAACGCCTAAGCAATTTACCACCAATACCAGTATTAAAATTTAAGGATGTCTCCTTAAATCCCCAAGAATGTCGCGTGCTAGTTCGCGGTCAAGAAGTGAGTCTTTCTCCTAAAGAGTTCCGTTTGCTGGAACTGTTTATGAGTTATGCCCGCCGGGTATGGTCACGAGAACAATTGCTCGATCAGGTTTGGGGGCCGGATTTTGTTGGCGATAGTAAAACCGTAGACGTTCACATTCGGTGGTTGCGCGAAAAATTAGAGCAAGACCCCAGTCATCCCGAATATATTGTGACTGTAAGAGGTTTTGGCTATAGGTTTGGATAATTAGCTGGGATAGTTGTTAGTTTTTAGTAGTCACCAAGAAACTAACAACTCAAATGCTTTTATTGGGATTTTTTCTGGGTTTAGCGGTAGGCATTGGGTTTTGGGTTTGGCAACAGGTTCAACTTAACCGCTACCTGAGGCGCTTACTCCGACCGTTAACCTCGCATTCTGACAAGATGGGACTGCTGCTGATTCCTGGGTTGCGGCAAGAAATAGCGATGGTGAAACAGCAGCGGCAAGATTTGCAGCAGTCGTTGCAAACTTATCAAGACCTGCTAAATTTGGCTCCAGTGGGATACTTGCAGGTGGATGAGGAAAATCAACTGCTGTGGTGCAATCGACAGGCGCAGGAAATTTTGTATCTGCAAAGGTGGCAACCAGAACAGGTGCGCTTGTTATTGGAGTTGGTCAGGTCTTATGAACTCGACCATTTAATTGAGCAAACTCGCGATCGCCAAAAACCCCAGACGGGAGAATGGGTATTTCATCCATCTTGTGATGATGCAGCAGAGATGGCAACAATTAAATCTCTGGCTTTGCGGGCCTCTAGCTTGCCTTTACCCAATGGACAAGTGGGAGTCTTTTTAGAAAATCGTCAACCCCTATTAGATATAAATCAAGCACGCGATCGCTCTTTTTCCGATCTAGCACACGAACTCAGAACGCCCTTGACTTCAATTCGTTTGGTTGTAGAAACTTTACAAAACCGTTTAGAACCACCTTTAAATCGCTGGGTTAACCGCCTGATGCAAGAAGTTGACCGATTGATCAACTTAGTGCAAAGCTGGTTAGACCTTACCCAAATGGAAGCAAACCCAAATATGCAATTGCAAGCCAAAGCTGTAGAATTGCGATCGCTGATTACATCTGTTTGGGAAACGCTAGAACCTTTGGCACAACGCCAACATTTGTCTTTTTCTTATTCTGGCCCCGAAAATCTGTGGATTAAGGCAGATAAACCCCGGATTTACCAGGTTTTTCTGAATTTGCTAGACAATAGCATTAAATACAGTCCTCCTTGCACAAGTATTCATGTTGAAGCGAAAATATTATCAACAAAGGATAACGATCCTGCTTCCTCAATCTTGGAAATAAATCTTATTGATTCTGGAGTCGGCTTTTCTGAAGCAGATTTACCCCACGTTTTTGAGCGATTTTATCGAGGAGATAAAGCTCGAACTCATTCTCCCCAAGATAGTAACTCCATAGGAGCGATCGTTGGCAATGGATTAGGATTAGCGATCGTTGAGCAAATTCTAATTGCCCACGGTGGTTCAATCAAAGCGATGAACCATCCAGAAACTGGTGGTGCGTGGATGCAACTCCAATTTCCTGAAGTTATGGCAAACTCCCTAAGCCAAGACTATAGTTAGTAATATCTTCACCTTTGAGACAACAAGTGTGAAAGCCGTCGATAATACTCCCAATCCTCAAAGACCACAACTCGCACGCGCCATTAGGCGCTTAGAACGGGATGTATTACGCATGGGTGCCTTGGTAGAACAATCATTTCGCCTCAGCCACCAAGCGTTATTTGCTCGTAACTTAACAGCAGCTGAGGAACTCCCCCGATTAGATAAAAAGATCGATCGCTTTTATCGTCAAATCGAATCAGACTGTACGGCAATTATGACGCTACAAGCGCCTACAGCTCCCGATTTGCGCTGCTTGAGTGCCTTTATGCAGCTGGTGCGAGATTTAGAGCGCATTGGCGATTATGCTGAGGATTTAGCTGAAATTGCGATTAAAATTTTTCCTTACGCGCCTCATACGTCGATGCCCGACATTGAAGCTATGTCTCTTCACGCGCAGGCGATGCTAGCAACTAGCTTAAAGGCTTTAGGAGATTTCGATGAAGCGAGTGGACGCCGTTTAAAGCATCTAGATGATACTGTAGATGATGCCTACGATCGCGTTTATCAGACTTTAGCCCAACAACGAGATGTGTCTGGTGTAGTCGAGCCAATTATACTGCTGGCACTGGCAATTCGTTGTCTGGAACGTATGGCAGATCACGCTACGAATATCGGTCAAAGGGTAGCATATATTGTCACCGGTCAACGCTCCTAATTGATCTGCTGCAAAGATCCCCGACTTCTACCCGCCAGATATCTGTAAGAAGTTGGGGATCTAAATCCAGCGATTTAGTATAGCCATAGTCACATAGGTTAACGTGAGTTCGATGAACCTCTCCCGGACAATCTCCCTCTCCCACGGGGAAAGGGAGGAGCAACGAGAAATTAGGGTTTTGGCTCCCCTCTGGGTGTCCAAGAGGGGTTGGGGGAGAGGTCAAAAAAAGGCTTGTCGAACTCACGTTAGGTTAGGACAGTGTTGATACCTCAAAGCCTTGACAAAACTGGGTTTTTACTCAGCACGGGCTAAACGCCCCGCTGACGCTAACAGCACTCAGCACTTTACTATAAGTTATAAGTGCCATTCCACCCTAATATCTTCATAATTTTTGCGCCTACATACTTACTTAGTCTTCAGAAAAGACCAAATAATAAAAAATAAGTTAACTAAATATTTTACTAAAAGCTTACCTATTCTTAAACTTACACAATTAAAGTAGCAGATAAACAACTTAAAATTTTGGCTATATCTTACTGATAAATCCCTTAAGTAAAAGTTGTTACCATCAGAAGATTTTGAGTTAGTTCCTAGCTCTGAATTGAGAAGAATAGACTTTCAGTTAAGACAGGTAAATTTTGAGACAAATTGTTAGAGTTTCTTAATCATTGTAAATAGCGAGATTCCCTAATAATTATGTAGTTACGGTTAATGATGTATTCCCCAAGTCCTACTTCAAACTCTTCTATTTTGTTAAATGGTTCTGCTTTGGGCGAACAATTACCCCAACAGATATTTATCCGTCGGGAAGTAATTCCACCTTACAATGACATAATTTGGCGAATTGAATATGGTGCAGTTCGTACTTTAACGTGGAGTGAAGATGGAACATTCATTACTCTTGGTTATTGGGGACTAGGGGATCTGATTGGCTATCCTTTGTCTAAGGTGAAGCCCTACCAGATTGAATGTCTTACGGGCGTGGAAGTAAGCATTGTGCCACCTCATTTGTGGCATCAGGATACTAATGCTTTGTTGTCTCATATTCAACAAACAGAGGATCTACTAAGCATTGTGCATCAAAAACCAATTTCGCTACGCTTATGGCAGTTTTTAGTATGGTTAAGTGAAAAATTTGGCCGTGACGTAGATAAAGGCAAGCTAATTGATTTAAATGTTACCCATCAGGATATTGCTGAAGTTTTAAATACTACGCGAGTAACTGTTACCCGACTCTTACAGCAGTTAGAAGAAGAAGGAACAGTTTTACGTCACAAACGCCGCATTATCTTGCGATTACCAAATAAATTAATGAAAAACTATAGTTCAGCAGCGTGTTAAATGAATTGCTTGTAATAATCACAGGGTAAAGGTATAATCGTTGCTGTGATTGTGTGTGAAATCCACGAAAGAAAAGTGTTTAAAGCATTTTATCATGACTGGATTATTGTAGGTGTGAGTGAAAGTAAAAACATGACAAAACGATTCTGGAATCTTTTTAAGGTTAGTCCAATTGTATTAGCCGCTACATTTTTCGTTGCTAATAGTGCCTTAGCTGCTGAAGTTAACGAACAGGTAACAAATGTTGGCGAGTTATCTGAAACTCAAGAGTCTAACGACATGAGTCAGGTAACATCAGTTTCTCAGTTTTCGGATGTGCAGCCTACAGATTGGGCGTTCCAAGCTTTACAATCTCTAGTTGAGCGCTACGGCTGTATTGCAGGTTATCCTAACAGTACCTATCGTGGAAACCGTGCTTTAACCCGTTATGAATTTGCCGCAGGTTTGAATGCCTGTTTAGATCGGGTTAACGAACTGATTGCTACAGCTACTGCCGATTTGGTCAGCAAACAAGATTTAGCTACTTTACAGCGCTTGCAAGAAGAATATTCTGCGGAACTAGCAACTCTGCGCGGTCGTGTTGATGGATTAGAAGCCCGCACTTCAGAGTTGGAAGCTAATCAGTTCTCCACTACCACCAAGTTGGTTGGAGAAGCAATTTTTGCCGTGTCTGATGTTTTTGGTGACAGTAGAGCAGTTCCTGGTGGTGCTCCTACTCAAGACTTGAATTATAACACCACTTTTAGCGATCGCGTTCGTTTGAACTTGTTCAGCAGTTTCACTGGTACAGACCAGTTGCAAATCCGTTTGAATGCTAACAATACCATTTCTAATGCTGGTAGCGTTGTTAATGGTGTTGCAACCGGTACTGGTACTAACATGACCCGCTTGGCTTTTGATGGAGATAACGGCAACGCTGTTGTGATTGATAAAATCAACTATGCTTTTAACTTTTCTGACGCGGTGCGTGTCAAAGTTGACGCTAGTGGTGGTGAATTATACGAAAACGTAAACACCTTCAACCCTGACTTTACAAGCTCTGCTAGAGGTGCGCTCTCTCGCTATGGACGTTTTAGCCCGATTTACCGTCAAGGTCAAAATTCTGCTGCTTTGACTGTTACTTTGAATCCTAACAAAGCTATCAGTTTGACTGGTGCTTATTTAGCACCTTCAAGTGGTACTAATGGTATCTTTGGTGCTAACAATCCCGGTCTTAATAATGGGCTGTTCGATGGTGATAACACCATCTTCGGTCAATTAACTTTCAAACCCAGCAAAGCCTTCAATATTGGTCTAACCTATGCCCATAGTTACTTCGCTGGAAATGCTGCCAACAGTCTCTTCCAAGGAACAGGTAGCGCTTTTGCCAATAACCCCTTTGGGGCTGGTACTCGCACTGAATCCAATAACTACGGTATAGAAGCTACCTTCCAACTAGGCTCTACCTTAGCTATTAGTGGTTGGGGAGGTTATACAACTGCTGATGCTCTTACTGGTGCGAATGCGGGTACAGACGCAGATGTTTGGTACTGGGCTGGAGCGCTTGCTTTGAAAGACTTTGGTGGTGAAGGCAACGTTTTAGGTGTGATCTTTGGTCAACCACCCAGAGTTACTGGTGGTAGTATCAAAAATGTCGCTGGCAATACTACCTTCGACGACAGTACTTCTTATCACTTAGAGGGTCTTTACAAGTACAAGGTTTCCGATAATATTCAAGTAACACCTGGCTTGTTAGTAATTTTCAATCCAGAGCATAATGACGCTAACGACACTGAATATGTAGGTACTCTACGTACTACCTTCACCTTTTAAAATTGGCAAAGCTCAGAATTAGATAAACAAAACCCCACTTTTAGGTGGGGTTTTGTTTAGGAAGAAAATTGGCTATGTAGGATGGTAATCTGGCTGATTGGATATATCTTTTGGGGGGCGATCGCTACTCCAAGCCCACCACACAGAACCACAGTGACAGTAATAAAACTCTTGCCATTTGCGACGACGGTCTTCTGTAAGTACAGGCGATCGCCGATTTAGCCAAACTTTCTCAGCTTCTAGGCTACTTGAGTGGCAGTTAGGACAGCAAAAATTGTATGCATGTATTGCCTTATTCGTCCATTCAGGTGGGAGGGTAGCAAAAGCGTCCATGTAGTTACAAATATAGTTTTAATGGCAAGCCAAAACTTTGAGGTTTGGAATTTGGCGGCAAAGAAATACTATAAAATCCCGCCATACTATCAAACTGCTGAATAAATATTCTTATAGCTCGATCTGAATCTATTCAAGACTGTGAGAGCATCTCATAAATCAAAGGTTAACATGAAAACTTTATTTTTACACACCTAGTTACTATGCACATTATGGCTAATAATTAAATTTATGGAGCCAAATGTTGAAATTCGCCGTTTGTTAGATGTGATGCCTGCTTCTGGTCGGATGACGACAAAAATCGTCAGTAAGCCAGAGCAAGCAAAAGTAATTGACGCTTCCTTTCCCCAACCCTGGAACCAAGCGCGACCGATATATATTAATTTTGATTTGTGGCGTCGCCTGACAAAGCCGCAACGAGACTTGCTGCTGTTGCAGATGGTTAGCTGGTTGACGGGGGTAAAGTGGTTTAAACCCGACATTTATCAAGGCGTGGTGTTGGCTGGGCTGTTAGGCGGATTCTTGGAAGTAGCACAGTCAGATGTAGTGGGCGTTGCTGTCGCTGGGGGATTAAGTGCGATCGCTGCTTTTCGGATCTGGCGCACTAATAAATCTCAAGAGTCAGAGTTAAATGCTGATGCAACCGCAATTAAAATAGCACAGCGGCGTGGTTATTCAGAAGTTGAAGCAGCACAGCACCTATTATCAGCAATTGAAGCGGTAGCCAAAATTGAAGGACGTTCCAGTTTCAATTTTACTGAGTTGATTCGTTGCCAAAACTTACGAGCGATCGCAGGTTTATCACCAGTAGGTATACCAGAAAGTTATAAGTAAAAATAAGTAATAATCAAAATTCAGAATTCATCTGTCTGAATAGTTAAAGAATCATAAGAATATTTGACGATCATCGCATTTACAGCAATCTTGCCGATCCAAACAAGTTGGATTCTGAACTAACAATGTTAAGCAATAAAATTAGCAAATATACTTCAAAATTACCTTTTAATTCTCCTTGGTTTATTATTCTTCTTTTTTCTTTTCTTGGTTTAATAGGTATTCTTAATCATTCTATGTGGCGAGATGAACTAAATCCCTGGCTGATTGTCAGAGATAGTGAATCGTTCGGGGATTTAATTGCAAATATTCATTATGAAGGTCATCCTATTCTATGGTATTTTTCTCTGGCAATTCTGAGAAAAATAGTCGATTCTCCTATTATTATGCAAATTTTCCATTTGGCAATTACTGTTGTTTCAGTTACACTTTTTTGCCTATATAGTCCTTTTAACTATCAACAAAAATTTCTATTTTCTTTTGGTTTCTTTCCTTTTTACGAATATCTTTTAATTTCTCGAAACTATGCCTTTAGTATGTTATTTGTTTTTGCATTCTGTACAGTTTTTGCATCTAGAAAAATAACTTATGCTTATTTAGCAATTCTATTGGGTTTACTAGCAAATAGTAGTGCTTATGGTTTACTAGTATCATTTTCTTTATTATTAACTTTGCTGGTTGAATTTTGTTTTGATAGCGAACATCGGCAGCACTATTTTAGTCAAACCAAAAAGTACGACTTATTGTTAAGTATTTTAATTATCACATTATCTTTTATTTTATCTATTTATATTATTACTCCTCCGACAGATAGTTATCTTCACGGTGGGTTAAATAATGGTTGGCTAATAGAATTAGATATCCGTCATCTGTTGAGAAGCGTTGGCAGAGTATTTGGTAGTTATTTATTAATTATTCCTACACATAAAAGATGGCTGGATTTAATTGTTTGTGCGATAATTGCTTTATTTTTTGTAATTTTAACTTTAATAAAATTATCTGAAAAGCCAGTTATTTTCTTTTTCTACATGATAGGCAATTGTATATTATTTGCCTTTACATACTTGAGATTTATAGGTATGCCACGGCATTTTGGACATTTTTATTTAGTTTTAATAGCAGCTTTATGGCTGGGAAGTTATTATCAAAAATCTATAGTTTTACTTAATAAAATTTCTATTATTCCACGTTCAATTACATTTATTCACAAATGGCATTATCTGACTTTGATGCTCATTCTTTATGTCCAGTTTGGGGGAGGAATTTATAGTTTTTCCAGAGATTTAGTTATACCATTTTCTGCTAGTCGCGAAACAGCCCAATATATTTACAAATCTGGATTAGATAATGAGTTTATTGTTGCCAGTCGAGATGCGAATATGGCTCCTTTATCGGGTTATCTGAATCGAAAGTTTTACTATCCAGAAATTGCAAAAATGGGAAGCTTTACTTTATTTAAAAAAGGTCGTCAAGAAGTGGAACAAGCAGAGATATTAAGCCAGGTTAATTCTCTACTTCAAAATCAAGATGAGCGAAAGAAAGTTTTGCTGATTTTAAATAAAAAACTGAATGTCAACCGCAATGATTTGAAAATTGTTCCGATTAAAGATTTTCAGAGAGGCTGGGTGGATAATGAAAGATATTATCTTTATTGGGTAGATGAAGTATAAGAATAATGCGCCACAGAACTTTGTAGTTTAATATGGTATAAACTTTCTTGTACTAAAGGATCGGCATTTACATTTGAATGTGTCGCCAAAATACCTCAAAAATAACGCTTTTGCATCCTTTGACTAGCTTGCCACCCCTGATAACTAGCTGGGATGCGTGAGGCTAATCTACACTGGAATAAGAGAATGTGTGTTTAACTGGCTTATATATCCAAAACTGGGGAGTTTTGTCATACCTTCTCGGTGTTCCTTATGAGGTGATTACCTCGTGTGGTAAAACTTAACTTAAATTCTGTCAGTTACTAACGGAGTTGATGGGAATGAGTACCTTAATTTTTATTGGCTTGATAGGAGTTTACGGAGGCGGCGCTTGGAAATTTTGGAATGGGTTTGGACGGACTAATTTTAATCCAACTTTGACCAATCGGATTGGTTTATCTTTGCTATGGCCAGCTTTGTTTATTACAAATCAGTCTTATCGTCGAAACTTTAGAAAGGCGTTGAAGGGTTAGAGATTACTATTAAGCCTAACGTCATCCAATCCTGACGGTGGTATATATCTCAAATAAATCTAACCTACAACCTCGCTCCCCTTCTAGGGAAGCGAGGTTAGGTTTGCTCCTTTTACGAAAGAGAGCAATTAGGGAGGGATAAGTTCGTTAACCGTTGGAAAATATTTCAGCTGACCAATTTACCAATTATTTACCATTGGTTAATAGATGGATTGCTCCACCTACGGCTGCACCATCAATAGCATTGCCAAGAGTATCTCTTTTATCGCCAGTAATTACACCAGTCAATGCACTAGCGCCTGCACCGACTCCGACATCTTGAGCGGCGTTCCGGTGACGGCGATTGCGAGTATTTCTCAGACCATTTGCACCATTGACGGCTGCACCAGTGACACCACCTTTAACAGCATTCCCTAGTACACTGCCATTTCCCCTAACAGCTCCGGTTACGACGTTGGTAACAGCCCCAATACCTGCATCTCTTAGTACTTGGTCATCAGCAGCAGCGGGTTTGGCGGGAACTAAGGTTACACCAGCTAAACTTGCAGCCATGAGGCTGGGTAAAAGTGCGCGTTTTAGGATTTTATTCATTGTGTTACCTTCTCAAAACATCAAACAATTTTTTAAAAACCAAAGTTACTAGAGTCTGATAAAATTTAAATTTTTATCTCGAATCACAGCAACTATATTGTTTGAGAACACATTCATTATTGCATTTCCAAAGTCATAACTGCATCTACTGAAAGCATTAATATAAATTCAGTCCAGAGAAGGCCTTACTGATTTTTTAAATCATACAAGGGATTACATCTTGACAAAATCAATCAAATATGAAGTTTAGATTTTTCACAATTAACAAGGGATTTGCAATCAGAAATAAGGTAGTGTTTACCTTATCTATCTAAAGATAGTTGTCAAATTAATTAAACTAATATCAATTCAATTAATGATTGCAATACATTCTTGGTTAAAGACGCGACGCCAGTCGCTACAACGGGGGGAACCCCCGCAACGCGCTGGCTCATGAATCGCGTCTCTACAAGATGGTCTATTTGTCGCATCCTTGATTATCTATCCCACCAGCGCAACCAGGGTAATTCTAGATTTTGATAGCGAACTTGCCAAGAAAATGTCAAGCAAAGGTAGAAAAACCGAGATTGGGTGGAATATCCTGAATTCGCCCCGGCCCGATCGCTCGTAATGCTTCTTTGAGTAAAATATCCCCAGTATACAAGGCACGTCCGACAATTACGCCAGTCACGCCTTGGGGTTCTAACGCCAACAAACTCAACAAGTCGGTGATAGAACTTACCCCGCCAGAAGCAATTATCGGGATGGAAATTGCGGCTGCAAGTTCTCGCAAAGCTTCTAAATTTGGCCCTGTAAGTGTACCATCTCGGTGGATATCTGTGTAAATGATGGCGGCTGCGCCCAATTCTTGCATTTGTACAGCTAGTTGAGTGGCTAAAACTTCTGAGGTTTCTAACCAGCCGCGAGTTGCGACTCGACCGTTACGGGCATCAATACCGATAATAATCTGTTCGGGAAATTCTTGGCAGAGTTCTTGCACTAACTGGGGTTGTTCTACGGCAATGGTTCCGAGAATTGCCCACTGTATGCCTAGATTAAATACTTGTTGTACACTGGTGCGATCGCGCAATCCTCCACCAATTTCAATGGGTACTGACACTGCTTGAGCGATCGCTTCAATTGCCCCCAGGTTTACTACTTTACCTGCTTTAGCACCATCTAAATCAACTATATGCAATCTAGTAGCACCTTCATCTACCCACTGTTTGGCAACATCAGCGGGATTTTCGCTAAAAACTTGCGAGCGATCATAGTCTCCCTGATACAGTCGCACACAGTGACCTTCTAGTAAATCAATCGCTGGAATTACGTCCATTTAACTCTTCCTCATTGCAATCAAAACGCTATCTATAGCTGAATTTACTATTTTTCATTTTTCATTTGTAATTGCCTTACAGCTTGCCCAAAACCTAGCACAAGCAAGATGTTAGAAAGCGTCAAAAATACTTCTGCACCACCGTGCAACCAATCTACATTGGCCAAAGACTTACCATAATGCAATACAGCATAAATCCCCGCCGGGATGGTAATGGCAACAAAGACGAGAGTGCCGTAAAATCCATACAACGCCAAACGCGGCATTTGCGGACTGCGGCTGATAAACCACAAGAAACCCAAATAGGGAAACAGTGAAAGTGCAAACAGGGTTTCTTTAGAAATCATTGCTCTGATTTGATAGGGTTTGGTTCAACAGTGTTAACAGATTTGGTAGAACGCCAAATCAAATACGCTGCCGCCCAAAGTGTAAAATTACCAACTAAAGTCATGGTAGCTTGAAGCGTTACCAGCCATTCCAGAGATTCGGCATTGTCGAAATAATGCCAGGTACAAGCACACATAGCGCTGACTAAAGCTGGTAACATCGCCAGGGATAATCCCCACCAGCTGCGGTTATTGGTCAGTTCGCCGTAAGTCCAGATTAACCAAATGGCGACAATCCACTCTATAACGCTAGAAACATGAATAATCCAGGTAGGAATTGAAAGGGTGTGCATAAGTAAAGTTAGGAGTTGGGAGTTAGAGATTTGGAGTGGAGAGTAGCACTGTCAAGGTGATATGTAGCTTGAATTTTATATTTGTTTAAACAAACCTTTATTATGCAACGCCAAATAAAGATTTTTATTTGTAAGCGTCTTCTAAATTATCTAGTTTGTCAGAATTGCTCGTTGAGTTGGAGGATTTGCGCGCAAAACCACCTACCTCTGTCAAAGTATAGAGGGGTCTGGCTTTCACTTCTTCGTAGATGCGCCCTATATATTCACCTAAGATGCCAACACTAACTAACTGCACAGATCCGAGGAAGAAAATTGCCATCAAAATAATCGTAAACCCAGTTAAAGGGGAATGGGGGACGAAAAGACGCCAATACAAGACTAATAAAGCCATGAAGATGGCCGCTGCCGCTGCTATTAAGCCTAAGTAGGTTGATAACCGCAGTGGCACTATTGAAAAAGACACTAAACCATTGATCGCAAGGGCTAAGGATTTGCTAAAAGTGTATTTAACTTCCCCAGCAAAGCGGGGGTTGCGCTCGAACCGAATTGCTGTTTGCTGAAAGCCAACCCAAGAACGCAAACCACGAATATAGCGGTTACGTTCTGGCATAGAATTGAGAATATCTACAATCTGCCGATCCATTAGACAAAAATCACCACTATCAGTAGGAATCTCTACATCTGCAAGCTTCTTAAGGATTCGATAAAAGAAATAGGCAGTAAAACGCTTAAACCATCCTTCTTTAAGGCGTTGAGTGCGTTGAGCGTAGACGACTTGATAGCCCTGTCGCCATTTTTCAACCATGTCGGGGATTAGTTCTGGTGGGTCTTGTAAGTCAGCATCAAGGATAACAATAACTTGACCCCGGACAAAATTAAGACCAGCAGTTACGGCAATTTGATGACCAAAGTTACGAGCAAAGCTCAGATAGCAAATGCGCGGGTCTTTTTGATGAAGTTCTCGTAGTAATTGTAGAGAGCGATCGCGGCTACCATCATTGATTAAAATTAATTCGACAAGCCCATCCATCCGATTCATTACTGCACTCAGTCTGCGGTATAGTTCTGGAATAATTTCTTCTTCGTTATAAATTGGAACAATGAATGAATACTTTGGTAACATCTAAAAATATTGTTTAATTTTTTTTTACAGCCAAGATAACAGGCTGCCTGCGATCGAAAAGGTGTGGTTCACAGTATACCTAGCAACACTTAAGTTTCATTCTTATACTTTATTTATTTATTCTTCGGATTTATGTTATCTGAAGAGTCTGATTTTTTCAGCCTTTCTACAGCTTTTTTGGGAAAAGTTCGACGATGGCGATACCAAGTAGACCCTGCTACCAGGGTTCCAGTTAAGCCTAATGCAAGTATTAGCGGCAAAAAATCGCCTGTATTCACTGCCTTCAGACCAGAACTACCTAGTAGTACAAAAGGTAAAACACTAGGAACAGTACCAAGTGTTGTACCTAGAACATAATCTTTAAAACCGATTGAAGTCAGTCCTGCGGCAAAGTTGACCAAGCCATAGGGCATGATTGGTACTAATCGGATGGCAAACATATAAAAAAGCCCTCCACGACGCACCTCAGCATCCATAGCTTGCCAGCGTCCTGCTAATCGTTTTGCAACTGCTTTGCGTCCAATAGTTCGAGTAAAAACAAAGGCAATTATAGCCGCAACGACTGCTCCAACACTAGTCCAGACAGTACCCAGCCAAGGGCCAAAAATAGCACCTCCAGTCAAATTTAGTACCGTTGAGGGCAAAACTAACATGGTTGCCACAACGTACAAAGCAATATAAATAATAGGTGCCCAGATACCAGAAGATTTCAGCAAAGCTTGAATTTGTACTGGTTCAATGCCGCTAAAAAGATATACGGTTATACCAGTTGCAATTATGCAACTCAGCGTGAGTAGCATAATACCAGTTTTCAAGTTCCACATTAGAACTCTACTCCTACTTTTTGTGTAACAAAACCCATCTTTTGAAAATTTAAATCCTTGTAGAGACGCGAAATTTCGAGTTTCTACAAGGATTTTTCACTAGATGTCTATTGTATTAGCTAGTTTTAAAAAGAAGCGATCGCAACCTTGATTCAAGTATAAAAGTATCTAAGCACAAATCGAGAAACTGCAAGGTAGAAAGACTTTTGTCGATGAAACCGGAAATGAACACTTCGGAATCGAAAAAATGTAAGTAATCATAGCGGCTTATCCTGCTTAGGACAAGTCTGCTATGGATAGCTGTGACAGTAATTCTCTGACGATTTACCAATGAATATCCTAAGTTGTTTAACCACTGCTATAGAACTTGGGAATGAGTTTACCATCTATATGAGGGGCAGAGATTCATTTAACAATAGCTATTAATTAATCCAAAATCCAAAATCTAAAATCTAAAATGGTCAACATACGGGCATTATTGTCTGGATATTACGGTAAAGGTAATGGTGGTGACGAAGCTTTATTGGCAACGCTTTTGCAAATGTTGCCATCTCACGTAACGCCTGTGGTGCTTTCTGGTAATCCAGAAGAAACCCGCGATCGCTACAATGTAGAAACTTGCGATCGCATGGCTCCCTTAGCTGTACTACAAGCTTTACGCTCAAGTGATGCCTTAATTTGGGGCGGTGGGAGTCTGATTCAAGATGTTACCAGTACCATCAGCCCATTTTATTATGGCGGACTGATGGCATTAGCGCAGAAAATGGGTTTGAAAACTGTTGCTTGGGCGCAGGGTATTGGCCCTTTGGTGCGTCCACAAACTCGTTGGTTGGCACGGCAAACCTTTAGTAATTGTACCAAAGTTAGTGTACGCGATCGCGCCAGTGCCGCTTTATTATCTGATTGGCAAATTCCTTGTATTATAGCTCCTGACCCGGTTTGGGCGTTGGAATCTCAACCAGTACCAGGACTTTGGGATTTACCTGCGCCAAGAGTTGCGGTAACGTTGCGATCGCATCCCGAACTTACAGAAACACGTCTAGCAAACTTAACTCGTGCTTTGGTTGACTTTCAAAAAGCTACGCAGGCTTTTATTTTATTACTGCCGTTTCAAAAAAGTGAAGATTTAAGTATTGCCGAAGCCATTCAACCACATCTTAAAGATGTCAGCCAGATTTTGTGTCTAGAAGATCCGCAACTTTTAAAAGGTGTGTTTCGCGGCGTTGAAATGGCGATTGGGATGCGTTTGCACAGTTTAATTATGGCTGCGGCTGTTGGTTGTCGCTGTTTTGCTCTCAGTTATGACCCCAAAGTAAATCGTCTCATGGAAGACTTAGAAATGCCTGGTTGGGATTTAGCGAGTTTACCCGATGACCCCAATTTAATTGGTCTGACTTGGATGGAGCATTACGCCAATGGCGATCCTTTATCATCAGAGAAAATCCAATCTTTGGTGGATGGCGCTTTAATGCACTGCGAGTTGTTGAGTGAAGCTTTGAGTTAAAGAATTTCCCAAAATTATACAGATTATGGTAAATCTCAATCGTGCAAATTCTGCCAGCAATCAACCTATGGGTGCAGTTCGCGTCAAAATCAAGCTCACCAATGCCATTGATGAAGCGCTTGTCAGCCGAGGAATGCTCAATCAAAATATGCTGCGGGTGTATGAAACAGAAGCATTAGTGGATACTGGGGCAGTACGTACTGTACTACCCATGTCTATTGTCCAGCAACTTGGTTTGAGAATTCGAGGACAGCAGATTGCTCAATACGTCAATGGTAGTGAAGAATCTATAGGAGTAACTGAACCCGTAATTATTGAATTGGCAGGACGGGAAACTACCGAAGCCACATTAGTTACAGGGAATATAGTTCTGCTTGGACAGACGGTTTTAGAAACGCTGGATTTACTGGTGGACTGTAGAAATCAACGACTTATCCCGAATCCTGAACATCCTAACTATCCTGTAATGAGAATATAGGCTAGTCACTCGTTTTCTTGCTAACAATCCCTGACCACTGTACTTTTTTCTCTTTCTCCCGGCGGTAAGAAAAGAAATGCTCTGGAGTTTGGAAAGTACAATAAGGTGCGATCGCAATTTGTTCTGCACTAATTCCCATATTTTCCAGTTGTAAGGTATTCACTCGCCGCACATCTAGCCGTACCTTGCCAGGATTAGGATCTTCTAGTAAAGGTGAATTTGGTAATTCATGTAATGCAGTTACAATTTTTTCTTCGTCATTATGTGATATAATGCTAGCCCCGATTTCGGCAGCCACTTCAATCGAGACTTGGTAAACCTCACCAGCGATCGCTGGGCCCATCGCAATCCTCAAATCATCAAGTTTGCTGCCTTGAGATTGTAATCGAGCGATCGCCAAGGGAACAATCTTTTTAGCAGTCCCCCGCCAGCCTGCGTGTAATGCCGCCACCCGTCCAGTTTGCACATCCCCAATCAACACGGGTGTACAATCTGCGCTAGCTACCCAAACCGCTTGTAGAGGTTGTTCGCTGATTAAACCATCTGCCGATGCGAAATCTTCCTGTGCAGAGTTTAAGAAGCTTTCAACTTCTTGGGGGGTGAGAACAGTATTGCCATGAACCTGCTTTAAGCGATAGACTGATGCCTCTGGTTGCAATACTTCTGTGATAACTTGTGGCGATCGCGGCCAAAACTGCTGGGTAAAGAAGCCGTGGTGCCAACGTTCCAGAATACTACAAGTTAGATAGGGGAGTCCTTCCCAATTGTGCCAGTGCCAAGTGTGCATCTTCAACCAAACCTAAACGGAAAATCACTCATCAGCCAATCAATGCTAACTTGAACAACGGAATTTGGGTTAACTGCTGTGGGATTTAATCTGCAAAACTTGGAAGCAGCCTTGCAAACAGGGCGTAAGCATACATATTTACCATTTTCTCTTCACTTTTTTGAAAGCGTCTCCTCAACTAACGAAACCCTCTGGAACTTACTCAACCAAGGGGCTATTTCAGGGACAGTAGTAATCGCAACTGAGCAATCTGCTGGGCGGGGACAATGGGGCCGCCAGTGGATTTCTCCGGCTGGGGGATTATATATTTCCGTGGCGATTTCTTTCGACCACAAAATAGAAGCTACTGACAGCTATCAGCTAACTTTCGCTACTGCTTGGGGAATTGCGTTGCAATTACGCCAATGCGGTATAGATGTTGGGATAAAATGGCCTAACGATTTAGTTTTAAATGGTCGCAAACTAGGCGGCATTTTGACAGAAACCAAAGTAAACAAAGGACAAATTACCCAAGCAGTAATTGGTGTTGGTATTAACTGGACGAACCCAGTACCAGAAACTGGAATCAATCTGGAATCGTGGCAAGCTTCCCAAGATTTCAGACCAATTTCGTGTCTGGAAATGCTCACCTCTAAAGTCTTGCTGGGAATAGAATCCGGTATAGAGTGCCTTTTTCAAGAAGGAGTAAATATACTCTTGTCTGGCTATCTAGACTTGCTTACAAACATGGGCGATCGGGTGTACGTCAATAATCTTTTAGGTACTGTAGTTGGGGTGACATCTCAAGGAAATTTACGAATTGATTTAGAAACACATGATACAAAGGAACTAAATACACCGGAAATTTATATTGAACCCGGTACAATCAGTTTGGGGTACCATAAATCTTCCGTTTAAATTTGAGGTTTGTTCAAAATTTCGCTCTTTGGGCAAGACAAACCACTAGCATCATCTCTTTAGGCTAATTACACACAACTGAGAGAACAAATGACGCAGCGCAAAAATTCTGCCCATCATCGTTTGCATTACTTATGGCAGCAAGGTCTAACAAAAAAACGTTTTGCCTCAACACTACCAGCCCAGAGTCTCTGCTGGCTGAGTAGCGTTAGCCTCCTTAGCGGTGGCTTCGTGTTTGCCCAAACGGAAGCACAAATAGACAACATCGTTCCCACTGTTGAAAGTTCTCAACCAACAGCAGTTACAAATCCAGTTAACACTGAGCGAAGTCGAAGTGTTAAAAAACAGGCTGTTGCGTCGCCGGAAGCTGCTCAAGCGCAACCAGAATTTTCCCAACGGCGAGCCAGACTCAGACAGAGATTAGGCAAGCCAGACGTTGCTCAATCAAAAGAGCCAGTTAGGCAGTCTACACCCAAAATCGAAGCAGCTGAACCTGTTGTGATTATCAGACAATCAAAGCCCAAGGTAGAAGCCTCCCAGGTTACTCCTTTAAGGGTGAGACAGGAAAAACCCAATACCCCTGCCCGCTATGCACCGGAAAAACTTCCAGTAGTTGCTCAACCATCAAATAACTCTAACAGCCCTGTCAGTGCAACGGCGGAGAAAACCAAGGATTATAATAACGCTTATATCGATCCTAATAGTTATGACAGTGGTGCAACAGGTACTTATCAAGCACCAAACTCTGTAATTCTTACAGAACGCTCCAGTGGTTGTCGAGCCATTTTGCCGTCAGGGCAAAGTGTATTAGGCGGCGTTTGCGCCAAAGTACCTCAAAGGAGTGTAGCTGATTCTAATAGTAAACCAGCACCTAATTGGCTCAGAAGAAGTCAAAACGCTCAATTACCAGTAGTTCCACCTGTACGGCAGATTGCATCTTCTACTGGCAACACCAGCAGATGGCGTGCTACTCCAACTCAAAGTGATTCTAGCGGTGTCACTAAGAGCGCATTTCGCTCGAATCGGTTTATCCCGACTCCCGCTGAATTCAGTCCTACAAGAGTTAGTGCAACTCCCATTGCACCGAGTGGTGGTACTTTACCGTTACCAATGGCAGATGGTAACATTGCACCCCGCCCCAGCAAGGTGGCTTACGACTTCTCACTGGCATCAGTATTGCCACAAATCCCCTATATGGGGACAGTCGCCTATAGTGGTACGGGAATGATGTATCCACTATCTATTCCCGCTCCTATTACTTCTTTGTTTGGTTGGCGAATTCATCCAATCACAGGTAATCAACGCTTCCATGCTGGTACAGACTTGGGTGCGCCTACGGGAACACCAGTTTTGGCTGCTGCTGCGGGTCAAGTGGAAACTGCTAACTGGGTGGGTGGTTATGGTTTAACCGTTATCCTGAATCACAAATCTGCTGAACAAACTCTCTACGGTCACATGTCAGAAATCCTCGTTCAACCCGGTCAGTGGGTACAACCTGGAACTGTCATCGGGCGAGTTGGCAGCACTGGGAACTCCACAGGCCCTCACTTGCACTTTGAAGTCCGCCACCTGACACAAGATGGGTGGGTTGCTTCTGACCCAGGCGTGGAATTACAAAGTGCCCTCAGTCAGTTAGTGCGAGGCTTGCAAACCGCTCAGGTAAGCCGAGAACCAGGCAGCTAGAAGAAGCTGAGGGGCAGGGGAGCAGGGGAGCAGGGGAGCAGGGGAGCAGGGGGAGGAATAACTAATGCTCTATACCCCATTCTTAATACCCTACTCACCACTCTCTATCCCCATTCCTAAATTACAAATACCCGTGTTCTGCTAGGAATGCGGGTGTAATGCCATCTATACTATTGTCATCATTAGCTCTGGTGTGGGGGTTGCCAGAATAAAGGAATTTTTCGACGTATTTGCCGAGAATATCCCCTTCTAGATTCACTAAACTCCCAGAAACCAAATAGCGAAGATTTGTCTCGCTGTATGTCAGGGGAATTACCGCTACTTTGAATTGGGAGAGTTCTGGCTCATAATCGGCGACTGTGAGGCTGATGCCATTGACGGCAATGCTACCTTTGGGGACAATGTACCGTGCGATCGCAACGGAAGCAATAAAGGTCATTTCCCAAGAACTAGCCGTTTGTTCTGCCACTAGCAATCGACCGATGCCGTCTACATGACCCATCACAAAATGACCCCCAACTTTGCTGCCTACCTTTAGCGACGCTTCTAAATTGACATATCTCCTTTGGGTTTGCTCACCTCCCAACGTTGTCCGGCGTAGAGTTTCCGGTGAAGCCGTGGCAATAAACCCGTCTTTTAAAACTTGTTCCACTGTCAGGCAAACACCATCTACAGCAACACTGTCACCATAAGCCAAATCTTGCATAATTACTTCACCCGACTGGCTTACACAAGTAATTTGCCAAGAATCGCCCCCCAAGGGTTCCATCGTTCCTAATGCCTGGATTAATCCTGTAAACACGGCTTTTTTGTTAAACTAACTCTATTTATTGCCTAATTTTGCCTGAAATCAATTGGTAATTATCACAGAAATCTTGAACATCCAAGTATATTTTCTGACTTTTTTTCGCATAGGAATATTAACACATTAGCATCCTTCACAGGGCATACTTGGGTAAGAAGGTTATTCTCTAAGAAGACCAATTTGACTTACTCTGGTTTTCACCACAAGTTCGGAGTTTAATAGAAGCAATTATAGAGAACGAATGCTTATGTTTATTACTGTCACCAAACCGCCTAAAAATGGGTGCTATTTATTACACGGCATCCAAGACTCTCAAAGCATTGTAGAGGCTTAGGCAATGATTGAAATGAAAGTCGCTGGCATAGCATTAGATGCCATAACCCGCAGCCCGATCGTCCTTTTGAAAGATTCTTCAGATCGGCGGGCTTTGCCAATTTACATTGGTCAGGAACAGGCTAGGGCAATTATGGGCGCACTGGAGAATCAGAAGCCTCCCAGACCCTTAACTCATGACCTGATTGTGAATCTTCTAGAGACTTGGAACATGACTCTAGAAAAGGTGATCATTCATTCCCTGCAAAAGGATACATTTTATGCAGCTTTAATTGTCCAGCAAGGCGAAATCAAAAAAGAAATTGATGCGCGTCCTAGCGATGCGATCGCCATTGCCCTCCGTACAAATACTCCCATTTGGGTAATGGAAGAAGTCATTGCCGATGCTTCTATCCCTGTAGATCGCGATGCAGATGAAGCCGAACAGCAAGCCTTTCGTGAATTTATTTCTAATCTCCGTCCTGAAGATTTGATCAAGCGCTTTGGTAATGACGACAGCTAAATTAAAGTTATGAGTTAGGAGTTAGGAGTTATGAGTTATTTTGCTTCAACTCTTAACTCGTAAGCAAAAAAAGTTAGGAGCAGAGCCGGAGACGCTCCGCCTCCGGTTAAGAGTTATGATTTACTTCTTTCAACTCCTAACTTATAACTCCTAACTCCTAACTCTTTGTTAAAAATGCAATACCGACGCTTTGGAAAAACGAATCTGCGCCTCTCGGTTTTTTCCTTGGGAACGATGCGCTACCTGGCTGATTTTGAAAATGCTCACCAGACCATCGAACAAGCCTTAGCGCTAGGAATTAATCATCTAGAAACCGCCAGAGGTTATGGCAAAAGTGAGGAGTATCTTGGTAGGGCGTTAAAAGCTGGGTTGTCAGTACCCCGAACGAAGCTTTATGTCACTACCAAAATCTCAGCCACAGCAGATGCTGACACCATGCGTCGGTGCATCGACGAATCTCTAGAACGATTACAGCTTGATTATTTAGATTGCTTGGGCGTTCATGGTTTGAACACTTGGCAACATTTGGAGTGGGTGCAAGCCAAAAATGGCTGTATGCAAGCAGTAGAGGAAGCTGTTGCTGATGGTCGGGTGCGACACGTTGGTTTTTCCAGCCACGGGTCATTAGAGGTAATTCAGGCAGCAATCAATACAGATTTATTTGAATTTGTCAATCTGCATTATTACTATTTTTTTCAACGGCACGCACCAGCAATTCAACTAGCTGCCGAAAAGGATATGGGCATTTTCATTATTTCCCCTGCTGATAAGGGAGGACGCCTCTACACGCCACCACAAACTCTAAAAGACCTATGTTACCCGTATTCACCCTTAGAACTGAGTTATCGTTTTTTACTTGTTGATGACCGTATTACTACTTTGAGTATAGGGCCAGCTAACCCAGAGGAATTAAGAGAACCTTTGCAAATCGCTGACCATGATGGAGAGTTAACATCAGCAGAAATTTCCGCTTTCCAACGGTTAGAAAATCATCAAAAAATTGCTTTGGAAACTGATAATTGTAGCCAGTGTTATGCTTGTTTGCCTTGTCCAGAAAATATCAATATTCCAGAGATATTGCGGTTACGTAATCTTGCCGTAGCATACGAAATGAAAGACTATGGCCAATATCGTTACGGAATGTTTGAAAATGCAGGTCACTGGTTCCCTGGAATGAAAGGCAACCGTTGTACAGAATGCGGTGACTGTTTGCCTCGCTGTCCAGAAAAGTTAGATATTCCAACTTTGTTAAAAGATACTCACCAAAAATTAAATGGGAAAGCAGGTAGGAGATTGTGGGGATAAAAATGTAAACAGGAGTCAGAATATCCGTTAACTTCAGCATGGTATTCACCACCCAGTCGCATACTCGTCATTCTAGCTCCTGAGTTCTGAGTTCTTTATTGTTAAAATTATATAAAGATTAATAGAGTCAGGAAGATCCGCCCAAGCTGGGGTGTCTCACCAAAAAAGATGAAAATTAAAAAAAAAGAAATATCCTACGCCAATCACTGACGGTTTTCCGCTACAGTGGACGGGCTGTAAGCCTAGTATGGACTACTAGCCGATCGCTTACTATTTTTCTGGCTAGTTTAACTTTAATGGCTGGTCTTTTACCGGCGGCGATATCCTACATTAGTAAGTTAATTGTTGATGCAGTGGTATTTGCATCTCAAGTGAACTCACAAAGCAATGGTTCTGTCAATATTTATCCTTCACTATTTTATGTAGGATTAGAAGCGATCGCTGTAATTTTACTAGCAGGTAGTCAGCGGGGAATCACCATTTGTCAGTCGTTATTACGGGCGCTAATGGGTCAGCGAGTAAATGTACTCATCTTAGAAAAGGCGCTGACACTCGATCTTAGGCAGTTTGAAGACTCAGAATTTTATGACAAATTGACCAATGCCCGACGAGAAGCATCGGTTCGTCCCCTTTCTTTAGTAAACCGCACCTTTGGGTTGGTGCAAAATGCCCTTTCCCTAATTACCTATGGGATTTTGCTAGTAAATTTCTCAGTTTGGGCAGTGGTGGTACTGATTTTGGCAGCTATGCCTGTATTTATTGCTGAAACAAAATTTGCTGGAGAAGCCTTTCGCTTATTTAGTTGGCGTGCGGCAGAAACCCGACAACAGCACTACTTAGAAAATCTATTAGCAAGAGAAGATTTTGTCACAGAAGTCAAACTCTACCAGTTGGGAGAAATGCTGCTAGGACGTTATCGCAGCCTGTTCGATCAACTATATGGCGAAGACCGCGATTTAACTCTGCGGCGAGGACTTTGGGGATATCTCTTGAGTTTGGTCAGTACAGGTGCTTTTTACCTAGCTTATGCTTGGATTGTGCTGGAAACAGTGTTAGGTAAGATTTCTTTGGGAGATATGACAATGTATCTCACTGTGTTTCGCCAAGGACAGTCTACTTTCTCCAATGCCCTCACTTCTATTGGAGGGATGTATGAGGACAACCTATATCTATCAAATCTCTACGATTTTCTGGAAGAAGAAGTACCAAAATCTTGGGGTAAGGCAACTATTGGTTTAAATTCCCAAGATGGTATCCGTTTTGAGAATGTCTCATTTACTTATCCGGGAAGTTCCAAGCCAGCATTGAGAAATATTTCGCTGCATCTCAAACCCAGAGAAAAACTGGCAATTGTGGGTGAAAACGGTTCCGGTAAAACTACCTTAATTAAACTACTTACCCGACTTTACACCCCGGACTCAGGGCGAATTTTCTTAGATGGCTTGGATTTGCAGGAATGGGATGTGGATGTGCTGCGGCGTCGCATTGGTGTGATTTTTCAGAACTTTGTCCGTTACCAGTTCACTGTGGGGGAGAATATTGGCGTGGGCGATGTAGAACATCTCGAAAACAAAACACAGTGGAAAACTGCTGCTGAAAAAGGCATGGCCCAATCTTTTATTGACCAATTACCCCAAAGCTTTCAGACTCAACTTGGTCGTTGGTTTAAGGGAGGACAAGAACTTTCTGGGGGACAGTGGCAGAAGATTGCTTTGTCTCGTGCTTTTATGCGATCGCAAGCAGATATCTTGGTGTTAGATGAACCAACATCGGCAATAGATGCCCAAGCTGAATTTGAGATTTTCAATCATTTTCGCGCGATTACTCAAAATCAGATGGTACTTTTGATTTCCCATCGCTTCTCAACGGTAAGAATGGCTGACAAAATTCTAGTTATAGAAAACGGCGAAGTTATAGAACAAGGAACTCACGAAGAATTGTTACAGCTAGGAGGACGTTATGCCAAGTTGTTTCTCTTACAAGCTGCTGGTTATCAATAGGAAAAGAAGTTAAAAGACTATGTGAATTGAGATAGCGATGCCTACAGTCGGCTGCGCCTACGCTCACTTTGTAAAAAGCACATAAAACCTCTATCTAACCTGTTAACCAGTTCGGTCAACATGGATAAAATATCTTTAGTGCCTAGACGATCCGTATTGTTAAACATTGTTACCCGATAAAATTATGCAAATAACAAAACAGCGATACTATACCCCAGAGGAATATTTAGAGCTAGAAGAAGCTGCTGACTACAAAAGTGAATACATTGACGGGCAAATAATTCCTATGGCGGGTGGAACAGTAAATCACAATCAAATAGCACTTAACTTAAGTACTGAGTTGAATTTTGCTTTTAAAAAGCAGAATTACCGCGTTTTCATGGGTGATGTTCGTCTGTGGATACTCCAAAAGCGTACCTACACCTATCCAGACGTGATGATTCTGGCGGGTGAACCGGAGTATTTCAACAACCGAAAGGATATAATTGTCAACCCACAGGTCATTGTGGAGGTTTTATCAAAATCTACCAAAGGCTACGATCGCGAAGATAAATTTCAGGCTTACCGAACTATTTCCACTTTCCAAGAATATCTATTAATTGACCAAACACGAATTCATGTAGATCAATTTTCCAAAACCGGGAAAAAGCAATGGGCGCTTCGTGAATATGATGAAGAAGATAAAGCGATCGCACTTGTAACCATACCATTTGAAATTTCTCTACAAGATTTATACAACAAGGTGAAGTTTGAGCCTGTTGAGCCGGAAGCTGAAAGGATTGATATTGAGGGATTGAGGTAAAGTGCGATGCACTGTATCTTAAAAATATTTAAGCCACTTTTAACGGTTTTTGAGGAAAAGTAATTGGCTCTGGCAAAGGTTTTCCTTGCTCTTCATACCATTCAATCAGAGATTCAATTACCTCTTGCCCATGTTTAGCAGCTTCTTCATAACTCTTACCATGAGTGTGGAATTGCTGCCAAGGAAATTCCGGTAAGTGTACTAAGTAGCAATTATCCTCATCTGACCATTGAATTACCATACTATAGCGATCGCTCATTATTCTTCCTCTATTTCTCTTAGTTGCTTCAAAACACGATTAACTTGTTTTTCTAAGTATCGAGGTGCATCGTCTCCATCTTTCCCAGCAATAGTAACTGGTTCATCAGGTATCAATAGGTGAGTCCAGAACGTATGACTACCTTTAGCAGAACGGTAGACAAACCCAGCCCTCAACAAAATAGTTTTTAACTCTCTGATTTTTTTGGGCATCTACCCTCAATTTAAATAACTATGTTATTATCTTTTTAGTACATAAATACTATATAAATAACTCAAATTTTTACTAAATATTTTTGAGGTCAAACTTGTCTCTATCAGAAGCCATTAAGCTTAAAATTTATGAAATTGTAGAGCAAAATCAAGATTGGTTTCCAATATGCTTTACTTTCTACAAAAATGCAAGTAATTACTTAATTGATGAAGGGCATCCCAGTCAAATCTCTTATAAAGACTTGTTTCTCCAAGAATATGTAAGCGGAGATGCCTTAACTTCTGGTTACATTATAGGTCAATTTCATGCTCTAATAGCGTCTCAAAAGGCAGCATTTATTGCTATTGCAGTACCCGATGTACCTTTGGCAAATTCACAGAGGGAACATAACAATTCTATTTTGCAAGGGATAGCTCAACCATTTAAAGCAGAATTTGATGGTACATCATGGGGTGAAGACGGAATCATTGAATGGGATGCTCAAGATACTTTTGCACCAACTCATCCAGAGCTTACTTTAAATAGGGATATTTGGAGGTTCCCTCTGGAAGTAGGTACGTGTTCACCAACAACTTTATGGGTTCGCTTTATGGATTGGGGTGGTTGGGCGAGATGGCCTTATCATTCTCAATATATCTATTTATTTGCAGCCCCAAAGCAGCTTATGAGAATGAAGGACTCTTTACTAAAATTTTAGTGAGTAGTAAAAATTGGGTTGAGTAAGTAGCATCTATTATTAATTTTTTACTTAAAAAAACTATATTTTTAAATACAAAGTTTAAATGTTTTGTTATTTTGCATAGCATCTTTGCCAGAAGAAGATCGTCATTTCTCAACAGATACTTCTGACAACTTGTAAAAATTCCCTTAGTACAGGTGTCATATCTTCTTCCCGCCACACTATAGCCGTTTCTACTAATGGTGTTTTCTCCTCTAGAGTACGATAAACTACACCAGTTCTCTGAAGATTTTGCAATGAAGACGGTGCGATCGCAATCCCCATTCCTGCTGAAACCAATCCGATAATCGTCTGCATCTGAATCGCTTCTTGAGTCACTTTTGGGCTGAAGTCTCCTTGCTGACAAAGATTTACGATTTGATCGTAAAGCCCGGGCCCCAAATGGCGAGGGAACATGATAAAGTTTTCGTTTACTAGCGATCGCACTGAAATCTTTTCTTGTTCAGCTAAAGAATGAGTTTCCAACATAGCGACAATTAACGCTTCTTGCTGAATGCACTCTTGATTGAGTGTCTTGTCTTCTAAGGGCGGATGGGCAAAACCTACATGAATGTGCCGATTCTGTAGCGCTTGCTCCTGCTGAGCTGTGGTTAATTCTTGCAATACTAACTCTACTTCTGGAAACTGTTCTCTAAACCGCCGCAAAATCACAGGAAGCAAATCATAAGTTGCCAAACTGGTAAACCCAATTCGCAGTAGTCCCTTTTCACCTCTTCCCGTTTTTTGGGTTAGCTCAATTCCTTTTTGGAGTTGAGTTAAAACTTGATACGCTTCTTGCAAAAAAACTTGTCCTGCTTCTGTTAGTTGCACCTGTCGTTTGGTTTTACGGTGAAACAGTTCTACCCCCAATTGCGCCTCTAATTGCTGAATTTGCTGGCTTAAGGGCGGTTGAGCGATGTGCAGTCGCTCGGCGGCTCTACTGAAGTGCAGTTCTTCAGCTACAGCAATAAAGTAGCGCAGGTGTCGCAATTCCATTTTCGTGATATTTTATAAGTTTTAATTTTCTATAGATATATAAACGCAAAGAGGCACAAAGTAGCGCAGAGGTTTTAGAAAATTTATAACAAAAACTAGAGGTGCGATCGCTATCATTAATGCTGATTTATGCATAATATTTCTTGATATTCATAATCCAAAAAGTGTTGCTAGCTACAATCATTATGTGAAAAAGATTGTTAATTCTAATATAAAATTGTATTAATTATCATGCTATATTATTCAACTTTAAAAGTAGTATTTGAGGCTTTTACGTATATTTTCAAAAAATTTAGATGCTATGTATAAATTATTTAAACTTTGCTTTATATTTCAATTTGATTACAAATCCTGCCACCATGCTTGCTCTAGCAAGACATTCATTCAAATTATAAAAAAATTAAAATTTAAGGGAGTTAGGACTATATGCTTTATTAGCTAAAATTTGAAAAACAGTAATGATTACTTCTTTAAGAATCAGCAAAAGTCATCCAAAAAATATCATTCATAGGGACGACCGAACGTCTATTTTTCTTATCTTCAATGCCCCATACCCCATAACCCATCCCCAATACCTTAATTGCATACTTATATGCGATCGGAAGTATCCACACCAACCCAAACAACTGCCCCTAGCAGGTTAAACTAGGTCTGGTAACAACTGCTCCACGTTCCTTATGAGGCTTTTATGGGAGCTAACCTCAAACAGATTGCCAACTATTTAGACAACCTTGGTTGGGACTACCGTTTTGATGATGAAGAAGACCGGATTATAACAGGTGTAGAGGCTGATAATCTAGAAGATTTCCTAATAGTTGTCCAACTGGATGAAGAAGGAAAATTTTTCCGGGTATTTGCCCCTCAAGTTCTGGGAGGAATCCAAGACCATCCTCACAAGGCAGCTATCCTCCAAACAATGCTTGCAATTTCCTGGGAAACCAAAATGTTGCAATGGGAGTATGACCCATCCGATGGTGAAATTCGTGCGATTATTGAGTTTCCTTTAGAAGACTCAATTCTTACAGAAAAACAATTTCACCGTTGCCTGAGTGGATTAATTCAGATTGTGGATGGCATAGCAATACCTCGCTTGACAGAAGTGATGGCAACAGGTCTCGATCCGGGGAATATAGAACTTGGGGAAAGACTATTACTCAGTATCCAAGAAGAAGCCCCAGGATTGTTAGATTTACTAGAAAAAGCAATGGAAGCACGAAAAAAGCGAGGAACTTTTCCTAGTGAGTGAGACGGATCGTTACTTAAATAGCTATACTCCAAAGTGATACCCTCACTATATACTGAAATTTTCTGGGGCTGGATATTATGACATCCTATGCAACCTCCTCTGCCAAAGCGGAAATGAGCGAACTCCGGCGGTTGAAAGCTTTACTACCACCAGAACTGCAAAGCTGGGTCACGGTTGAAGGCACAACTGAGGTCAATCCACCCCTGGTTCGCTGCGAAGAAATTGGTAAAGACCAGGTAGAAATTCAAATTGATTTGGTGAAATGGGATGCCCTCGCAATGGATCAGCGTAATCTGCTGTTCTGGCATGAGGTTGCTCGCGTTCAAAATGACACAATTCCTAAAGATGGTTGGGAAATGGCAGCACTGGCCATTGGTTTAGGTGGTGCTGTAGGAGAATTGTGGGTACAAGATGGATTGCTGCTGGTGTTAGCTTTGTCGCTTTGTGGCGTGTCAGGCTGGCGACTGTACCAAAAGAATAATGGGGAAAAGCAACTAAGAGAATTGCTCAATGCTGATGAGAAAGCGATCGCTTTAGCAACTCGTTTTGGTTATAGCCTCCCCAATGCCTACAAGAGTCTTGGTAGCGCCTTGAAAACCCTGATTGATAATACTCCTAGTAAGCGCCAACGATCGAGATACGAAGCAAGACTCTCTGCCCTAAAACGCAGTGCCAATAAGGCAAAAGCTAAATCCAAAGCTCCAGATGAGGGCGCACTATAGCAACTTCTATTTGAAATGGAATAAATCAGCCCTGCTGCTAGTAATTGGGCTGCTGCCTTCCTAATTCATGAGAGGCAACAGCCCGATTACCATTTCATAAAATCTTACTTTTTTCTTGACTACATCTTTATCAAACTAAAATTTTACAACTGGTTCAGCATTTTATGGGTCTGGGGGATCACGCGCACGTGCTTGAGAAACCCCTTCATCAAACCTTGCCACATCAAAACTCGATCGCTGGAAGGCGCAAGTACAGGCACTGGAGAAAATTGTTCTGATACTGCTAAAGGCGTGACAGGTTGTAAAAATACTGGGATATCTGGACTAACCTCTGCCACCAACAAAGCTGAACGTTCCAACTCGGCGGGATCTGTGTCTTGAGACACAATTATCTTGACAAAAACATTTAAATATGAGTCATGACATAACTGGAGAAATTTACTATGTTCTTGCCAATAACTTTCGCCGCTAACACTGGGCAGTTTTAAATCCATACCTACAGAGTCTAAGTATGGGATAATCATTGCTAGTTGTTCTGGGCGATGTCCGCCAGTTTCTAAGTATATAGGTAGACCAGTTATGGCTCGCACTTGGGGTAGAAACTGCGTTAAAAATGAAGCATGAAGAAGTGGTTCGCCGCCAGTTAAGCTAATGCTATCGTGTAGACAAGGTAGATTTTGCTGTTCCACCCATTCGAGTAATATGGGTAATGAGACGGGGTTAGAGTGAATTTCAAAGTCGCGCAATCCAGGCGATCGCTCTATCCGACAAGTTGTAGGTGCACTCCAAGTGTGAGCACTATCACAAAAGTGACAGCGCAAATCACACAAAGCAAAACGAATAAATATCTGACGTGTCCCGACATTCAGTCCTTCCCCTTGAATGGCAGAAAAGACCTCAATCAGGCGTGCGGTAGGTGTAACCGTATTTTTAGCAATCATTTGATCAGAGCAACGCGATCGCGCTGCGTCGGCACAACAGCAAGGATGTTTTTTGGCTTCTTGTTCTATTGTGAATCGTCGCTAGCGATCTCCAATCTCAGCCCCGGTAAATAGCAGTTAGTCCTGATTACCACTAATTCCGATATTAGGTTAAGTAATTTTGTAGGACAAAGTAATGTTTGGCATATTACATTATACATGGCAACGAAAGTGCAGAGCTTCATGACTAGCCAACCGACAGAGGTCGATTTTCCAGTTAATTCCCTAAACGACATGGCTATAGTGCAGGTGCCGACGCGGTTGAGCGTGCTGGAGGCTTTAGGCTTTAAGCAAACCTGCCAAGGCTTAATTGGGCCCAATTCACATCCTAAGCAAATCATCATTGACTTTCACCAAACTACTTTTATCGATAGTAGTGGTTTAGGTGCCCTGGTAAGTAATTTTAAATACGCTCAGACTAAGGGGATTACATTAACACTGCGGAATGTAACACCTCAAGTCATGGCAGTCCTAAAACTCACAGGGTTGGATCAGGTTTTTGCTTTAGAGCTTCTGGGGGATGGGTCGTTAATAGAACAAGATGACGTAGTAGATAATCGGAAGACAACTTCCCGTAAAGTAGAGCAGTTACCCACTACTCACCCTTCTATGGCATCTTGGATGAAACGGTTCTTAGATATTGTCGGGTCAGTGATTGGTTTATTAATTACAGGAATTTTGTTTATTCCAATTGCGATCGCGATTCAAATTAACGATCCCGGGCCCATTTTCTTTAGTCAAATTCGTTGTGGTTGGATGGGTAAGCGGTTTAAAATTTGGAAATTCCGCTCTATGTGTGTGGATGCAGAAGCGAAGAAATCTGAAGTTAAAAACCAAGTGCAAGGTGCTTTTTTCAAAAATGAGAATGATCCCAGAATTACTAAGGTAGGGCGCTTTTTACGGCGAACTAGTCTTGATGAATTACCCCAATTTTGGAACGTCCTCAAAGGAGAGATGAGTTTAGTAGGCACTCGACCACCTACACCCGATGAAGTGGAACGCTATGAAGTACCTGAGTGGCAACGTTTAGATGTAAAACCCGGCATGACTGGCGAATGGCAAGTAAATGGACGTTCTACAGTCCGTAGTTTTGAAGATGTAATTCGTCTGGATTTGCAGTATCAAAAAAATTGGAGTTTAGTGTACGATTTAAAGCTAATTTTCAAAACTATAGCTATTCTGTTTAATAGAAACAGTGGTGCTGTTTAGCTAATTATCCTTATTCACAATTTTTTGAGAACTAGCAATCACGATATTCTTAAATACACCCAAGCCTATTTTAGGCTTGGGTAAATTTTAGGTTTACTAACAGCAGCACACAAGTGTCAGCCAATTTTGGTTTTGAGATTTTAGACTGATTTATTAAAAGAAAGATGTTTATGTATTTTTATCCTCTATTAAAATTATGGGTTGAAAAAAATTTTGGATTTTGAATCATTAAATCCAAAATCCAAAATCCAAAATCTAAAATTTAGCGATCCTGTGTATAAGATTATCCCATTGCCTTCTGAACATTAACTACTTCAACAGGCTGCACTTCTGGTAACAAACGCTTCATGCCTTGCTTAACAAACCCCTGCAAAAAACCAATCTGCTGATTTTGCTGAAATACCTTTTGCAAGGTTTGCCGCAAATTCTCCAAATTCAAACCAGTTCCAGAATCTATCGCTATTTCCTGCTGTTGGAAATACTCAACTAGACTTAACCCTGCGACTCTAGTCAGATAAGCTGCACTTACTCCTTGCACTACGCCACCAGCAACAAAGGTAACGGCATTACTTTTCAGAACAGTACTAATAGCCTTTGTAGAAAGTTCAACTAAACCCAATTTCAGCATCAAACTTCCCATTGTTCCAGCTACGGTTTGTGCCTGTTCTAGGGAAAATTTTTGCTGATAGATATTACCCAAATCCATTACCATTTGAGCATTAATTGCCGCAGTTGCCAGAATATCAAAGGCTGGTACTGGGTTAGCAAAGGCAGCAGCAGCAGCTATCCACTGATATTGTTCAATAATTGGGGTGGCGCGATCGCGTCTGGTTCCATTCAGCCAATTTTTCGCCTCAGCTTTCAACAACCCAGCTTTCCTCATGGTTGTCACCCAAACTAGCCGTTGTCCTTGCTGTGCCAAAACTTCACCCAACTGGTGCGTTAATTGCTGAATATCTGCTGCTGGTTGCTCCATCCACTCTTGCACAGAACCATCAGCCTCATGCTTTCGGACTTTGATGGCAATGGGAGAGGCCGCAGTTGCAACTACATTTCCCTGCATCCGCTGTTTCAATTGACTAAAGATGTTGGCGCTTTCATCAGTTAAATACTGGTCTTGTTTGTTGAAAACCAGCATATTAGGCTGATTTGCTGCCTTTAGCTGCTGTAAGGTTTGAAATTCTGAATCTGTCAAATCACCGTTTGTCAGAAATAGCACAAAATCAGATTTTGCTACTTCTGCCAAAATAGCTGCATCTGAATTTTCACCTGTTTCTCTAAACAAAGGTGCTGTCTCTTGTAAAAACACGGAATTTTGTGTCTCTAAATTTTGTAGCACTTGAATTAAAGTGCTTTTACCCACGGATTTCCCGCCAGTCACAGCAACTTTAATTTCTTGTCTGTCTAATTCCAGCAACAATTGGGCAACTTGTTCTCTGAGTGTCTCTAAGGCTGAATGGTTTTCTGTTTCTTGTGCTAGTTGGTTAATTACAGTTTCAGATTTAGCGATCGCACTTTCCACAGTCGCTCGGTCAACCACCATACCATCTAGCTGCTTTAAACTGTCTTTGGGGCGCTTTTGCTGGAATAACCACAAACCACCACCTACAGCTAAGGCACTCAACAAACCGAACTCACCCACCTGCAATATAGAATCGTGCCAACTGTCCAACATCCACAGGGAAAAGGAAAGTCCCAATCCTCCCACTAAAATTGGTCGCTGCAACTTCACAACCATGATTCTCCGCGCTTTTTGGATGGCTATTTCTTCCAGAATAGATCAAAATAAAACAAAACCCTGCAATCTTTACTGATTGTAGGGTTTTGTTTTATTTTTCTTATTTTTTATGTGGTGGCGGGAAGTGGATTTGAACCACTGACCTTCGGGTTATGAGCCCGACGAGCTACCAGGCTGCTCTATCCCGCGTCGCTCTTAACTTTTATAGCATAACCTATAGTCAAGAGTTTGGCAACTACAAAAATGATAATTCTCCAATTACTTCTAAACGCTTGTATTTTCCCAAGGTGACAAACTTTTCTGAGAGACTTTCGGCGGCGCTGGGACTAATCCACCCCATTTGCTGAAGTAAATGAATAGCAACGGCATACTTTGCTCGTTTTGCCCCATCCATGACTTTGATTGCCAATCCCAAGCCTTCACCGAGTCTACCAATGCACTGCACTCCTTCGGCACCAGTTTTACTGACTAGTTCTCCTGGAGTTAAGCGCATCAGTTCCGTATCAAATTCTCCATCTCCTGCGACCATCGCGGGGTGATGAGTCATAGCACGGACAATCCGCTCCATATCCAAGTTGGTACTAGAGGCTAGCAGTGCATATAAAGATGCCATGTGACCGAGTTGCATTAGATAAGTTGGTGCGCCACAATCATCATGAGCGCTGATAAATTCTGCGGCTGGCATTCGCAGCAACTCTGCTACTTTGCCCAAAATCAACTGCTGTATTGGGTGCTTGCGATCCAAGTAGTTATTCAAGGGCCAATGGCGTTGCTGACAAACGGCTAACATTCCGGCATGTTTTCCAGAGCAATTGTATTCCAGAGGACTCCGTTTGCCTTCAGGAATTGGACACTGGAGTGTAGTCGGGTCGAGATCGGCTCGCCAAAGGATGTTAAATACCTGTCGGACTTGATCTACTTTTCCTTTATGAGAACTTGTGATAATTGCTAAGTCGCGATCGCTGAGTTGATAGCGTTCCAGTGTACCTGTGGTGGTGACAGCAAGTGCCTGAAACGGTTTGAGGGCTGAACGGATAAATGCAGCAGTTTCAGAATTTCCGGCAACGGTTAGAACCCGTCCTCGTTCGTCGCAGACAACAGCTTGGACTATATGCCTGGATTCAATAATACCTTCCCGCAGCAACCGGACTTCCAGTGCTGTGGCTTGAGTTCGTTTTCCCATTGTCATGGGTTTATATTTATCACCTTTTTTAATTAAATTAGTCATTGGTTATTAGTCCTTTGTCCTTTGTCCTACCCTGCGGGAAGCCGCTGGCGCGTCTATGTCTTTTGTTTATTTACTAATGACCAATGACTAATGACTAATGACTAATGACTCTTTAAAACAAATGCCAACCTATAGTACCAATAACGTACATTCCCGCCAACCCAGCGAAGGTAAATTGTAACCGTCGCAGAATGGGTTTGATCTCGTATGCAACAATTAAGCGATCGCGGTTAAGGACTTCCTGTGGTTTAGTCCAAGTTTGACCGTCGTACCAGCCGGACTCTTCATAAAATACTGTGGGACTACAAAGGCGATCGCACACGTAGTACCAGCCTAAGTATAACCTTACCAGTATCAGCACTAACCCGACACTGGCTCCTGCTGCACCACAGAGAATAAAATGTGCAATATACTTGTGAGGAGGAAAACTTGCCGCAGCTATAGGCCCTGCAAAGAGCCAAGATAAACCCCAAATCCAAACAAGTTTCGTGATATACTCGCGCCAATGTAAAGTGGTATCACGAAACAGCCAGGAAGTTTTTAACTCTTCGTATTCATTGAGTGGTTGTTGGTCTGTAGGAACTGGGCAATTAGAAACCGAAGACCTAATCATGTTGGCTTACCCTCACCTTCATCAGATTCTGGAAGGGAAATACGTTCTGCATGAATCCAGAACGCTTCTAAATTATAAAACTCCCGTTCCTTGGGCATCATGATATGAACGATCACATCACCGTAATCTTGTAGTACCCAACTGCCCTCGACTTTTCCTTCTGTCCTTAAAGGACGGCGTTGCAACTCAGTTTCGACTTTTCCTTCAATTGCTTGAGCGATCGCCCTTACCTGTACCTTAGAATAGCCAGTCATCATCACAAAGTAATCCGCCAAGTAAGATACCTCTGCTACTTTGAGCAATAGAATCTCACCTGCTTTGCGATCTGATGCCGCAACAGCGATCGTTGCAGCTAATTTTTCGCTCGCCTCTTCGGTTTGGCCGTGGCTTATTACCGCACTCTTCGTCAGTGGGACAGATTGCAATGGGAAATTTCCTTGGAAATAATCAGTCATTAAACCTCAGGTGCTTTCTTCCTTTTGAAACAATTGTTGACATTTACTTACAAACAACGAACAATTGATCTGACAAATATGCCAATAGGTTTTTTTGAATACTAACAAAAAAACAGGTGTCTATGGGATTAGTTTGATAATTGGCTGTTTAGATTTCGATATCCGCAACAGCTGAAAAGCTGATGGTTATTGTGCAGCGATAAATCAACCAATAGCTTTGCAGCAGGAATTGACAGCGAAAATAATTGCAGATTAATCAAACAGCATAATATGTAATCTAAAGCTAGTAATTTGCAAGTAACTACACATCTACGCTTTATACTGTCTGCTAAAAATTACGATACAACACAGCATACTAATTACTGGTCTAGCAAAAGTCTGATTTATTATACACATATAAATTTAAGTATTTATATATACTTTGTACTCGGGTAATCACGGGTTAAACTTCTTGCATAAATCAAAAATAAAGAACCCCACCCCGCATTTTAGTAAAGCAAATGCTCCTCTTTCCGATGCTTTGGGGAGGGGTTGGGGGTGGGGTGTTAAGGACTTTTGCAAGAGGTCTATTGAATGAAGTGAGCCACGAGATTTTTAGTTCAACAATCCACCTGACAACCTGCTTGTCTATTGTTATATTTTTATTAGTAAAATTCGCTACCTTAAAAATTCCTAATATTTAGGCATGAGGGTATAATCGTAATTTCTACAGATGTAACATAACTTTGCAGCAAAGATTAAACTTCTTGTTTCGTAACTATGCCTGTAGATTGAATTGCTCTGCGTTCTGCTGTCAATGAGTAACACAAGGACTCATACTGATTTAAAGCTTGCTCAAAAGCATATTGCTCAACGGCATATTGGCGACTTTTATAACCCAGAGTTTTGACTTTTTCGGGGTTTTGGTACAAATTTAAAATTGCCATCGCTAAAGCTTGGGGATCTTCTGGAGGAACGATAACTCCGCCGCCACTTTGCCTAATGGCTCTTGCTGCCGTACCATTGTCGGGTACAGAAGCAACTAAGGCCCCTCCACTAGCAAGTAACACTTGAATTTTTGACGGCATATTGAAGGATACAACATTTTTCTTTTGTACCACTAAACCAACATCCGCAGCTGCTAACATCTGTGGTAAATCTTTGCGGGGTTGAAATGGCAGTAACATCACATTATCTGCGCCGCAGTCTAGACATTCCTGTTGCAATCGCTGTAGACCTTTTGCCTCTCCAACAATGACAAAGACAATATCTGGGATATGGCGCAAGGCAGAAGCAGCTTTGACGACGCTTTCTAAGCCTTGGGTTAGGGCAATGTTACCAGAATACAGTACTACAAATTTGCCGTTTAGACTATGTGCTGTACGGAAAGGGTTATCCTCTTTAGGTAAAGGGCGGATAAAATTTACATCAACCCAGTTGGGAATTTGCACAATTTTGTCAGCTTCTACGCCTTTAGATCGCAAATTTTCCACAAACCCATCGGCAATGACGCTAATTTTAGTGGCAGTGCGGTAAGCAAATTTTTCCAATAATGTAAACAACCGAATAAGTAATTTATTTTTCAATAGACCGACATGGACGGCTGCTTCTGGTAAAATATCTTGTAGATTTAAAATTACAGGACAAGCACGTAACCATCCTAAAAGAGCAACTGGTACACAGCTTGGCAAGGATGGCGATGTTGAGAGAATCACATCTGGGCGCCAACCGATGAGGGCGGGTACAAAGCTAGTGACGACGAAACTAGCATCTAATAACACCCTATCTAATAGGTTGGGTTGTGGACGAATCCAAACGTAACTGCGTTGAATTTGAACGCCATTTTTGTATTCGTTGACATACCATTTACCCCGATATTCCTGGTAAATTTGCCGCTCAGGGTAATTGGGCATAGCGGTAACTACACGCACTTCATGCCCGCGTTTCACTAGTCCCTCTGCTAATTCAGTCATTAGTGGGGCAATACCAATCGGTTCTGGATAGTAGTTGTAGGAGTAAATTAAAATCCGCATAAAATTTAGTCCGAAGTACCCCGGCTTTTTATTTAATGACAAATATTTGTCTGAAATATCATTTGGGCTTGGAAACCCCTATATTTAATTGTGACTCCAGACTCTTTTTCTGTCAGGTATTTTCCTTAAAGATTGAGTAAACTTTAAGATGTAATACTTAGGGAAACTGTAAATTTTTTTGACTATTTAAGCAGTTTTTTAATTGTTATTTTTTGATTGGTACTTACGTAGAAACCCTAAGTATATTAGTTTTTGCCAATCCTTAAATCAAATTTGGGATAGTTAGTATAAGTTACGTACATAAACCATTTTCCGAGAATCTGAATATTAATAATAATTTTTGATCGTACTAGTAATTCAATGAGCGATCGCCCTTGTATTTTCTCTTTTTTTGCTGGCTCAGGTTTCCTCGATTTAGGTTTTGAAACCAGCGGTTTTAATATTGTTTATGTCAATGAAATCTTCGCCCCATTTATCACCGCCTATCGCCATTCACGGGAAGTTCTAAAAATGCGATCGCCTGAATATGGATATCATCACGGTGAAGCAGCAGATGTAACAAAATTTATTATCGGAAAAGAAGCACAACACCTTCAAGAATTAGTCAAGGACTGCCGCAAATCTCATAATATAATTGGTTTCATCGGTGGGCCTCCCTGCCCTGATTTTTCTATGGGTGGAAAAAATAGAGGAAGTTTAGGAGATAATGGCAAGCTTTCTGCTTCATATATTGAATTAATTTGCCGAAATATTCCCGACTTCTTTTTATTTGAAAATGTTAAAGGTTTGTGGAAAACGACAAAACACCGTTTATTTTTTGAATCCCTCAAGCAAAAATTGCAGGAATCAGGATATATATTAACAGAGCGGTTAATTAATGCTATCGAATATGGCGTACCCCAGGATAGAGAAAGAATTATTCTAATTGGTTTCAAAAATAATTTTCTTCAAGATATAGGAATCAAAATCGGTAGTGAAAAGCTACTAAATGAGGGATATTTTCCTTGGAATAATTATATTTTATATCCTCAAGAAAAAGTTTTTGCTTACCACTGGTGTAAGAGTGAACCATTCCAAGAAAATTCTCTAATACCTTGTCCTGATGGCATACCTGAAGAATTAACAGTTGAATACTGGTTTAGAAAAAATAATGTTCTGAAACATTCCAATACTAAAAACTGTTTTCAACCAAGGGCAGGTATCACAAAATTTGCTGCTATTAATGAAGGAGATGATTCTAAAAAGTCTTTCAAACGTCTGCATAGATGGCGTTACTCTCCGACAGCTTGCTATGGAAATAATGAAGTACATTTACATCCTTACAAAGTCCGGCGGATTTCTGTAGCAGAAGCTTTAGCTATCCAATCTTTGCCTGGAAATTTTGTACTTCCAGAAAATATGTCACTCACTAATATGTTTAAAACTATTGGTAATGGTGTCCCATATTTGGCATCGCAGGCATTGGCTCAAAGTATTATTAACTTCTTAGGAAATAGTGCAAAAAAACCTCTTGATATTCCTAGTATTACTACTACTTAGCGTTAACTTAAACACTTGTAGTAATCCTGGGATATCTGTAAAGCCAATATTAAAGACAATTCAGCAACTTGTTTTCAGGATAAACTCGTAATAAATGTGGTTTAATATATATATAAGAAATGTTTTAATTTTTTATAAAGTTTAATAATCAATCACTGGCAGAAGACACGATGGCAGCAGACTATCCAGACATTGATATTGCGCCATTTATCGATCACTCCCTGTTAATGCCAACGGCTACTCCAGAGCAGGTTGAGCAATGGTGTGAAGAAGCATATAGATTCAACTTTGCGGCGGTTTGTCTGTTCCCCGCTAATGTCAAGCAAGCAGTCGAACTCCTCCACGGTAAAAACCCGAAAGTTTGTACAGTGATAGGCTTTCCTTCTGGTGCAACGACTTCAGCAGTGAAACTGTATGAAGCTCAAGAAGCGGTGGATAGTGGGGCCACTGAGTTGGATATGGTGATGAACTTAGGCTGGTTAAAAGCTGGCAAAACTGAAAAAGTCCACCGAGAGATTGCCGAAATTTGTGAAGAGACTGGGCAAACGGTCAAGGTAATTTTGGAAACTAACCTGTTGACAGATGCGGAGAAAAAAATAGCTGCTGAAATAGCTATGGAGGCAGGAGCAGCATTCTTAAAAACTAGTACAGGTTGGAATGGTGGTGCAACTGTGGCAGATGTGCGATTTTTGCAAGAATTGGCAAAAGAAAGGGTAGGAATTAAAGCTTCAGGTGGTATTCACACTATCAATCAAGCCCTAGACTTAATCGTAGCGGGTGCTACTAGATTAGGCACATCTCGCGGTATGGATTTGATCCGCCAGCGCGATAACTTGGGAAAGGGTGAATAGTCATTTGTCCTTTGTCATTTGTCATTTGTCCTAAGCTAATGACCCTTGAGCAATGATTAATAACTACTAATGACTAGTGACTAATGACTAATGAGTAGAACCTACAAAGCAACTGGTATTAATCTTAAAACCCAGGCGCTAGGAGAATCGGATAAAATAGTGACGATTTTGACACGAGAATTCGGTCTAATTCGAGCCGTGGCTCCAGGGTCGCGTAAGCACAACTCCAGCCTGGGTGGTAGGAGTGGAATGTTTGTTGTGAATGAACTATTGATTGCTAAAGGGCGATCGCTTGATAAAATTACTCAAGCACAGACGTTAAAAACTTATCCTGGTTTAGCTAAAGATTTAGGAAAACTGGCTGCCAGTCAATATTTAGCAGAAATAGTTCTGTGTGAAGCTTTGAGCGAACAACCCCAAGAAGAACTTTATGATTTGTTCAATGAACATCTCCATCGCTTAGAGGCGGTGTCTAGTACAAATTCATTTGGTGTTTTAGCTCATCTGGCTCATGGTGTATTTCACCTTTTAGCCTTAGCAGGACTGACGCCACAAGTGCAAATCTGCTGCCTATCTCAACGTTCCCTTAAGCCAGACTTCACAGACCCCAACTGGCAGGTAGGATTTAGCATCCCTGCGGGTGGAACGGTTTCCTTAGAAGCTAGGGAACGTTTACGAAAAGAAGGGGAAAAGGAGATAAGGGCGCAACAAAGGAGCAGGGGAGCAGGGGAGGAGGGAATTAATAACCAATACCCAATGCCCAATGCTCCATCCGCAATGCTCAATGCCCAAACAGTTGTTGTGCATCGGCAAGAAATACCTGTGATTTCTAGTCGTTTGGGTGCTATGGAACTAGCTTTGCTTCAACAGCTGTCACAACCAGAGATAATGCAAATTGATAGTGCTAGAGATTATGACTGGTTATCTGTTGAGCAGATTTTGCGCCAGTATGCTCAGTATCAATTAGGTCGTCCTATTCGCTCTGCTACCTTGATCGACTCTTATTTTGCTGCCAACCATGATGCAACCTTCTGATTTGGATAAAAAAATCCTACCTTTGTCACCAAGCCTCGCCAAAAAACAGAATAGGGTATCAGATTCTACACTCAGGAATCACTTGAGTGCTGTTCCCAAGTGTACACCTAGTCAAATAAATGGCCAAGAAATGTCCCCAAAAGATATTTCTAAAAACGATCAAAATTGTCCAAAAACCGATCTTCCAAGCCAATCAGAAACACAATCTGAGGACAAATTAACCACTGCTGAGGTAGATAGCAATGGCGTTCGTAATGGGCAAAATTTGCCAATAGCCACTATTCCAGAAAAAGAATTACCGACATTAGATGCCTCTAGTTCAGATGGAGAAGCTATTGCAGGGAATGTAAAACAGCTAGGATTTTTACCTGTATTAAAAAATCCTAATTTCTTGGCTCTTTGGGGCGGTCAAGTTTTTTCCCAACTAGCAGATAAAGTTTATTTGGTGTTGATGATTGCTTTGATTAATACTCAGTTTCAAGGAAGCAATCAGAGTATTAGTGGTTGGGTATCAGTCTTGATGATGGCTTTTACTATTCCAGCCGTATTGTTTGGTTCTGTTGCTGGTGTGTTTGTCGATCGCTGGTCGAAAAAGGCTGTGCTGGTGGCAACAAATATTTGGCGTGGCATCCTGGTTTTGTCAATTCCCTTCCTGTTGTGGTTGACTCATGATTGGAAACCCATAGGAGTGCTGCCAGTGGGTTTTTTGATCATTCTGGGTGTGACTTTTTTAGTTTCGACTTTGACGCAGTTTTTTGCACCAGCGGAACAGGCGGCAATTCCTTTAATCGTAGAAGAACAGGATTTACTCTCAGCAAATTCGCTTTATACGACAACGATGATGGCATCGGTGATTGTTGGGTTTGCTGTTGGAGAACCATTGTTAGCGATCGCCGATGGACTTTGGCTGCAAATTGGTGGTAGTGGTAATTTGGGTAAGGAACTTTTAGTTGGTGGCAGTTATGCGATCGCTGGACTAATTTTGTTCCTCCTGGCAACTAAGGAAAAACACCACCACCCCGATACAGAATTCCCTCACGTATTCTCTGACTTGCGAGACGGTTTTGCCTATCTCAAAGCAAATCATCGCGTCCGCAATGCTTTGCTGCAACTGATTATCTTGTTTTCTGTTTTTGCAGCATTAACTGTTCTAGCCGTTCGGATGGCGGAAATAATTCCCAACATGAAAGCTTCCCAGTTCGGCTTTTTACTAGCAGCTGGCGGTGTTGGTATCGCTGGTGGAGCAACAATTCTCGGTCAATTTGGTCAACGCTTCTCCTATACTCAGCTAAGTCTGTGTGGTTGTATAGGTATGGCAGCATCCCTGATTGGTCTGTCAGTATTTACAACTCAACTGTGGCTTGTCTTGTTACTGGTGATGCTTGTGGGTATTTTTGGGGCACTAGTAGGAATTCCCATGCAAACTGCAATCCAAACAGAAACACCTCCAGAAATGCGTGGTAAAGTTTTTGGCTTGCAGAACAATGTCATTAATATTGCCCTCTCCTTACCTTTAGCATTAGCTGGTGTCGCAGAAACCTTTCTGGGATTACAGATAGTTTTTTTGGGATTAGCTGCGATCGTCTTTTCAGGAGGTATATTAACCTGGTATAACTCACACAAGTAGTTATCAGCTAACAGTAGTTATTATTCATTACCTTGACGTAATTAATAATTTACTTAAAGCTTTTGTGTTCATGGTAAACTGTTGCCAGTGAAAATTTATCACATACTTGCCGGATATGAATCTGACATTAGTCAGAATAAGTTGTTTAAATATCAGAAATTAACAACTTATAACTAAAATGAATAAAGCCATCAATCAACTGGTTTAATTAGCTGACAATAAGCTTTTAAACTAGTAGAAAGTTATGGGAATTTTTAATAAATAAAAAAACCAGCAAGTATAGCTAGATAAAATAAAAATCACAAAGGACACATAATTAATAGATTAAACCCGCTTTTCTTACAGCTAAATAAAGAATGCGTATAGCCTGGATTGGAAAAAAATCACCCTTTTGCGGCAATGTCACCTACAGTCGAGAAATTACAAATGCCTTGCTAGATAGGGGACATCAAGTTAGCTTTCTTCACTTCGCCCAGGAAGAGTCTGAACCTGATAATTGGCCAAATCTTCGAGAGGTCTCTTTACCTTTCATTTACAAGTCCCAGGTTTACACAATTCCTACTTTTAAAGCCACCAAAGTTTTAACCGATTCACTGCGGGAAATCAAACCAGATGTAGTCCATGCTTCCTTGACCTTATCTCCTCTAGACTTTTTTCTACCGGAAATCTGTGAGGAACTGAGGTTGCCCCTAGTTGCCACTTTTCACACGCCATTTGCTGGCAAGGGTGCAAAACTGGTATCAGGAACACAACTTTTGGCTTATCAGCTCTACGCGCCTTTTTTAGTTAACTACGATCGCGTGATTGTATTTTCCCAAATTCAGCGAGAATTATTGGCAGGGATGGGTGTAAGAGAAGAAAATATTGCCGTAATTCCCAATGGTGTTGATACTGCTAAGTATTCTCCAGGATTTTCTCAAATTAAAGCAGAATTTAAAGCCGAACGTTTATTTGTCTATCAGGGTCGCATAGCACCAGAGAAAAATGTCGAGGCTCTTCTCCGCGCTTGGAAGCAGTCGGCAATGAGTCCTGGTACGAAGTTGCTAATTGTTGGCGACGGCCCTTTAAAGTCTTCCTTAGAGCCTTTTTATGGTTCAGAATACGGCATTATCTGGTTGGGATTTGTTGCTGATGAAGACCGACGCATTGAAATTTTGCGGGGCGCAGATGTATTTGTTTTGCCTTCATTGGTAGAGGGTTTGTCCTTATCTCTGTTAGAAGGAATGTCATGTGGGTTGGCTTGTTTAGCAACAGATGTGGGTGCAGATGGAGAAGTCTTGGAAAAGGGTGCAGGTGTAGTTATTAGTACCAAAACGGCGCGATCGCAATTGAGAACCCTCTTGCCAGTGCTGCAAGACCATCCAGAGTTAACAACCCTACTGGGGCAAAAAGCTAGAGTGCGTGTATTAGACCGCTATACCCTTAGTAAAAATATTAGTCTGCTGGAAGAACTATATAAAGGAGTTTTAGCACAGCGACCTCTACCACTAAGTCGTAGAGCGTAAGGAAAAGGAAAAAGTGCGATCGCACTGGAAATTCTAAGATGCTAATGAGTGCGATCGAGCAACAATGTTAGCCAGCATTGGCTAGTATTCTAATCATACAATTATTTGTGATTTATGAATACAGATACCTGACTAAAGAAAGTTAACGAAATGAAGTATGATGCAAGTCAGATAAAGTTGATAAATATCCCTGACTTAGAGCAGCTAGAAGATGGAAAGTGCTGCCGAACATACGTCTATATCCTTCACAACTCCGTTGCCGGAGCAAAACGTTATCGATCAAATTGCAAATAGTTTGGAGAAGAGATTCACCTTTTCAAAAGAAGTATATGAGATTCCTGAAGATGTTGAAATTTATGCATCTATTTTCATGGAGCGTTTACAAAATAACGAAGCCAGAGTTCGTGTTTTGACACATCAACCAGAAGAAGATTGCGTTTACATCTTTGGGATATACACTCTGCCACGCAAAATTGAGGAAAGGTTTGGAATGGTACAGTCGATTCAGGGACAACAGCGAGAGGCTTGGATTACTGACAGACGTTAGGGTATTACTTATCAATCAATTAATCTTTGAATTATCCACTAAAGACCATCCTAAACTGGTTGGCTGTTCATAAACCCGCTTTAGAGTATTTACATCTCTGGCAGAAATAGGTGACGGGTTACGAACTTGAGAAAAGTATAAAGCATCAGTTTGTAGCGGACTATGACCCCAAATTCCCAATGCATGACCGAATTCGTGGCGGGTAGCTGCAATGAGATACTCACCTGTTTGACTAGGGCTTAACAAGATGGTGAAGCGGTGGGATAAAATTTTGTTGCTGGTGTATAACTCGTAAGTCGTTTGTGCCGATCGCGCACGGGGTATATTACTACCAGGCGAAGTTTGTAGAGGTGGCGCTTTTCGGACAATCGTAATATCAGCAACTTCTGGCTGTTCGACTACTGTTAAAGGTAAATAAGTACTCCACTCCTGTACACCCTGCAAGACACCATTAACCCATGCTTGAGCTTGTTTTTCGCTGACAGATTTTGGTGGTTCTACGTAAACTCGAATAGGAAATTGTGACCAGACTAAATAACCAACTTGGGTTGTTGTGATTTGGGAAAAGTAGTCACCACTGTTAGTGTTATCTTGCCACTGCGCCAGTGTGGGCGGTAAGGGATGGGGTTTTGAGGAAGTGGGGAGAGAAATTATTAAATCTGAATGTATATATTCTGGTACTATTGCAAACCCATTACTCAACTGGATATTAGTAAAAATGACTAACAGCCCTGTGCCAATCAACAAGGCAAGAGCTGTAATTAACCGTCGTGAAATTAAATTTATTAGGGTGTTAAGTATCGGGTGTTGGGTTCTTTTCCCCATTTACCTATCCTTATTTAGGCAGCCAACCAGCACTTAAAACTACTGTTAAACCGAGAAAAATTACTGTCAATGCCCAAGTAATTCGGTTTAAGGTGTTTTCTGCACTTTTGGTGCTGCTAAATAATTGGGCTTGTCCACCAATGGCACCAATGCCATCACCTTTGGGACTATGCAGTAAAACCAAGATAATCAAACCAGTGGCGGAAAATGCCCAAATGCCTTGCACGATATTACTAACTGTCATGGTAGGAATCTCATTTATAACAAGTTTTCAAACAGGGAGTTAGGAGTTAGGAGTTAGGAGTTAAGAAAGTTTTAATTCATCACCTTGACTATTAACTCTTAACTCCTCACTATTAACTGTTTTACAGCCCTACTTGCACGGGAGTGCGAGTACGTTGCAGCTCGTATTCTGCTGTTTTCAGCAGCGATCGCCCGGTCATTTCTAGTGGCTGAGGCAGCTGTAAAATCTCTAGAATCGTGGGAGCGATGTCGGATAGCTTGCCATCGCTTCGCAATTCGACATTTGTACCATATCCAGGGATTTTGACTTTCTCTCCTTCCACCAAGATGAAGGGGACTGGGTTAGTGGTATGAGCCGTCCAGGGATTACCCCCTTCATCTAGCATATACTCAGCGTTGCCGTGATCGGCAGTAATAATTGTTGTACCACCAGCTTTGATAACGCTCTCTAACAAACGTCCCAAACAGCGATCGACTGTTTCAATTGCTGTAATGGTAGCGTCTATTTGACCCGTATGCCCTACCATGTCTGGGTTAGCATAGTTAATCACAACTAGGGAATATATACCCTTTTGAATCGCAGCGATCGCAACATCTGTAACTGCTGCTGCTGACATTGCTGGGGCGTGGTCGTAAGTTGCTACCATCGGGCTACTTACTAGTTCCCGATCTTCTCCGGGAAAAGGTTCCTCCAGACCCCCATTAAAGAAATAGGTGACGTGGGCGTATTTCTCTGTTTCGGAGGTGCGGAACTGATTCAAACTATGATTGGCTATAACTTCTCCCAGAATGTTACTGAGATTCTGAGGCTCAAAGGCTACAGCCACGGGTAAGTCTGGATCGTACTGCGTAAAAGTGACAAAAGACAGTGGTGTGATTTGCTGCCTTTCAAAACCATTAAACGTGGGACTGACTAAAGCTTGAGTCAGTTGTCTGGAGCGATCGGGGCGGAAGTTGAAAAATATCACCCCATCCCCTGGTTCTATTGCGCCTGGTGCAATTCGGATTGGGTTGATAAATTCATCTTTTACCCCTTCGGCATAGGATGCTTGCAAGATTTCTACAGCCGTGCGATTATCACCTGCACCATCTTGGGTCATCACGTCGTAGGCGCGTTTGACTCGATCCCAGCGGCGATCGCGATCCATCGCGTAGTAGCGACCGCTGAGGGTGACTATGCGCCCAATTCCTGTGCGGTCTATATAATTTTGCAGTAGCGCGATCGCTCTTACACCGTCAGTTGGGGCGGTGTCACGACCATCGGTGATAGCGTGAATACAAATTTCTGGAATTTGCTGATCTTTGGCTAGGTCAAGTAGTCCGAATAGATGGGTGATATGCGAATGTACCCCTCCTTCAGAACAAAGCCCGACTAGATGCAGCTTGCTATTCCGAGAACGAACTTCCTGGCAAATTTTGACAAGTGCTGGTTTTAAGGCAATAGAACCGTCTTCGACTGCATCGGAGATGCGTACAAGTTCTTGCGGTACCACTCGTCCAGCACCAATGTTCAAATGACCAACTTCCGAGTTGCCCATTTGACCTTCTGGCAACCCTACGGCTTTTCCTGATGTGTGGATGAGGGTATGCGGGTAAGCTGCCCATAGACTGTCCACAATGGGAGTTTTAGCCGCAATAATGGCGTTTCCTCGCGTTTGGTCGCAGTAGCCCCATCCGTCTAAAATGACTAGCACCACAGGAGCAACAGGTGCTTTGGTCATAGTAAAATTGCCCTTTACTTTTTGTAATACCCGAATGATACCACTGCTAATCCACGCCGCAAGTGAATTTTTGCTTATTAACTTCTTTTACGAAGGACTTGCGGTTTTTGGAAATATTTTTTAAATTTTAGTAATTTTCCTGTGATGTTTTAGAACTCTTATAACGAGTGATTACTTAGTAATAGCGCTAAAACGCTGCTACTACTAAGCCATTTTTTAGTTTCTCATTTCCTTTTCGTGGAAGCTTTAGCTGCTTTAGCCGCTTTTTTCGCTGCTTTTTCGGCTTCTATTGCAGCTAATTTTGCCTGTTCTTTTTCTTCGGCAATTTTTTGGAGATAGTAATGATAATCTCCTAAATAGACGCGGAATTCGCCATCACGAATTTCGACGATTTTATTTGCTACTTGAGAAATAAAGTAGCGGTCATGAGAGACTACAATTGCTGTGCCATCATAGTTTTGGAGCGCCTCTTCCAGCATTTCTTTAGCTGGAATATCTAGGTGGTTTGTCGGCTCATCTAAAATTAGTAGGTTAGCAGGACGTAAGAGCATTTTTGCCAATGCCAAACGAGCTTTTTCTCCTCCACTTAATGCCCCAACCGGTTTAAATACTGTGTCACCGGTAAATAAGAAGCGTCCCAAAAGCGTGCGGACTTCTTGATTATCCCAGTCGGGAACTTCATCATGGATAGTTTCCATGACAGTTTTCTTTAAGTCCAAGGCTTCAGCTTGATTTTGCTCAAAGTAACCGGGGATAACGTTATGATCGCCTAATTTAACGATACCTTCTGTGGGTGGTTCCATACCCATAATTACGCGCAGAAGGGTAGATTTTCCAGCACCGTTGGGGCCAAGAAATGCAATGCGATCGCCTCTTTCAATCAGGAGGTTTGCTGCCAAGAACAGGATTTTATCACCATAAAGATGAGTTAAATCTTGAATTTCCACTACTTCGCGTCCACTGCGAGGTGCAGGTGGAAAACGGAAATGTAGAGTTCTTACTCCAGCAATGGGTGCTTCAATACGCTCGATTTTTTCGAGTTGCTTTTCCCGGCTTTTTGCCTGAGTACTGCGGGTAGCACTGGCGCGGAATCTATCAACAAAGGTTTGCTGTTTCTCTAATTCTTTCTGTTGGCGTTCGTAGGCACTAAGTTGTGCTGATTGACTTTCAGCTTTTTGTGACAAATATGCTGAGTAGTTACCGAGGTAGGTACTAGAAACGCCACGTTCAGTTTCCACAATTTGAGTGCAGAGGCGGTCAAGGAACTCCCGGTCATGGGAGACTATTACCATCGGCGTAACCAGTCCTCTGAGGTAATTTTCCAACCACTCAATGGTTTCTAAATCTAGGTGGTTAGTCGGTTCATCCAGTAGCAACAAGTCGGGTTTTTGCAGCAGAATTTTACCTAAACTCATCCGCATTTGCCAACCACCACTGAAGGCACTGACGAGGCGATCGCCATCTTCTAGCCCAAACCCCATCTCTGGTAAAATTTTCCCGATGCGTGCATCTAAGTTGTAACCATCCAAGGCTTCAAATTTGCGCTGCAAGCGATCCAACTTGTCGATCAGCCGATCCAGTTCGTCTGGGCTAGCGGTTTCCATCTCTTGTGGCACATGCGCCAGAGATAACTGTACTTCGTTAGCTTCTTTGAAGACAGTCCAAAATTCTTCTCTAACGGTGCGGGTGGGGTCTACTTCAAATTCTTGGTTGAGGTAAGCTATGTGTAAGCTATTAGGACGGATAATTTCGCCTGCGGTGGGTTCAATTTCCCCAGAGATGATTTTGAGTTGAGTAGATTTTCCAGCACCGTTGACACCGACTAAGCCAATGCGATCGCCTGGTTTAACTTCCCAGTTGATATCTTTGAGAACTTCGCCTGTGGGATAAATTTTACTTATATGTTCTAGTCGCAGCATTAAGTTTCTCTCAGGTAGGGAGTGGGTGGTTGAGGACGAAGTACTAACACCGCCTCTAATATTAACAAAAATTAACTATAAATTCGTCGCGATCGAGTCGGGGAGGCGCAAACAAAATTTGACTTGAGTCACGGATAAAATTTACCACATCTATCTTAAGACTGGCTTTATATTATTTGTCCAACTTCTTCAACACTCAAATCTAACGCCTCTGCTACTTGTTCTACAGTCAACCCTGCTGCCAACATTGCTGGTACTGCTTTTAGTTTCCCTTTAATCTCACCTCTAACCTCACCTTGTTCAATGCCTTGTTCAACCCCTTCCTGAAAGGCTTCCTGATAAAATCTGGTTTGCTTTAACTCACTTAAGCCAAACATTTCTTCCATCTCCTCCCTACTCATTGCAGGAAATTTGTAAGCCAAAATAGTCTCTATAAATTGTAATAATTGCTGCTGTTTTGATGGTGAGTTTATCTCGGACTTGGTTCTGTCTATCAACTCCCTTGCTTGTGCGATCGCAATGTCTTCGGTTGCAATTACTAATTTAGCAGTTGCAATGCCAATTGGAAGCGATCCACCTTCACCTAATTCATCCAAATAAATGCGCCTGACGCGCCCACTTGTGAAAAACTCACGGTAATGTTTGATATCTCCTGTATCTACATTCCTGTTTGGGTATAAAACCACAGCACCCCAGTCATTTGATGGTTGATTTTGACGGAGGTATAAACATATTTCTGCAATTAGCCGTGAATAAATTTCCCCATCAGCTTGAAATTGCACTTCAACAAAGTAAATCTGGTTCTCGCTTCCTTGTGTAGGCAAAAACACACCATCGATTCTGAAGGCTGTTTGTTTGATTTCAACTGATGAAAATTGATAAAGGCTAGCTGATTCTGGAGGATTACCAAGTAGTTCAAAAAAGATATCAGGGAATTCTTGAAACAGCCGATAAAAGATGATGTCTGTTTTCACAATTTTATATCATTTGAATATTTTGATTTGCTGTTCATGTGTTACTTGTTTCTCCAGAACCATCTCGCACTTTCAGCAATTGCTCTTTTGCCATCCCTAATATCCGTGAAAGGGGCGCTAATAAACTATCATCAAATGCTTCTCCAGCATAAATATTATTCAGTTCAGTTGGAGATAATTTAAAGGTGTCGCAGAATTTAGCAAACTCCTGATTACTCAAGTCAAGCTCTTTTTGCCTATCTTGAAGTAAAACTGCGATCGCTCTAGTTCCATACTTTGGACGTTCACTAGTTTTTACATATTTTTCCATTAAATAATATACTTTCCTGGTATCGCCTCCCAGTTTTTTAATTAAATCAGTACAAGCCATTTTTAGTGCTTTTTTTAAAACTTCTTCTTCATTTAAAAACTTAATAATTTCGCCAGCATATTCTGGTTTAAAAAATCCCACTAAATCACCTTTATGGTAAACTGGGATATAAGGCTCATTTGATTCAAAATGCCAATCTAATGGTTCGTTGCGTAGTGACATAGCTGCACCCCTAAATATTTTAAGATTGCACCATTTTAAAACCATTTATTCCTTAACTGCCAGTAAAATACTCTAGCTTTGGCGATTAGAAATCGCAGCTATACAGACAAAACACACCTCTGTGGGTTCCAACTTGCTGGAACCCATGCAGACGGACTTAGTTTGTACAGCCATTACGTATTTCTACCAGAACCTTTAACTCAGCCAAAATTAGCGATGCGATCGCCTCGCTCATTACCAAGGTTCCAAGCGATTGTGTTCTACAAAATAATTATCGATGATTACAAAACTGACATCTCAACAAGAAGAATCCATCGCATCTTATCAGCAAAAATGGAGAGCGATTAATTTATCTATAGAGCGTATAAATCGCAATAGAGTATTGGCTGTACTAGAAGATGTATACAATTTTTATGCTGAAAGTTTTACAATGCCTGAAATCACTTTTTTTGAGAGTCCGTATGCTGCTTTTAGTGCTGAGTTAAGACTTGCAACAGCTAACTTCAACGGTCTTAGTGATGATGAAATTATTAATCAGGTAGCTAGCTTACAAACTATTTGTGGCGAAGGTAAACCAAGAACTCATTTATGGTGGGATTTAAATACGGAATTATATCCAAGCGGACTGAATCCTCAAATCAGTCTAGAAATTTGGAAAGTTTTAGATGAAAATCTTACGGATAAAGTAGGTAGTAGAATTCATACGCAATTATGGAATGTTTTATGGGATTGGCTTTGCGAAAGGTTAAGTAGTGAGTTGAAAGACTGTCCTGATGCTTTTGGTCGTTTTTACGATAACTTTATTTATCCTAATTCTGAATGGGCAAGCTACGCTGGACTATTCGACTATTGCATCAATGAACTAGGTTGCCAGCATAACCAGGAGCAATGGCAGGTTTACAAAGATTTATGTACTGAGTGTGGTTGGTGGTTTATACCAATGCCTATACATTACATAATTTGTGATAGACCTACAAAATTACTGCTTGATAATTACGGCAAACTCCATGCTGATGGAGAAACTGCAATTCAGTTTGCTGATGGTTTCGGTTTATACGCTCATCACGGTAAAGTTGATTCAATTTGTTTTCCCTAAAGTTATTTACTCTGTCTTGTCGTCAAAGGTCAGGCTCAAACCCAACGAACTAAGCATCCCGTTGTCAAGAAACTGTCAAAATCAACACCAATAAACAAAAAGCAGCGTAAATTTTCTTAGGCTTTAAGAATTTAACTCAGTTTGTAAAATAACTGCGGTAATTTATGATGCCTAGTTTTTTATTCACCCAAAATTTACGCTAACACTTATTTTTTGTCCAAAGTTTAATAATCGGGGGAACAATATTGAGTTTCGCAATGTTCCTTTTCCAAATTGAGGAAGTTTGACTAAGTAGGTGTGTGCAATTAACTTTTAGTAGCTTTTCAATCAGTACAACGTTTTCATGTCAATCTATTTATATATTTAATTCAGCTTTAATTCAGCCCACCTACTTACTTACAAATATTGGGCATCATCTGTTAGATCAAGGGATAACGTGTCTCTAAATAACAAATGAGCGTTAGAAAAATGGTAGGAATTATCCTTCCCATTCTTGACGAGTATCGCACAGAAAATTGTCTGCGATCGCATCATCAAATAAATAGGGGCAATGCTCTGGAAAAGTTCGTAATGGTAAGTTAGTTTCTCGTAGCGCCAAATCGACTCCCGCTTCAAAGCCATCTAACAAGGCTTCTTCTGTTCGAGACTTTAAACTGGGGTTCTGTCGTAAATGCCTATGGATGGCGCGGCGCTGTTCTCGAATTGTTAAAAACCAACTGCGAGAGCGTTGTTCGGGTTGATACTCCCACTTCAAGAGATGACCGAGTAATACACTCAGACGGCTCACGAGTTCCCGATACTCCTGTCTCCCTAAAGCTTGAATTTCCTCTTGCAGGTGTTGCCAGTCCAGTTCCATAACTAGCCTCTGCTCTAACGCTTTAGCCTGCTGCTGTGTCCAGCCATAGAAGTCTTGGTCATACAAAAAAGGTTTGTCCATAGAGTTAAGAAACGAGAGCTATAGCGCTTCTGGGTTCAGTCCAATACAGACCTAACCCCCAGCCCCTTCCCTACTAGCGTTGGGGAGTAAAATTCAAAGCCTCTCTCCTTTTAGGAGAGAGGTTTGGAGAGAGGTCAGAGTATACTGCATACAAACGAGAAACGTTATATTTTAATGATTTCAATTCAATTCTGAACAAATATTCAACTAGCCTTCGCCTCATCCCCGGATGCTTCAGCCACAGCCGCCAATCTCTCCGCCGCAGCTTGGACAATTTGAGCCACTTGGGCCAAAGGCATGTGCTGGATTTGTCTAAGAATCAGACTCAAATCTGAGGTTTCTGGAATTGGCTTGCCATCAATGCAGCTAATTAACTCTTCCATTGTGTAGCCTGCTTTCGATGCGATTCGAGCCAAATTTTCTGTATCTGGAACCTTCACACCTTTTTCCCACATCTGAACAGCAGTAGCAGATACCCCCAAAAGCTTACCAAATGCTCGCTGACTCATTGAACCGCGAGCTAGTTTAATGATTTCAATCAGTTTTTGTTTGCTTTCGATCTTCACTGCTTATATAGCTAGCCAACTGTATTTACAAGTCTACTTTCAATATTACAAGTTTACTTTTATATTGACAGCCTTGTGTTTTAGTACTAAACTATATCTTTGGTTGTAAATCGGCAACTACAGTCATCAAGCTAGTAGACTAACCCATCTATCTTTAATCAACCCAAAAAACTTAGTTTGCTACGGCAGTTGTGCTAGTAGCTAGACTTTGCTGCGAAGAAATAATATCGAAGGTGCATCATGTTTCGCAAGCCACGCAAAATTAACCAATATCGCCGCAAAGGTAAAAATCTTATAGCCACTAATAAAATTAAACCAGAACAGTGGAACATTTCTGAGGCAGAAACCAAAGAAGCTTTAAAAGTTAAAGGCTACGATGTTAAGCAAATCAAAAAAATCCACCTTTTGAAGCATCAAGTGTGTATTTCTTATTGGGATGCAAAAGGCAATATATGCAGCAGCTTTTTTAGCTACCGGATTTTTGCACGTTGGCAAGAAGAAGCCCAAAAGTTAATTTATACCTGTCAAACCCTGAAGGAATGGGCAAAGCTAAATTACGTCATGAAGTACGAATTTGCCTATTACCATTATCCCAGTGAAATGGAAGATGCACTCCACACGATACTAGAAAACCACCTGTGTGTGTTAAAAGCAACAGTACAACAAGTGGTTTTACAGGAATCTTAATAGCAAAAATTAGTTAGCGGCAGAAGTCGCTAACTCCGCGAGACGTTCTTGTTGGTCTAGAGATATACAAGATTGGATAAGCGTTTCTAAATCACCATCCAAAACAGGGTTAAGAGAATAATTCTGACCTAAGCGGTGATCGGTAGCGCGGTTATCTTTATAATTATAGGTGCGAATTTTTTCCGATCGCGATCCAGTACCAACCTGCGATCGCCGCATGGAAGTAACAGCTTCTTGTTGTTCGCTTAACTTGATTTCATACAACTTCGCCCGCAGAATTTGCATCGCCCGTTCTTTGTTTTGCAACTGGCTGCGTTCTTCTGTACAGAAAATGCGTATTCCCGTTGGTTTGTGCATCAAGTCAACGGCTGTTTCCACCTTGTTGACGTTTTGTCCACCAGCACCACCAGAACGAGCTGTGGTCATTTCAATATCTTTCGGGTCAATGTGAATTTCCACATCATCGACCTCTGGCATAATCGCCACGGTAGCTGTAGAAGTATGAACCCGTCCACCAGACTCAGTTGCCGGCACGCGCTGCACGCGATGCACTCCAGCTTCAAACTTTAGCTGGCTGTAAACATCATTACCTTTAATTTCGAGAATGACCTCTTTCCAGCCACCCATTTCTCCGCGAGATTCGCTCACTAGAGAAACTTTCCAACCTTGAGTCTGGGCATAGCGGGTGTACATCTGCATCAAATCGCCAGCCCAAATACTTGCTTCATCGCCACCAGTACCAGCGCGAATTTCCAACATGATATTCTTTTCATCATTGGGGTCGCGTGGTAACAGTAAGACTTTCAAGCGAGACTCTAAATGTTCTATTTTCTCTTCAAGTTCTTTGACTTCCAGTGATGCCATTTCTTGCAACTCTGGGTCACTTGCAGATTCTTTGTAAACCTGACGCGCTCCGATTAAATCTTCTTGGGCTGTTTTCCAAATTTCATAAGTATTAACGACCTCTTCCAAAGAAGAACGAGACTTAGCAATTTCTTGATACTCATCAGGATTGCTAGCGGTATCGGGGTCGCCAAGACGACGTGTTAATTCATTAAAAGTTTGTTCAACGGATTTTAGTTTGTCCAGTAAGTATGATTCAGCCATGACGATTGCGATCGCTCCTTAAAAAATAACAAATTGGCTCGAGCATATAAATGAAAATCGACCCAGCTGATGCAGGGCCGTCGTTAACAGCAGAGCCAACCCGCTACTTTTTGTTTTGATCGTCGCCAGATGTTTGAGTGCTGCTCATACCGTACTTGCGGAGGAAGCGCTCTACTCGACCTTCAGTGTCAATAATCTTCTGAGTGCCGGTGTAAAATGGGTGATTTCCAGACCAAACATCTACATGCAATTCTGGCTTTGTAGAGCCAATAGTCATAACGACTTGACCGTTGCAGTAAACTTTAGCATCTGGATACCACTTGGGGTGAATATCAGCTTTAGCCATTGTTCCTTTTGTGATGAATCTATCTTTATCAATTATAACTTTCAGGTTTCAATTGGAGCTAGGGATTAGGGACTGGGGACTAGGGATTGGGGACTGGGAAAGATGTAAATAAACAACGGACTTTTCACAATACTCAATTCTCAATACCTAATCTCCAATACCCAGTACCCAGTCCCCAATCGCTTATCGCTTAGAGTACTGAGGCGCTTTCCGAGCTTTATGTAAACCATATTTCTTCCGCTCTTTTGCTCTGGGATCGCGAGTCAAATAACCTTCGGTTTTCAAAGGTGGGCGGTTGTCTGGGTCTAGTTGGCACAAAGCACGAGCAACTCCCAAGCGAACAGAATCAGCCTGTCCGGTCAAGCCGCCGCCTTCTGCTTTTACCAAAATGTCATATTCGTTTTCTAATCCTAGAGTTTCCAGGGGTGCTTTAATCACTCCCAGGTAGTTGGGGTTGAATTGGAAATACAAGGTTCCATCTTTACCGTTCACAATCAGTTGACCGGTGCCTGGAACCAAGCGTACCCGTGCTACTGCGTTCTTACGACGGCCAGTACCCCAGTATACGGCGCGACCGCTATTAGCATCTGCTACTACCATTAATTTTCTTCTCCAGGAATTGTACTAACTTTTAGTTCTTTAGGTTTTTGAGCATCATGGGGATGCGTAGGCCCAGCGTAAACTTTCAGCTTGGTGAACAACTGCTTACCGAGGCTATTTTTAGGTAGCATACCTTTAACAGCTTGTTCTAAAATCCGCTCTGGTATGCGCTCTTGCAGTTTAGCGAAAGTTTCGGTTTTCATCCCACCGGGGCGACCAGAATGGCGGCGGTAAAGCTTTTGAGTGCGCTTTTTGCCTGTAACTGCTACTTTCTCGGCATTGATGACGATTACGAAGTCACCTGTATCTAAATGAGGCGTATATTCGGGTTTCTTTTTGCCTCTTAATACCTGAGCGATTTCGCTGGCGAGGCGACCGAGACGTTTATCGGTGGCATCTACTATGTACCACTCACGCTCAAGGGTTGCTTGAGAAGGAAGGTATGTTTTAACTATTGTCATTTGTCATTTGTCCTTTGTCATTTTTAATTTGTCATTAGTCATTTGTCCTTTGTCATTTGTTATTTGTCCTTTGCCCTTTGTCAGTTGTCCTTAGTTATTCACTAATGACCAATGACTAATGACCAATGACTAATGACCAATGACTAATGACTCTTGACTAGTGACGAACTTTGGCAAGGTGTCGTACCAAATCTCTTTTGGAAAGGGAAAATCGGGATAGCCGACTCGCAACAAGCACAAGCCTTGAGGCGGTGCGGCATATTTCACTTCTTCCCGACGTTCTTGTTTCCAGAGTTCGGTGAAGCTAGAAAGTGTTCGTTCTCCAGAACCTACTTGTACCAGCATCCCTACCAACAGCCGTACCATGCCATACAAAAATCCATCTGCCTGTATTTCAATATGGATAAATGGCCCACTGCGACGACACTCTGCTGCTTGCACCTCTACCCAGGAATGCGATCGCTTTGAGCCTGCACGGTGGAAAGCAGCTAAGTGATGCTTTCCCAAGAGAGGTTTCAAGGCAGCTTGGATTAAAGATTCATCCAGGGGTGCATAATAATAATGCCAACTGAAGGGTCTTACAAACAAGTTAAGCCGATCTTCAGTATATATTGTGTAGCGATACCGTCGATAGGCTGCACTAAAGCGAGCGTGCCAACGGTTATCGACACTAGCTGAAGCCCTGATTAATATATCTGGCGGCAGGTAGCTGTTGAGGATTGTTGCCCACTTGTGAGGCGGAATAAAACCTGTTGCTTCAAAATGGGCTACTTGAGCAGCAGCGTGAACTCCTGAATCGGTTCGCCCAGCCCCATGTAGTGTTACATGATGCCCAAGAATAGTCGCGATCGCAATTTCGATCTCTTCTTGGACTGTCCGGTGTTGTTTTTGCCTTTGCCAGCCATGAAAATGAGTGCCCAGGTATTGGATTACCAAGGCTACTCGATGAGTTTGTGTCGGCTGGTGGCTTTCTAACATACAGATTTTGTCCTTTGTCATTTGTCTTTTGTCAGTTGTCCTTTGTTATTCACTAATACTTCGACTTCGCTCAGTACAAGTGATCAATGACTAATGACGAATGACTAATGACTTAAACCAATTCAATTATTGCCATTTTTGCATTATCGCCCCGACGCGGTACGGTATGCAGGATGCGGGTATAACCGCCCTGGCGATCGCCATATCGAGTAGGAGCTTGCTCAAATAGAGCGTGAACCAGTTGTTTGTCGAAGATATAGCCAAGGGCTTCACGGCGTGCCGCCAAGGAGCCATTTTTAGCTAGGGTAATCATTTTTTCCACTTCACTGCGGAGAACTTTCGCTCTAATTAAAGTGGTGGTGATCTTACCATGACGGATCAGCTCGGTGGCGAGCGATCGCAGTAAAGCACGGCGTTGATCGGCTGGTTTACTGAGTTTTTTGACGCGACAACGGTGACGCATAATTATGCACTATGAATTATGAACGGTTTTTCTTAAGGGTGTTTAGAGCCTCTTTCCATTGGCAGGGTGATGCCCAAGCGTCGCTGCAAAGCTTCCACGACTTCTTCTGCTGACTTCTGCCCAAAGTTCTTAATTTCTAAGAGGTCTTCTTGGGTATAATCCAACAAATCTGCCACAGAGTTAACTTGTGCTCGTTTGAGACAGTTATATGCCCGCACAGAAAGTTGCAACTCTTCGATGGGTATCTGGGCAGTTGGGTCGTCTGGAATATCCGAACCTGTGTCTGTTGGTTCTAGGGAGATGTCCTTCAACGGGTTGAATAAATCTACCAAGATCGCAGCAGCAGAAGATAGTGCTTCTTGAGGAGAAACACTGCCATTTGTCCAAACTTCCAACAGTAGTCGGTCTTTTGGAATCAAGCCTTCCCCACGAGATTCTTCAACACTGTAGTTGACTTTTCGCACTGGCATAAATATCGAGTCGATTTGAAGAAAATCCAACGATGTGGCTTCTTCACGTCCTCGCTCTACAGTGCGATAGCCTTTGCCTTTCTCGATCCGAAATTCCATTTCCAGCTTTCCACCCTCAGCGATGGTGGCTACATACTGGGTCGGATCGATGATTTCTACTTCACTAGGCAAATCAAAATGCGCCGCAGTGATTGTTGTTGGACCGGTAACGAGTAATCTCCCAATCTGAGGCTGCGAAGAATAGTTTTTCAGGATAACTTCCTTCATTCTCATGAGGATTTCCAGCACATCTTCCCGCACGCCCGGAACTGTGGCGAACTCATGTGAAACGCCCGCAATCCGCACTGCTGTAACTGCTGTACCTTCTAAATTAGACAGTAAAACCCGCCGCAGTGCGTTGCCAACAGTTGTTCCTTGACCGCGTTCTAGAGGTTCCAATACAAATTTGCTGTAATGGTTCCGACTTTCTTCGGTATTCGACTCTACACATTCAATTTGAAACTGCGCCACGGATGAGCCTCCCTTTTTCTAAGGTGCTGCTAGCAGACAAATCAATTGCCTCCAGAATTGACTGCCAATTTTCGATTTTGGACTTTGGATTTTGGATTGTGCTTCTTTCGTTCATGCTCCACCTCTTAATTATTGGCGGAACAAATCTTAAATCATCAACTTAAAATCCACGAGGCCCAGCACCCTTATAGTCGGGTTCAATCTAAAATCGCAAACCTAAAATCCAAAATTGATTAATAATATTTTGGGTAGCCCGAAGTTTAACAGCTTTCCTGACGGGAAAATCTGACGTGCTTCTGGTCGCCCAACCTTTAACTCAATGACAGTTTGAACGTTAGACGCTCAAGCGGTCATTGCTGGCTGTAACTTTTCGTCCTCACTGCCCAGCCCAAGTCTTGGTATTTAAACTCGACGGCGCTTGGGTGGACGACAACCATTGTGAGGAATCGGGGTAATATCCCGAATCAGTGTAATTTCCAGTCCTGCTCCTTGAAGTGCCCGAATAGCGGTTTCTCTACCTGCTCCTGGACCACTGACCATTACCTCTATTTGGCGCATTCCTTGATCGATAGCTCGGCGAGCTGCACTTTCAGCTGCGGTTTGCGCTGCAAAGGGAGTTCCCTTTTTTGCTCCCTTAAAACCGCTAGAACCAGCGCTAGCCCAGGATATGACATCTCCATTTTGATCGGTAATGGTGACAATGCTATTGTTGAAAGTAGACTGGATGTATGCCATTCCACTGGGTACATTCCGTTTCTGCTTCTTGCTCCCGGTTTTTTTAGTTGGTTGTCTCGCCATACTTGTTTAGTTGATTTAAGGTAAAACTTGCTCGCATTAGCAAGCGTTGCAAAATTATTTCCCTGGAGCCTTTTTCTTCCCGGCCACTGTCTGCCTTCTGCCTCTACGGGTTCTGGCATTGGTGCGAGTTCTTTGTCCTCTGACTGGTAAGCCCATACGATGACGACGACCTCTGTAGGTACCAATGTCAACTAAGCGCTTGATGTTCAAAGACTCCAAGCGCCGCAAGTCGCCTTCAACTTGATAGTTGGTTTCTATTTCCCCTCGTAGGGCTGTCACATCGGCATCACTTAAGTCCTTAACGCGAGTGTCTGGGTTCACACCAGTAGCCGCTATAATTTCTTGAGAACGTGATAAACCAATTCCATAGATGTAAGTCAGACCGATCTCGACGCGCTTATCGCGTGGAAGGTCTACTCCGGCAATACGTGCCACAATGAACTCTCCCTATTGTTCTCGCAATTACTGTTGGTTGGAAAAACGTGATTAATCGCGTCTTTTCGTTTTAATGATGATATGCGTCCTGCAACTAGCTCTATTGGTAAGAGCGTTATCCTTGACGTTGTTTGTGCTTGGGGTTCACGCAAATCACCATAACGCGACCACGACGTTTGATCACGTTACATTTTTCACAAATTTTCTTGACAGAGGCTCTAACTTTCATGCCTTTTATTTTTTGACTCCAAATATAAAATTATAGCATTTTTAGGAAAATTAATCCAGTTAAATGACTAAGAAACAGTCAAAAAAATGGTTTTATGGTATAATTCTCTACATATAGTTACTTCTTTCGTAGTCGATAGGTGATTCTGCCTTTGGTCAAGTCGTAGGGGGTTAACTCTACCTTGACGCGATCGCCGGGCAAAATCTTGATATAATTTCGGCGAATCTTGCCGGAAATGTGTGCTAGCACATTAAAACCATTGTCCAAGTCAACGCGAAACATCGCATTGGGCAAGGACTCTGTAACCGTGCCTTCCATTTCAATCAAATCTTGCTTAGACAATTTGTTTTTTCCTCAACTCAACAATTTCGTGTTCAGTTGCAGCGCTTCATCTGCAAAGAAACACATTTTAAGAAATATATCAACAGTTTATTAATATATCTTAGCTAAAATTGATCTTTTTTTTGTAGAAGGGCATGGCGCATGGGGCATGGTGCATTGGGCATTGGGAAAGAATTACTGTAGGTAGCTCCTCCCATACTTCCTTGTCTCCCTCATGCCCTCGCCCTTTCTTTTTCAGGAAGCGATTACCTTTTGTAGTTCATTAGTGACATCTTCTTGGGACTGATTGCCATTGACTGTTAGGAGTTTTTTGCGATCGCCATAATAATCAATTAAAGGTGCAGTTTCCGCGCGGTACACTTCTAAACGACGACGAATCACTTCTTCAGTATCATCTTTTCGTCCTCTAGCTAGCAAACGCGCGATGACAATTTCATCTGGTGCATCTAAATTGACTACCTTTTCGCCACCTTGATGTATTGCTTCGAGTAACTTCTCCAAAAAAGCTGCTTGGGTCACTTTTCGGGGAAAGCCATCAAGAATCCAACCATTTTTGGCATCTGGTCGATCGAGGCGTTCCTGTACCAAGTCCTGCACTAGCTGGTCAGGTACTAACTCGCCGCTATCAACATAGCTTTGAGCTTTTATTCCTAAAGGAGTCTGCTCTTTCATGGCTTGTCTTAATATTTCACCAGTAGAAATATGGGGGATATTCAAGTGTTCAGCCAAAGTTTGAGCTTGTGTTCCTTTACCCGCTCCAGGTGGTCCCAAGAAGATTAATCGCGTCACTATTATTTCACCATTCCTTCATAGCGCTGAGAGATGACATAAGTTTGGACTTGTTTGGCTGTCTCAATTGCCACACCAACTAAAATCAACAAAGATGTCGCACCGATGCCCCGGAAAGTTTTTACATTCAAAGCGCTTTCCACGGCTGTGGGGATAATAGCGACGAAGCCCAAAAAGATCGCACCCAAAAAAGTTAGTCGGTTGGACACGCGTTCGATATACTCGCTAGTTGCCTTGCCGGGACGAATTCCAGGAATACTAGAACCCATTTTCTTCAAGTTCTGTGCTACATCTACTGGGTTGAGAATCAACGAAGAATAGAAGTAGCTGAAGAAAACAATGGAAATCATGTAGACCAAGGCATAGACCCAAGAGCTAGAACCGCTTGGACTCAAATAAGTGTTAACTATATTCGCCAAATCGGCATTTTTAGTAAAATTGGCGATCAGCAGTGGCAAACTGAGGATGGCAGCAGCAAAAATAATTGGCATCACACCGCCTTGATTTAGCCGCAGTGGCAAATAGCTACGCTGCTCGGCTAAAACTCTCCGACCTACTTGGCGACGAGCCGAAATAATTGGGATGCGGCGCATTCCTTCCTGAACAATCACAATACCAACAATTGTTGCGAGGAAAACTAAGATCAGGACGATTACGCGACCCACTGCTTCCCGACCGCCGACTTGCACCAAGTCGATGGTATCGCCTAAAGCTTTTGGTAATGACGCAACAATGTTGACAAAAATCAACAAAGATGCTCCGTTTCCAATACCCCGCTCTGTAATTAGTTCTGATGCCCACATGACGAACATAGAACCAGCAGTCAGAGCGATCGCAGTTTCAGCGACAAAGATTGGCCCTGGCTTTAAGGCGAATTGCTGGAGGAATAATGCCGAAAAAGCTGTACTTTGAAGAATTGCCCAACCTACAGTGACATAGCGGGTAATTTGCGATATTTTTCGCCGACCTGCTTCGCCTTCATTTTTCTGTAAATTTTCTAAAGATGGAATCGCCGCAGTAAGCAATTGGATGATAATAGACGCATTAATGAAGGGCAAAATTCCTAAAGCAAAGACTCCCAAAGTCGAAAGTCCTCGCCCGGAAAATATATCCAATAAGCCAAATATGGAATTACTGCCCGATATGGCTTCGGCAAATCTTGGTCTATCAATCCCTGGAACGGGTAAGAAAATACCCAGGCGAACCAAAATTAAAATACCGACGGTGACAAGCAGCCTACCTCTGAGACCAGCTGCCTGCGCCATCTGCATAAAAGTTTCTTGAGCCGTTGGGGCTTTATCTCGACTGATCATAGAGTGCTACCTTTATAGTGAACCAAGCACTGGCAGCGAGTTGGCTTGCATTTAAGTGCGCTGTTCCGGCTCACTCATAAGACTTCACAACTACCACCAGCTGCCTCAATTTTGCTACGAGCTGAACCTGTGAAAGCTGCCGCTTGTACCTTGAGCGGAATGCTCAATTCCCCGTTACCTAAAACTTTCAGTGGCCCCTTGACAGCAGTCAGGATACCTGCGGCTTTCAATGAGGTCAAAGTTACTTCCGTATTCGCGGGAAGGGAAGCTAGCTTCTCTACATTAATCGTAGTGTAAATCCTCTGATTAACAATCGGAAAGCCCTTCAGCTTAGGTAAGCGGCGGTACAATGGCTGTTGACCACCTTCAAAACCTGGTCGAGTCCCGCTACCAGAACGAGATTTTTGACCACGCATACCTAGACCTGCACTAGCACCTTGACCAGCAGAAATACCTCTAGCTACACGGCGCTTACGTTTCTTTGAGCCTTTTTGCGGCTTAACATCATGGAGTCTCATAAGTTATCAAGTTCTCATTTGTCGTTTCTCATTTGTCATTTGTCATTTGTAGTTGGTCATTTGTTCAGAACAAAGGACAACTGACTAAGGACAAATGACTAATTAAATGTAGAGACTTTCAATAGGAATACCGCGATCTTCCGCGACTTCAGAAAGAGTCCGCAATGTAGATAAAGCATTGACTGCTGCTCTAGCATTATTGAGCGGATTGTTGGAACCAAGTTGCTTGGCTAAGATGTTACGAACTCCTGCCAATTCCAACACAGTCCGCACAGCACCACCAGCAATTACCCCAGTACCAGGTGCGGCTGGACGCATAATCACTTTTGCACCGCCACCGACACCATTAATGGGATGGGGGATGGAGTTGGATTTAGTAATTGGGATATCAATGAGGTGTTTTTTGCCGTCAGCTACGCCTTTTTTAACGGCGCCAATTACATCTGAAGCTTTGCCTACTCCGACTCCAACTTGACCGCGTTCGTTACCAACGACAACGATCGCTCGGAAGCTGAGTTTTTTACCACCTTTGACCACTTTACTTACGCGGCGGATTTGGATAACCCGCTCTTGCCAAGTGGTTTCTTCTTTTTTGGCACGCTTTGTTCTACTTTTACGCTCTGTTGCCATAATTTATGCTCTGGTGAACGTCATTTGTCAGTTGTCATTTGTCATTTGTCCTTTGTCATTTGTCCAATAACTAATGACTAATGACCAATGACTTTAGAAATCTAAACCAGCTTCGCGTGCTGCATCAGCTAGTGCTTTGACACGACCATGATATAAGTTACCACCGCGATCGAAGACTACTTTGGTGATGCCTTTTTCTAGCGATCGCACTGCGATCAACTTCCCAACTTGTACCGATGCATCACAGTTTGCACATGACGCTAAACTAGATTTCAACTCTGGTTCTACAGTCGATGCTGCCACGATGGTTTGATGCTGAGTATCATCAATTATCTGGGCATAAATATGCTCATTGGAACGAAATACCGCTAAACGCGGACGTTCTGGGGAGCCAATAACTTTGCCACGAACGCGTCGATGACGACGGTTTTTTGATTCTCTACGAGTAAGTTTCATTTCTACTTCTTACCACCCTTACCAGTCTTACCAGCTTTCCGTCTGACTACTTCACCGGCATAGCGGATGCCTTTACCTTTGTAAGGTTCTGGTGGACGAACAGCACGAATTTTGGCGGCTGTGTTACCGACGATTTCTTTGTCATAGCCGCTAACAATGACGTTAGTGGTACCTTCTACGGCAAACTGAATTCCATCTGGTGGTTCAATTTGCACCTGATGGCTGTAACCCATATTCAAAACTAGGTTACGCCCTTGAATTTGTGCCCTATAACCCACACCTTGAATTTCCAAACGGCGCTGAAAACCTTGGGAAACTCCCTCGACCATGTTGGCAACTAAAGTGCGGCTCAAGCCGTGCAATTGCTTCGATATCCGAGTTTCATCCCGACGATTTACGTGTAATATTTCCCCCTCTTGAGAGAGTGAGACATTATCTCTGAGAGTGCGAGAAAGTTCTCCTTTCGGGCCTTTCACCACAATATTCGTACCATCGATCGCCACTTGAACTTTGGCGGGAATAGTAATTGGACGTTTACCAATACGTGACATGACTTTTTGTCCTTTGTTATTTGTCCTTTGTCCTTTGTCCTTTGTCCTTTGTCTTTCACTAATGACAAATGACTAATGACCAATGACTAATGACTAATGATTACCAAACGTAACAAAGTACTTCGCCACCCAAGTTTTGACGCCGCGCTTCGCGGTCAGTCATAATGCCACTGGATGTAGAAATAATGGCAATGCCAATGCCGCCTAGTACTCTTGGTAATTCTTTTCGATTTGAATAAACACGCAAGCCAGGCTTACTCACTCGCTTTAAGGCGGTGATCAGAGGCTGACGGTTTTTTCCCTTGTATTTCAGGGAAATCACCAGATTGCGTTTTACCCCTTCTTCTGCTTCTTCGATTTCAGCAATAAAGCCTTCCTCCCGTAGCACTTTGGCAATGCTCCGGGTCAATTTTGTCGCTGGCACTTGTGTAGTTTGATGCCGCGCCAGGTTGGCATTGCGGATGCGCGTCAGCATATCTGCAATTGTGTCGTTAGCCGCCATCGTTCCCTCTATAGATGAACTTATTGATCGCGAAAGGGCATTCCTAATTCTTTAAGTAAGGCGCGTCCCTCTTCGTCGTTTTTTGCTGTGGTGATGATGGAAATATCCATCCCACGCACTTGATCGATGCTGTCGTATTCGACTTCTGGAAAAATTAGCTGTTCTCTCACACCTAGGGTGTAGTTACCGCGTCCGTCAAAGCTTTTAGGACTAACGCCGCGAAAATCTCGAATTCTGGGTAGTGACAGGCTAACTAACCGATCGAAAAAGGCATACATCCGTTCGGCTCTGAGAGTAACCATGATCCCCACAGGCATCCCTTGACGAATCTTAAAGCCAGCGATCGCCTTTTTCGCCCGTGTCACCACTGGTTTTTGACCTGTTACCACGGCAATCTCGTTGATAGATGCCTCTAGTGACTTCGCATTTTGAGCTGCTTCACCCAAACCTCGGTTAATCGTAACCTTTACTAACTTCGGTACTTGATGGACGTTGGTATATTGAAACTGATTAATCAGTTTGGGGACGATCGTCTCTTGATATAAGGTTTTGAGTCTTGTTGTCGCCATAGTTTTTTGTCCTGATATCCCTGGGCTTGGTCAGGGAAGCTTTAATTTTTGATTTTAGATTTTTGATTAAATTTAAAATCTAAAATCTCAAGTTGACTAATTCTTATTTATCGAGAATTTCGCCAGTTTTCTTGAGTTTTCTAACCTTTTTGCCTTCTGAGGTAAAGGTGTAACCAACACGACTGGCAACGTTTTGCTTGGTGGAATAAAGCATCACATTGGAGCTATGAATCGGGAATTCTTGGGTAATAATTCGCCCTGATTCCCCTTCTTGCTGGGGTTTAACGTGCTTGGTTTTAATGTTGACACCTTTGACGATGACTTTACTCAGTTGGGGAAGTGCCTGAGTAATTTCGCCAACTTTTCCTTTGTCTTTGCCAGCAATCACTTGTACGGTGTCGCCAGTTTTGACGTGCATTTTGTGGAATACTTTGGGCGTACCCTGTTTGGTTGCCATTAAAGCACCTCCGGAGCCAGAGAAACAATTTTAGTGAAGTTTTTATCGCGCAGTTCCCGTGCAACTGGGCCAAAAACCCGTGTGCCTCTGGGATTACCGTCTTTGTTGATAATTACAGCAGCGTTATCATCAAAGCGAATACTCATGCCGCTGTCACGATTTACAGCTTTCCGAGTCCGAACAATTACTGCTTCTACCACATCAGACTTTTTTACAGCCATGTTGGGTGTAGCATCTTTGACAACTGCGATAATTTTATCGCCAATAAAACCATAACGACGGTTGCCTCCGCCTAAGATGCGGATGCACATCAGTTTGCGGGCGCCGCTATTATCTGCGACATTCAGGTAAGTCTGGGGTTGAATCACAATTATTCTCCCTTGTAATGTTGTTAGTTTCTAACAACGATGAGGTTTAAGTAGGCTTGACGTTCAGGACTTCTGTGATTTTCCAGCGCTTGGTTTTACTCAGGGGTCTAGTTTCCTGAATGCGAACGCGATCGCCTACTTTACACTGATTTTCTTCGTCGTGAACTTTATATCGTTGGGTGTTAACCACAATCTTGCCGTACTTGGGGTGAGGAGCGCGGTTTTCTATGGCGACTACGACAGTTTTTTGCATTTTATCGCTCACTACCAAGCCAACTCGTTCTTTAACTGCCATAATCTCCTACTTCTCTTCTTTAGCCGATTGACTTGCTGCCCGTTTGCGTTCTGTTTCTAGCGTCAGCAATTGGGCTAGGCGGTGGCGCAATTGTCGAAACTGGTGGGGCTTTTCTAATTGTCTGGTGGCTTTTTGCAAGCGCAATTGAAATAGTTGTCTTTTGATCGCGACAATTTCATCAGAGAGCTTCTCGTCGCTTAATTCTCTAGCTTCTGAAATTTTGGGAAGAGGCATAAGCTACTCCTGCTCCTGTGGTTGAGAGCGCACAATAAACTTAGTTTTGATGGGCAGTTTAAATGAAGCCAAACGCATCGCTTCACGAGCGATTTCTTCAGAAACTCCACCGATTTCAAACAAAATTCGTCCTGGCTTGACTACAGCTACCCAAAACTCTGGATTACCTTTACCGGAACCCATCCGGGTTTCAGCAGGACGCATGGTTACAGGTTTATCAGGGAAAATCCGAATCCAGATTTGTCCACCCCGACGGATATAACGAGTCATTGCCCGACGGGAAGCCTCGATTTGACGCGAGGTAATCCAAGCAGGTTCTTGTGCTTGGAGGGCAAAATCACCGAAGTTGAGGGTACTACCACGGCTGGCTAGTCCTTCCATCCGTCCGCGCTGTTGTTTGCGGAATTTAGTTCTTCTAGGGCTTAACATGGTTTGTCATTTGTCATTTGTCATTTGTCATTTGTCATTTGCCATCTGCCATTTACTAATGACTAATGACTAATGACGATTTATCCTTCATTTGAGCGGTCTTCAAATTGCTGGCGACGACGTTGTTGTTGACGACGACGGGGTTCGCGTTCGCGTTCGCGGGGGTCACGTTCGCGATCGCGGTTTGCGGGTGGCAGTGGATCTGGTTCCTGTCCAGGAATAATTTCTCCCTTAAACACCCATACTTTGATACCCAAAATGCCGTAAACAGTTTTTGCTGTGCAATAAGAGTAGTCAATGTCAGCCCGTAAGGTATGTAAAGGTACTCTACCTTCACGAGTCCACTCTGTCCGGGCAATTTCCGCACCGTTGAGGCGACCGCTAACTTGGATTTTAATACCTTGGACGCCAGCGCGTTGGGCACGTTGAATTGACTGTCTTACTACCCGCCGAAAGGAAACGCGGCGTTCCAATTGTTGAGCAATGTATTCGGCAATTAGGTAGGCATCAGCATCAACCCGTTGAACTTCAACTACGTTAATGCGGATTTGACGATTACTACCCAATAATCCTTGGAGTCCGGTACGTAAGGATTCAATACCTTGTCCACCGCGACCCACTACTACGCCAGGTCTAGCTGTGCGTACTTCTAAGTCGATTTGGTCGGCTTTGCGCTCAATCCGTACTTCGGAAATTCCGGCGTTGTTTTGAGCTTGTCTACCCAGCTTTTGTTCTATGTATTGACGGAGTTTGTGGTCTTCTTGGAGAAGTTCTGGATAGCGATCGGGAACAGCAAACCAACGGGATTGATGTTCATGTGTAATACCCAGGCGAAAACCAACTGGATGAATCTTTTGTCCCACAAATGCTTCCTCTAAAATTTCTTACTTTACGCAATTTATTGGTTAACGTGCTTATTTTTCTGGAGCAGCTGCAACAGCTACGGTAATATGACACGTCGGTTTGCGAATTTGGTAAGCTCGACCTTGCGCTCTTGGTTGGAAGCGCTTTAACGGCGGCCCTTGATCGGCATAAGCCTGAGTAATCACTAGTTGAGTCCGATCTAACCCAGCGTTGTGTTCGGCATTGGCAGCAGCGCTTCTGAGAACCTTCAATATGGGTTCAGTGGCGCGATAGGGCATGAATTCTAGGATGATTAACGCTTCTCGGTAAGATCGCCCGCGGATTTGATCGAGTACCCGACGCACCTTGTAAGCCGAGATGCGGATAAAACGAGCGATCGCTTTTACTTCAGTAGTATTAGTAGCCATAATTTTCTCCAATTTTGTCCTTCGTCCTTCGTCCTTTATCCTTTGTCCTTTGTCGAAAGCTAATAACTAATGACCAATAACAAATGACAAATGACCAATGACTAATAACTACCTACCTGCTTTTTTGTCGCTTTTTCCATGACCCCTGTAGGTGCGTGTCGGGGCAAATTCACCCAACTTATGTCCTACCATCTGTTCATTTACAAAAACAGGAACGTGTTGGCGTCCGTTATGAACAGCTATAGTGTGACCTACCATTAGGGGCAAAATTGTCGAAGCTCGTGACCAAGTTTTAATAACTTCTTTTCTGTTGTTATCGTTGAGCTTTTCAATTTTCTTTAGGAGATGATCCGCAACGAAAGGACCTTTTTTTAGAGAACGACCCATAGTTCAATTTTGGATTTAGGATTTAGGAATTACAAGTGAGGAGTGAGGAGTTAGTAATTAGGAGTTAGATTTTACTCTCAACTTATAACTCTTAACTCTTAACTCCTAACTCTTTAAGACTCACGACCACCGCGACCGCGTTTAGAAGACTTACGACGACGACGCACAATCAATTTGCTGCTAAGTTTCTTGCGATTGCGTGTTTTCGCACCCAATGTGGGTTTACCCCAAGGTGTAACAGGCCCCGATCTACCGATAGGCGCTCTACCTTCACCACCACCATGTGGGTGATCCACTGGGTTCATGACGCTACCTCTAACCTTAGGACGGCGACCTTTCCAGCGATTTCGTCCGGCTTTACCTGCACTTAAGTTTCTCGCGTCGGTGTTGCCTACTTGCCCAATGGTGGCGTAGGACTCGCGTCGAATCAAGCGGACTTCTCCTGAAGGCAACTTGAGAGTTACATAATTACCTTCTTTTGCCACAACTTGGGCGCTAGCACCAGCAGCACGGACAATTTGACCACCTTTACCAGGAGTGAGTTCTACGTTGTGAACACTAGTACCCAAGGGAATCTTCGAGAGCGGTAACGCATTACCATCTTCAAAGGGAGCTTCCGGCCCAGAAATAATTATTGTTCCAACTTTCAACCCGTTGGGGTGAAGGATGTAGCGTTTTTCGCCGTCTTGATAATACAAAAGGGCAATTCTGGCGTTACGGTTAGGATCGTATTCAATTGCTGCGACTTTTGCCGGAATATTATGTTTATCCCTTTTAAAGTCGATGATCCGATAAAGCTGTTTGTGTCCACCACCCCGGCGACGACTAGTAATCCGCCCGTGATTATTCCGACCTTTAGCGCGATGCTTCGAGGTAGTTAAGGATTTTTCTGGTTCGCTTCTGGTAATTTCCGCAAAGTCAGAGATTGTAACTTGGCGAGTGCTGGGGGTATAAGGGCGATAAGAACGAGTACCCATAATCTATTTTGGATTTTGGATTTTGGATTTACTTAATTTTGGATTTTGAACTTTGGATTTTGAATTTAATGAGTGTTTAACTAATTGCCACCATTTTCGGTACTTATTCAGTAAACTCCTCAATCTAAAATCTAAAATCTAAAATCTAAAATTTTTAGACTTCTGGGAATAGAACTTGTCTAATCTTGTCTTCATCCCCAGGTGCGACTGTAACAATGGCTCGCTTATATTGGGGTTTATAACCAATAAATTTACCAACGCGCCGCTTTTTGCGCGGTGGTAGAGTGGTGTTGACTTTTACAACCTTGACCTGAAACAAGTCTTCGATCGCAGCCTTGATTTCTGGCTTAGATGCCTTTGGAATTACTTCAAAGGTGTACTTGTTTTGCTCCATCAAGATGGTCGCTTTCTCGGTGACGATTGGGCGACGTACTAAGTCAGCAAGGTCGCGGGGGTCAAAGCTAGGCACTGTAGACCTCCTGAATTTTTTCTAGGGCTGATGCCGTAACTACAATTTTGTCAGCGTGCAGTAAATCAAAAACATTTAGCTGGTCAGCTGCAATTAGTTTTAAATTTTCAATGTTGCGGGCTGATAAATAAACGTTATCTGTATCCGCAATTTCAGACAAAATTAACAGTGCCTTGCTTTCTGGTACTACTCCCCAACGGGCAAGCGCTGCTACTAATTCTTTAGTTTTGGGGCGAGATAGCTCGGTGCTAAATTCTTCTACTACGATCAAGTCGTCAATGCGGCTGACAAATGCTGTCCGCAGTGCTAAACGCCGCTCTTTGCGGTTCAATTTGAGGTTGAAGTCTCTGGGTTTTGGCCCAAATATTACACCACCACCACGCCACAATGGCGAACGAATAGACCCTGCACGAGCGCGACCTGTACCTTTTTGCCGCCAAGGTTTACGACCGCCACCCCTGACTTCCGCACGAGTTTTTGTGCTGGCATTTCCTTGACGAGCATTGGTCAATTGCCGTACTAAGGCGCGGTGCACAATATGAGACGCTGTTTCTTCTTTGGCAGTGCGCAACTCGAAGGTCGTCTCGCCGACCTGTTCTCCTTGCCAATTTTTAACTACGCTTTCAACCATTTTTGTTATTTGTCCTTTGTCATTTGTCAATTGTCTTTTGTCTTTAGCCAATGACTACTGACTAATGACTACTGACTTTTGACTATCCCACTATTTTTGCAGGCACAACACTTACTAGAGCGCCTGGTTTACCAGGAATGGCTCCTTTAATTAGCAATAAGTTGCGTTCTGGGTCAACTCGCACTATGGTCAGTTTGCGGATTGTAATACGTTTTCCACCTAAACGACCTGCCATCCGCTTACCTGGATAGACACGACCGGGTGTTGTACCAGCACCAATAGAACCGGGTGCTCTGTGGTTTTTGGAACCGTGTGACATTGGCCCGCGACCAAAGTTGTTGCGCTTCTGGTTTCCCGCAAAACCGCGACCGATGCTTGTACCGACGACATCGACAATTTGACCAGCGCTAAAAATATCTGCTTTAATCTCTTGACCTAAAGCATAATCACTAGAGCTATCGGTGTGATATTCATTTAAGTGACGCAATGCTGGGGCAGATGATTTAGCCAAATGTCCCAATAATGGTCTATTTAGTGCCTTGGGTTTGACTTCGCCATAACCAACTTGAATGGCAAAGTAACCATCGGTTTCTTTCGTTTTAACTTGTGTAACGGTGCATGGCCCTGCTTGAATGACAGTTACAGGAATAGACACTCCTGCTTCGTCAAATATTTGGGTCATGCCCAGCTTGGTGCCGAGAATACCTACAGACACAGTAACTGGTTCTCCTTCTACTTGCTGACCTTGGAATTGGACTCTAGAGGACACGCTTTGTACGCATCAGTTTAGGCTGGGTTAGCCTGCGAAATTTGGAATGGCTTTAGTAAACCGCTCCAAATGCTTTTGGACACAACAAACCGTGTCCTTACTGCTTGGTAAATCTGTTTAGCTTCACTCATTAGATCGCTAGAACAGCCACAAGTCTCTTCTCGTTGGGAAGGAGTAACTTCTGGAATCAATGCAAGGCGCTACAGCTTTAAGCTGTGTGCAGCAATGCTTTTGTCCAAGCAATTGCTCTGGCACTTTCTGGAGACAGCGCTGTCGGCAGGTTTTCCGATTTGTACACGCCTGATATAGCGGCTTCTTGGAGATTGGCTACTTGCCGTGTTGCAGTTGGACTTAAGCGGTTACTACCGCCCAGTATCCGTTAACTGAGACTGACGTAATGCCATGAAACCAACATTGCTGCTCAGTCTTTACTTCCTTAAACACTTTAAACTATTGTTTAAGCTTTTGCCTGCTTTTTTAGAGGCACAGGAGTAAACGTACCTTGGAGCTTAGGATTAACTTTAGTTATTTTTCCATAAGCTCTAATATTGACCTGAAAGCTTTCTTAGTTTACCAGTCTACGATCGCTCTGAGCTAGATTATCCAATTTGGATTTAAGTCATCAGCTTTTGATGCTAACACTACCTCAGAATGACAGTAAAAAGTTAACCTGATTTGCGTTTTTGGTCACAATCTAATAATATAAATTATTTATTTATGTTTGTCCAGTAATTTATAGAGCTATTTTTAGGGAGTAGGAAAGAAGCAAGGGAGCAGGGCGCAGGGGGCAAGGGGGAGAAATCAATTCAAAATTCAAACATTTTAGAACTCTGCCTCCTGCCTTCTGCATCCTCTTTCCCCTCTGCTCCCAGCTAAGAGCCCCTCTGCCTCTTCTCAATACCGAAAAAAAATGCTTTTAATCTATCGGTTCAGGGTAAATAATAGAAATATCTAAGTGGGATAAGACGAAAATCTATGGCACTAATTACCACTGGCAACGGTTTAATCCGCGATCTGGAAAAGTTTGGCGCTCTGGGAGTGTATGTACCTCTGGAAGGAGGTTATGAAGGTCGATATCAGCGCCGACTACGGGCAGCTGGCTATACTACCCTCCACATTACTGCTAAAGGACTGGGTGATTTAGCTGCGTATCTCACAAGAATTCATGGAGTCAGACCTCCTCATCTTGGAAAAAAAAGCACTGGTAGCGGTGCCGCAGTAGGTCATGTGTACTATTTACCCCCAATTCTCAATTCTCATCTAGAACAGCTACCACCAAAGTCTAAGGGGCTGGTCTTGTGGATTATTGAAGGGCATATTCTTTCTAATGAGGAACTTGAGTATTTGACGAATTTGCCTCAACTAGAACCACGAGTGAGAGTAATCATTGAGAGGGGTGGCGATCGCGCTTTCCGTTGGACTTCTCTAGAAAAAACTCTGTTAGCTAGCTAACACTTACAAAAGTGAGGAGTGAAAACTGCAAAAGTGAGGAGTGAAAAGTGAGGAGTTAAAAATTTAAAACTTCTAACTCCTAACTCCTAACTCCTAACTCCTAACTCCTAACTCATAACTCATAACTCTTTTAGCATTTCAATAATGCTGAATCGAAAACCGCAAGATGCAAATAACCGCCGTGAAGCCTCGTTAGCAATTGCTGTATCTAGCCGAATTTGCTTGACGCCCATCTGATGAAAGCGTTCAATACTTAGCATCACCATCTGCCGCGCAATTCCGTTTTGGCGATATTCCGGCTCGACCCAGATATCATGAATAAAAGCAAATTCCTGTAACCGATAAATTGGTATTTCTCGCTCAACTGTTGCTACCAGAAACCCTACAATTTGCCCTTCATTTTCGGATACTAGAAATATACTGCGTCCATCGCCGCTATTTGCCAAACGCATCAACCATTGCTCATAACGCTGTTCTGGATGCGGTAGAAAACCATATTTGGCGGAATCCCAAGACTCATGCAAAGCACAAATTTTGGCAACCATTGGTAAAACTGTGGGTACGTCAGTTATTGTGGCGGGGCGGATCAGCATAAGCTTTCAAGCACAAAAAGCACAAACAAGAAAGAATGCTTTGGAGTGAGATATTAGTTTTTGTCCACTTACTCAGCCAAGATTATCGTTTTGTTGAACCTGAGCATCATAAACTTTGGAAAACTTTGTTTTTAACGTGAGTTCGATGAACCTCTCCCGGACAACCTCCCTCTTCCACGGTGAAAGGGAGGAGTAACGAGAAATTAGGGTTTTGGCTCCCCTCTGGGTGTCCAAGAGGGGTTGGGGGAGAGGTCAAAAAAGGGCTTGTCGAACTCACGTTGTTTTTAGCATTGGAGAAGGGCTGGCTTGGTTAGAACAGGGCTGATGTCTAAGTGGATGTCTGAAATGGTTATAAGGTTGAGAGACTATGGCAAACAGTTGTCTATTTATAACCACCCAGAAACAAACAGTAAACGCGCGATCGCCAGTAAAATCGGTATTGCGCTATGTGCAACTTAAATGCTCATTAGCTGATAAGTTTTTTCGTAACTCCACGCAATCGGATTAACACTGGCTTTGCCCAATTTCCACCAAGCAAATCGTGCAGCAGAATATAAAAACAAGGGATGATAAATAGTGTCAGCATCGTTGCGATCGCCATCCCAAAGAAAACTACAATTCCTAAAGGCTGCAAAAATTCAGAACCTTCACCAATGCCCAATGCCAAAGGAAAGAGTCCCAAGATAGTAGTGACTGTAGTCATGATAATTGGGCGCAAACGTTGAGGAGCAGCTTTCACGATCGCAATTTGGCGAGTACAACCAACTTCTTCTCGAATTTGATTCGCCAGTTCCACCATCAGAATCCCTGCATTCACCACAATTCCCACCAGCAGGACGACACCAACAATTACAGTTGCGCCAATTGCAGTTTGGGTAATGTAAAGTCCAAAAATTCCCCCAGCTAACGCTAGTGGTACGGTGAACATAATTACCAATGGGTCAATTAGCGAATTGTATTGTACCGCCATGACTACAAAGATTAAGAACGTTGCCAACGCCCCCAAAGTTTTTAAAGCATTCTGAAGTTGCTGATTAGTTTCTTGGGCAGAACTAGGCACAATTGAAACACCATCAGGTAAGTCTACATCCTTGAGTACCTGATTGACTTCTGCGATCGCTTCACCAAGACTTGCTCCCTCGCTGAGATTTCCGGCGACAATAAAAGCTTGGCGCTGATTAATCCGTTGCACTTCACCAGGCGCTTGACCTTCTTGAATGTTCGCAACATCAAAAAGGCGGATTAGTTGATTGTTTTCTGTAAATAGCGGTAATTGCTCTAGCTGGGAAGGACGCCCAATTGCTTCCTTATTTAGCTGCACCCGCACATCAACTAAACGATTACCGCGTTGAATTTGCGTAGGAACTGAACCTTCAATTGCTGTTTGAACTGTTGCACCAATTTGCTCGGCGCTCAACCCTAAAGCTGAAACCCTTTCCCAGTCGGGGCGAATTTGGATTTCCGGTTGTCGGGGGTCGGCATCTGGGCGGAATGTCGCTAATTTTGCCCTTTCCTGCAATGCTTGCAGCACTTGTGCGCCTGCTTGCGTTAAGTTTTCTTCATTCTCACCTTGCAGAATCACGTCAACCTCTGACCCTTGCACTGGAGAATTACTCAAAATTAAACCCCGCACCTGACCAGGATTGAGGCGCAGCAAAATTCCTGCTAAGTTGAGTTTGTTAAATTCCTGAGTTACTTTTTTGACGAAAGCTTCTACATCTGTGCCTGGTTTTAGATTGATCGTACTGCTGGCACGTAAGGGATTTTCTGTAGTACTGCTGCCAAATAAATTACCACCCACAGTTGTGAAAGCAGACTCTGTTTCTGGTTGTTTGAGCAAAATGTCATCGACAATTTGCATAACTTTTTCAGAAGTTGCTAAAGGTGTACCGGGAGGAAACTGCGCTCTCAAGGTAGCTTGTCCGGTACTGATGCGGGGTAAAATTTCTTGGGGAATTTGACCAAACATGAAGAAGCTACTGCCGCCTAAAATTACCAAAGCAGCAGTTACTACGAGGAGCCGATAGCGTAAAACCTTGGTTAAGAAGTTACTGTATCCCCGCGTCGCATCTTCAAATCGGTGATTAAACTGTCTAAGCAGCCAAAATTCACTAATCCGACTAGACCAGCGGATTCCCAAAAGTCGAGAAGACAGCATCGGCACTACTGTAATCGCAACCACAAGAGATGCTGCGACTGCGAAGCTAATTGTCAGAATCAGTTCATTAAATAGCAGTGCAATAAAGCCGCCAATTAAGAGGAATGGCACTACAGAAACTAAGTTGGCACCCGTAGCAGCAACTAAAGCAGATTCTACTTCTTGGGAAGCAGTAGTCGCACTGTCTATAAAGAATTTGGAATTTCTCCCGTTCTCCTCTGCTCCTCTGCTCCTCTGCTCCCCTGCCTCCATCTCTCTTTGATTGGGAGTCATCCCTGTTTTTTCGGAGATGTTCTCCAAAATCACAACCGATGTATCAATTGCTTGACCGACTCCTAGTGTTAGACCTGCCAAACTAAAAACATTCAAAGTCAGGCCAAAGATTTTCATTAAAGCGATCGCTGCTAGAGTACACAGCGGAATCGTCAAACTGATAATAAATGTTTGCCTGAACGATCCCAAAAATAACAATACTGCTGCTGCTGCTAGCAATGCCCCCGAAATCCCCGAAAAGATCACATCATTTAAAGAATTGCGGATGAAGACAGATTCATCTGTGGTGGGACTCAAAGTCATGTCTGCTGGAATTAAACCTGATTGCCGTAATTGTTCGATTCGCCGCTTAACAGCATCTACAACTGCGATCGTGTTGGCCTCTGGCTGCTTTTGGACTGAAAATTTCACCGCAGGCTGACGATTCAGATAAACAAATACTCGCTGTTCTTCTGTATCATCAATTACCTCTGCAAAGTCTCGCAAGTAGACGCGGCGGGAAGGTGCAGGGGAAGTAGTGGAAGCAGGGGAGGTAGGGGAGGCAGGGGAAGCAGGGGAAGCAGGGGAGGAAACTTCCAAGGAAAGGTTTTCAATTTCCTTAGCATTTTGAAAGCGTCCGACAGTCCGAGTCAATGGCTCGGAATTTTGCCCCAGAATCCGGCCTCCAGAAGTGTCTTGGTTACGGGCTGTTAATTCGTTTAAGACATCATTTAACCCGACACCCAAAGCTTGCAATCGCTTTAAGTCAACCAGCACTCGTACTTCTTCTTCTGCACCGCCGGATACGTCAACAGAAGCGACTCCTGGTACTACACTGAGTTCACGCGTTAACTCTTCATCAGCAAATACGCGTAAATCTTTCCCTGGTAATGAGGCAGATGTCAGCGCCAATTCATAAACCGGCAATTGAGAAGGATCGACTTTGAATAAGCGCGGCTCCTCTATCGTATCTGGTAGTTGTCCTCGATTTCGGTTAAAAGCAGCAGTAGCATCGTTTAGGGCTTGGTCAATATCGCCCCCTGGTTGGAAGTATAAATCGAGGCTGACTTGTCCTTCACGGGTGCGGGAAAAAACTTGCACTACATTCTCAGTTGCCCGTAAAGCTTCTTCTAAGGGTCTGGTGATTTCATCTACTGCTACTTCTGGTGAAATACCGGGGGCTTCTAGCCGCACACCAATTCGTGGATAGGTAATTGACGGTAGGAGATCGACTTGGATCGTTGTGAGAAAAAATACCCCAATGACAATTACTGCCACGGTGAGCATGAGTGTGCCAATGTGTTGGCGGATAGCGATCGCACTAAGGCTAAATCCGCCATTGCCATTATTATTATTTGCCTGCTGCATGATCCTAAGTGATAAGTGATAAGTGCTGACTACTGAGTACTTTTTTCTTTGGGATGGTGGTTATTGCTCACCCTACTATTGCTTTTCTGAAAGAATTGAAAGACTCACAGTGTCACCTTCTTTTAACGGCTTACCACTACGAACAACATAGCGCTCTCCTGCTTGTAAGCCGGATAAAATTTCCACTTTGCCATCAGCTTTTTGTCCTAAGGTGACAGCACGCGTCGCTACTTTCGTCTTACCATCTGTGTCTTTCACTACAAATAGTGTTGCCGATGAGTTTTCTTGCTCTTTCTGTGCTGCCTTTGCTGCCCCTGCTTGTTTTTGAATAGCTGTTTGCGGCACTACTACCCGTTGTTGAGTCTGGTTTTGAAAGTTGACTCGCGCCAGTAGTCCGCTGCCAATCTTACCTTGAGTGTTGGGAATCACTACTTCTATAGGTATCAAGCGAGCTGTGGCATCGGCAGCAGGGGAAATGCGCGTAACTCTGCCAATTAATACTTCTTTGGGGAAGGCATCTAAGCGCACTTGTACAGACTGTCCAACCTGAATTTGTGCTAGTTCTAATTCCGAAACTTGGACGACGACTTTGACACGGCTAAAGTCTCCAATTTTCAAGACTTCGTTGCCTGCTTGCAGCAGGTTGCCTGGTTCTGTCACCTTTTCTGTGACTACGCCAGCGATCGGAGATACCAGCCGAGTATAAGACCTGCGTTCTTTGGTTTGAGCAACCAATGCTTGTTGAGCAAGTACTCTACCTTGGGCAGCTGCAACGGCTTGCTGTTCTGTCCGTACTTGTTCTTGGGCTGCCCGGAGTGCTTGGGCGGCTGTTTTTGCCTGGGTACGCGCTTGCTGGGCAGTTTGTTCCGCGATCGCTCCAGCCTTAAACAACCTCTGCTGCCGCTCTGAGTCTGCTTGAGCTTGTACTACTTCTAGGCGCGCCCGTTCAACGTCTGCACGAGCATTGCTTACCTGATTGGTTGCCCTAGCTACTTCTGATTTGAGGGCTGCTAGTTCTGCTTCTGCTTGCTTTAATTCGGTCGAAAGTATGGCATCATCTAACCGCCCGACGTTTTGCCCAAGCTTTACTGCATCGCCGACATCAAGGTTCAAAGCCAACAACCGAGCTTCTACTTGCGATCGCAGTGACACAATTCGGAAGGGTGTTGTATTACCTGTGTATTCTGGCTGTGTTTGCAACGTATCAGTTCGAGCGATCGCCGCATCTACAGCCGTTGCACCACTACGTTGTCCGCTACCAGGACTCTGAGATTGTGCGTCAGCCGCTTCTTCCTTGGGTAGCGCTCCACAATTCGCTGTCAGCAGTCCTATGCCTAACAGACAGGGAATCAATAATTTGGATGCTAAAGGGGAAGACACCTTTGTGTCAAAACTATTTTTTACATCTGCAACAGCCATATCAGTCTTCATAACTGAATTTAACTTGGTATTAATTACCTGGTTAGCGGCTGCCAAAGATGAGATTTTCGCCTGCTTGTGCGGCTTATTTCTGTCCAAAATCATTTATTTTTCTCGTATTTGGTGAGCTTTTTGGGTTAAACAGCCATGCATTACCAAGTAATTTTGAGACATTATGAATAGTGAAAAGCGGCGAGAGTCAATTGGCTATGTTCTTGCAGAATTTTGTATCAAAAATTACTTTTTATTTGAAAAAATTTCTCACCACTTTAACTCATTAAATTGAGTCGCCCGCTTTTTAGCTGACGATGCAATTCTTAACTCAGTATAAATATTTTTAAATTTCTTGCAATCTGCCCTTAGTAGAAGACTTGTATTTACTGAAGATACGGAACTTTCACACCCCTACTTCTAATCTTGGCAGTATTAAGTAACTAGACTTAGGCTGACATAACTAGATCTAATGTAGCAATTTCGTGGGTGCGGTTCACTTAGCCTCACCCGTTTTTAGACTAGCCAGCATCTAGCTATTAACCGCTTATATAACTTTTTATAACAGTTTTTCAAACTTTTACCCAGAAAGTTGGTTGCTATGTCATCATGGCAAGTGAAATGAGAATTAATTCGGCGACAGTGTTTGATTTTAGTATTGACAGGCTTTTTCCTTTTGGTATTACAGACTTCTCTCCGAAATCTAAATCTCTACAAACTTATGATTTTGGAGACATTTGATGTCAATTTACGTTGGTAACCTCTCCTATGATGTTACACAAGATGCGCTGAGTGCTGTATTTGCAGAATATGGTGCTGTAAAGCGTGTTCAACTACCCACTGACCGTGAAACAGGTCGTTTACGCGGCTTTGCTTTTGTGGAAATGAGTTCAGAAGATGAAGAAGCGAAAGCTATTGAAGCTCTTGATGGTGCTGAATGGCTTGGTCGCGACCTCAAAGTAAACAAAGCCAAGCCCAAAGAAGACAGAAGTGGTGGTTCCTTTGGGAATCGTGGTGGCGGCGGCTACAACCGTAGCAACAACCGCTACTAAGGTTAATTGAATTTAGAAAAGGCTCAGGCAGGAATGCTTGAGCTTTTTTTATGCAAAACTTTGATTCTCTTTGATTTTAAATAATTTTGGCCAATCACTCATTATACTGCACTGATGATTCTCTAACTAAAGTGCCCTGATGAAAGATCATTTTCCATCGAGCGTTGTTTAATTTCCAGATGGAACTTCGCAACGAATGAACAGGTTGTTTCCCAGATATATGTCTGACTATACGATAAGTTACTAAAACAACCCCTGTTACTAAAACTAATGTTTTGAATTCTGTTATCAATCTTTGAGTCAGAGGTTGGATGGATTCATTCTGCAAGCTCTCGATAATTTGCTGTTTATTAAAAACACGCCCTGAACTTCCGAATTCAATGAACTCGTCAGCAAGTAAATCCATGATATCTGTCGCTGATTTTCGGACATCGGGTTGAAGCAAACGCTCCTCCAACTCACGAAAAAGTGATTCTTCTAAATAATCTGCTTTCATATATGTTTTGAAGACTAAATTGAATGGTAGCAGATAGGATTAGGCGATCGCACCCTTGAGCAAGTTAATAAAAAAAACCGCTGATTGGTAGGGATTCCAGCGGGGTTAAATAATACAGTTATCTTTTCAGAGAAATCAACACTAAACTTGATTACAGAACTACTAGAAACTTTTACGACTAATAGTAACTATTTATAAGTGTTTATGAACTAGTTTTTTAGCATGATGCTTGTGATGTTTAGTATGATGAACTTTAGCAGATTTTACGCTAGTATGATGGATAGTTTTAGCTTGAGCTTGAGATGCAAAAGCGGTTACAGGTGCAGCAAAAATTAGAGCCAAAAGTAAAGCTTTAGCGAACTTATTCACTTGAAAAATCCTCATTAGGTAATCAACAATTTAACTATCCAATAGAGGTATGTCATAAGTTTGTAATTGAGATGAACCTTTCATGTCTATTTTTACATTCGTCAAATGTAGGATTTACTCGGTTAAAGCAAGAGACGCGATGAATCGCCGTCTCTACAAGCTAGAATTTTCATCAAAAAAGCTTAATTGAATCCTATGGGCTGACATGGAATACTTAGCTAAAAAATACTTGCTGGTATTTCAATCTTAAATGTAACAATCTGGACATCATCCAAATAGCTGTAATTTAGCTATGATACTTGGATTAATTTTGATTAAGAAATGGTAATAGACATCAATTCTTCTGATATTTCAAAGTTAGCTGTGACATTTTGCACGTCATCCAAGCCTTCTAGAGTATCAATTAACTTGAAAAGCGATCGCGCCCGATCGGGATCGGTAACTTCTACACTATTACTAGGAATCCAGCGCAATTCGGCATCAGTTACCTTAAAGCCTTGATTTTTGAGTGTCTGACTAAGAGTTTCTAAATTTCCAATATCAGTAAAAATCTCAGCCATCTCATCTTCAGTCATCTCATAAGACTGGGCACCGCCTTCGAGTGATGCTTCTAAAAGCTGTTCTTCGTCAACTACACCCTGCACAACACAAACGCCTTTTTGTTCAAACATCCAGCTAACGCAACCTGTTTCACCAAGATTGCCACCATTTTTACTAAAAGCTACACGCAAGTCAGCAGCAGTGCGATTGCGATTATCTGTGAGGGCTTCGATTAAAATCGCTACACCACAAGGGCCATAACCTTCGTAGCGAATCGCTTCAAAAGTAGCACTATCGCCGCCAAAAGTGCCTGCACCTTTAGCGATCGCTCGTTCAATATTATCATTGGGAATACTCGCAGCCTTAGCCTTGTCAACTGCTGTTCGCAGTTGAAAATTCAGCGCCGGATCTGGGACGCCGCTTCTAGCCGCAACGATAATCGCCCTGGATAACTGAGTGAAGGTTTTTCCCTTTTTTGCATCTACTAACGCTTTCTGGCGCTTAATATTTGCCCATTTACTATGTCCTGCCATAATTTGAGACGATCGTAACTCTATTCAAGATTAGGATATACCTAGCTTTTATCTGAATGCAAAGGTGCATTTGGTAAAAGTTCGCTAAGATGCAGCACTAAGATTTGATTTTCAAGTGAGATGAAAAATGTGTAGTTCAATAGACCTGCCTTAAAAATAGGGACTGGGGACTGGGGACTGGGGACTGGGAACTGGGAATTGGGGAAGAGATATTTTTATTGTTCCTTGTGAGTTCCACTCATGGAGTCTCTTGCAAAAAAGACTGTTGCAAGAGTTGGGAAAAGGAAAAAGGTTAAAGGGGAAGAGGACAGCACAAAACCTTTACCCTTTCCCCCTTCTCCTTTTCCCGACAAATGCCAAGAAGTCTAATTACTTCGCATCTCGTTTAGATCGCAAAAGGTTCCAGTTCCGTGTCATGCCACTCTTGTTCAAACCGTTCAGTAATCAACGGTCTAATGATAAACTTGGGCGGGCTACCATCTTGAACATCAATCCGCACACATGAATAAGGCAGTCGGTTCTGGAAATTGTAATTATGACGGCCCACAAATAACGTTGAATCAGCAACTTTCCGAGTGGGTTTACCTGAAATCTCAGCAAAAGTTTCCATTAATTCAGTCCCTTCTCGCCGTTGATAGCGGGGACGATGACCGCTCCCACCAGAGATAATACAGTTAATATGCGAGTCTGCAAATCCGGTATCAGTTGTGCAAAGATGCTCCAAACAGTGAGCGTGACCGTTTAAAATCAAATCGACTATGGGACGTTCTTTAATTAGAGTACCAAGAGTTTCTGCTACTTGTTCAAACACCCAGCGCAAACGATGACGAACCGCCAAGGTTTGTGCCTGATTCCACTTGGTAGCTTCTGTGACGTAGGGAGGATGGTGGAAAAAGATTACACGTCCGCGCACTTCGGAGGTGTTCCAAGATTCGATTAGTCTGCTTCGCAACCATTCAAGTTGTTCAAAATCGATCGCAGGCATTTGATGAGATGCTAGTTGTTTTTCAATGTCGATTTTGATTTCGTTTATTTGGTCTAATTTGGCACTGAGGTCATCCAGTTGTTCCGCTTCGGTGGGTTTATCTGGGTTGAGGCGATTATATATTCCCAAAATCTCCAATTCTTCTCGATCTATTTCCTGGCGACGCTTTTGTAATTCCCGACGGTAAATTTCTCCCTCTTGAGTTGCAGGTAATGGTGATGGTGTATTAAAGGTATTAGAATCCAGTGCAAAAAAGTCAATCCCGCCGTAACGAAAGGTGTAATAGCGATTGGGTAAACGGGTAAACTGTCCAGGTTCATAACGCAAACAGCGCCCTGTGTCGGTCTTTGCGGTGTAGTGCCGATCTAAATGACGTTCTAACTCTGGTGGAGACATCGCCTGAGTGTAGTCCATAAATGCTCGTGCATAAGCATTACCTTGATACGATCCATGCCAGCCAATCTCGATATCTTTGTAGCGGAACAGACGACGCAGTGACGATGTTGTGCCAGTAAATAAACGGTACATCAAAGGCACATCGTAGTAATCATGATTACCAAGTACTGGCAAGAACGGCAGGTTAAACACCATACGGTCATAAGGAACGCCTTTCGGGTTGCCACCACCAACAAGAAATTCCCGATAAGGCTCAATAAAGTTTGTTGAATAATATTCTTGGGAACCCACCACATAGATGACATCGCCAGTATGCAACACAAAGCTGCAATCATCGCGGTGAGTTAGCATCAGTTCGGCAACTTTTCGTTGGGGGTGGTGTCGAGAATGAGATTTAGTACCAGAATCGCCGATAACCATAAAGGAAAATTCTGGATTATCCTGCCTGCGATCGTCAATAACTAGACTGGTTTGGTCAATTCCCCGTTGCACAAAACTTGGATGCATCCACCGCACCCGTTCCTTCATCTTTTGAATTTTTACAGGAATGGGTGGATCGGAAATCAATTTCATGGCTAATAACTCTTGAATGCCTAACGCACACGCCGATTGTAACGAAATATTTAATTGTCATTAGTCATTTGTCATTTGTCATTTGTGAATAACCAATGCCCTTAATGAGTGCTGAGTCTTGAGTGCTGTTAGCAGATAGCTATGGTTTAGCGCTTGCTGAGTGGGAATCTCACTTTTTTTACTCGCAACTTGGAACTGTTTTGCCCAATGCCAATGCCCAATGCCCCATGCCCAATCTTTAAGGTAAATTTTCTCGCAATAATGCTCGAAAGCCTGCTTGTTGAAAATGCTCATCGGCAGTTAGTGCTTCAGTGATGCCGCTATATTGCATAACAATAAAAGATACGCAATCGACAAATCCCCATTCTTTCTCTGTTTGTTCGCGATATAGCTGGAAAGCGCGTTCGTAGAGTTCTTGAGAAAGGGGGACAATTTCTACTTTGGAGTCTGCTACTAGAGAATTTAATAATATGATTGCCGCCTGACGATAAGGTTGTTGGGATAAGGCATTGCCAATTTCTAACATTACCGCCTGTGTTGTCACCAAACGAGTTTCTGCTGCTTGTAACATTTTAGCCAGATGTAAGGCTCGGTCATGCAAGCGATCGCTCGGTGCAGATAAGGCAATGGCAAATGATGTATCAAGAAAGACTTCAGAATGCATGAAAAGTTTATTTACTGTACAAATATTTATCTATATTGGCAGACCAATCAGGCGGCCCTTCAAGGTTGAGCGATCGCGCCGTTTGCAAAAATGATACCGTTTCCTGTTCGCTGGGCGGTAAAATTTCAATACTGATTCGCACGTGGGTATTGATTGGCAGTGCGACCGGTTCAGCTGGATAGAACACTTTGCCATTAAATACAGCTGTGATTTTTTCTACCATTTTCCTTAGAAAGTTCTTCTAGTCTATCCTAAGCTGGTTATGGTAATACTGGTAGAGTAAACGACCCTATAAGTAGTGAAGATACGTATACTTGTTTTACAAATTATCTCGATTTTTCAAAAATTGCCTAAACCACCAACTGAATTACACCCCACTGTCCATTTGTCAACCAAGAAGAGTCAGATTTTGCTACTTTCTCAATAACTTCTGGCTTTAAACCAACTGCTACTTCTGATTTTAGGGTGCGTAGAGCTACCATTGGCACGGGTAGGTAGCAGACTATATCTGCAATATCAGTGGTAAATTCCCAATGGCGATCGCCTAATAATCGGCGATAATTGGCATCTCCTTTGACTATAACCAAACTCGCATTGGCTAACTCATTTTTGAGGGAGTTGGGTATTTCCCAAAAGGCTAAAGGCGATGTCCAAAAGTAATCTTCAGATAGTACTAAACGCCCTGATGCAATATTGTCTCGGAGTCTTTGGCTAAAGAATATAAGTTGTTGATTTCCAGTAGCGGCTAAAAAACTTATTGTGTCATGTACATCCTTAATCATGGCATCAGATACAAAAGTCGGATGTGGCTTTAAGTGTAGGTAAATCCGATTAGCCAATCTGCTATTTAATAAAAAATCTACTAAACATAAATCACAAACGAGTTCAAAGCCAGCATTATCTACAACAAAATCAATCCGTCCCCCTTGAGAGTTGATTAATAATTCCGTGACTTGGGAGGCATCATTTACTAAAATGTGAGCTAGTTGGGTTTGAATATCAAAACGACTGCGATCGCTCTCAAATGCTGACCATAAACTCAAGTCAACTCGATTTCCCCACAAAGCAAAATATAACAGCGCTATTAAAGCTGTTTGATTGGATTCTCCCTTCAGTTGAGAATTATTTAACCAATTGTTAGACCGATCGCACAATAGAATAATCGAATCCAAAGATGCTTCTAAACTTTGAGACTTTTGTAACTCAAATGGATCGACACCTTGCCAGACACCAGAGCGAAAATAATTAGTAATTTCTAGAATCAACCGAAAAAAATAAGTTTCAGCAAAAAACCAAGGAACATCTAGCCAACGCTGACCTTTATATAATTCTAAATATGTATTCCAGGCTGAAAAATCTACAGCAGTCTTATCAAAAAGAGGTTGCACATATCCTGCGGGCAATTCTTTTGCCAGATTTTCTAAGCTGGTATTAGTTGCAGACGAGAAATTATTTTCAGCAATAACTTTGCGAGCGATCGCAGGCATTCGTTGAGTAACTGTAAACTCAGTAAAAGAACCAACTTCTGACCCCAAAAGAGACGGTGGTATGGGTAATTTGGGCATGTGGAATATATTCGCCACAAACTTTGATTTTCCTAATCTTTTCAGTTATTCTAACTCCGGATGCGACTTTCTTTCAAATCTAATCAACTCAAAAGCGGCATAAATCGCCGTCAAGACAAAGACTGATTATTGTCTTGACGGCGATTTATCGCGTCTAAAATTATAGTGAGATGCAAAGATTGATTCCAGCACCCCTAAATTGTCTATTGTGAATCATTAGTATCGCCAAATGATTTCATCTGTAACTCGACTGCGTTGACGTAACCTCGATCGTTCAAAACTTCCGCTGGTAACTTATTAGCCCTGATAGCAGCTTGAACCACATCTTTTGCAGTCAAGTATCCGGTTTGGTATCTGAATAACAAAGTGCCCCCACTGGGAATACCCTGCTCTCTTAAATAACCTTGATAAGCGAGAAAGGCAATATTGAAGGGTTGCAGATATTTAGCATCTGTAGGGTTTTTACGTAAAGTATTAGAGTTGACATCTGTATTTATTTGTTCACCGCCATTGTTAGTATTAACTGTTTGAGCGCCAGCAATTCCAGGTATAAAAGCGATAGAAGTAATGATCAGTGCAGAATTGAGCAAAGTTGTGAATTTCATGATTTTATTTTTAGTAGAGATTAATTAGTGTTTTCAATGAAAAAAGTCTTATTTCTTATGATTTTGAAGCTTTTATAATTAACCCATCATACTTGTTGATTTATTACTCACATATTTAAGTAAAATAATTTTCTAAGAATTTTAAAAAATCATTAAGAGAAGTATTACAAGTTAAAAATGGAGTATTTTGGGAACAAAACTGTAATTAATCAAACAATCGAAGCTACATCTCAAAAGCACAGAAGTAACTTAGCTCATTTAAAATTCCCAAAACCCATCATGTAATAGGCAATAGAAGCAGTATCAAAAGGTTTGAGATAATTGACATTTGTGGAATAGCTAAGAGAAATTTCAGAGTTGGCGGCTGTGTTTATTGATGGGCTATTGTGATTCTTGGCTCGATGAAAGCAAGTAATTTTAGGCATAGAATTAATCCAAGCAATAATATGTGCAGATTTTAGCAATTTTGTGAATTTCATAGAGTTATTCTCAATTAGAACCAAGTGTAATTGCAATCAGTATTTTCTAGTAATAGAGTCCACTGTTTTATTAATCTCAATCTTTTAGGTTCAGTTCATCTGATGGGTTAATTTGTTAATTACCCAAACGGATTAGTCAAATTCACCCAACTTGGATAAATTTAACATTCGAGAAAGTTTAGTGAGAACTGAAAAGAACCAAATATATGCTAAATAAAATCCTTAACTGACAAGTATTTATAGAATATGCGTTAGCGTAGTTTGCACTTCGACAAATCGCTTACTCACATATCTATAGATTTTTTAATTGATGCTATCAACCGAAGTCTAATTTTGTTTTGGCTAATAAACTTTCCATACCAATATGCTAGAAAATCTTGATGATGGAAGCAAATGCTTTTAATTCTCAATTTGATAAATAAAAGTGATTGCAATTAATTTCTAGAGGAAAATCCTGTAACTCATTGCCTATTCGTGACTTCTGAACTATTTTGTCAGCGTCACAGGTTCCATAAATTCACTACAAATAAGCTGATAGTGTAAAAATGTTATATGTATCGTTTATTTACAAAGTCATTTATGCCGAAAGCAATTTGGAATGGAGCTACTTTAGCCGAGAGTGATAATACTGTAGTTGTGGAAGGCAACCATTATTTTCCTGTTGACGCCATTAACAAGCAGTACTTTACTGAAAGCAACACCCACACTACTTGTGCTTGGAAAGGTGTTGCCAGTTACTACAGTATCGAAGTTGATGGGCAAGTCAACAAAGATGCTGCTTGGTATTATCCCAGCGCTAAGGAGAAGGCTAAGAATATTGAAGGTCATGTCGCCTTCTGGAAGGGTGTAAAAGTCGAGGCTTAATAAAGGTTCCTGGAAGTATTTTAGTTTCAGGGACATTAATATTACGTCTGGCTAATTGCCCATAAAATACTTAGCCCGCGCAGAGAGAAGTCTAAGCGGGCTTCGTATTTAAACTATTTGCAAATTTATTTTAATACGTAATTATACCTTCGCCTTGCGAAATGCTGCTTGCTTTGTCTTCGCCAGCCAAGCTAGACTACCAGCAAGTATAGTACCAGCGATCGCACTTGGTTCGGATACTGGTTTCGATATAGTAGCACCAGGATTCAATATCAAAGTATCAGAGTTGATAGTTATGTTGCCTGCTGCTCCTGAATTATGGCTACCACTGTTAATTTGCCCAGAATTGCCGTTGACTGTGCTGATAGGAATCGTTACCTGACTACCACTTATTACGACAACGTTATCGGTTGTAACAGTTAAACTACCTGCTGCTTCTGAATTATTGCTACTAGCCTTAATTCGCAGGCTACGAGTAGAGACAGTAAAAGTGCCGCTAGAACTAGTTAAATTGCCGCCGATGGTGATGCTATCAAGAGCTGTTACATTACTATCATCGATTCCCGTTAGTCCACCATCGATCGCCAAATTCTCGCTGTTGATAGTGCTATTGATAAGTGTTAGGTTACTATCTATATTCACATTGTCGCTGCTAATGGTGCTATTGCTAAACGTTAGATTACTAGAATTATAAGCGTTGATATTACCAGCGATCGCAAGCCCAGAAAGTGTAACATTCGCGGCGTTAATGTCAAACACGGGTAAGTGATTATTGCTACTAATGGTAAGTAAGTTAGCACCTGGGCCATTAATAGTGAGATTTTTGGCAATCGCAAGTGCCCCACTTGTCAGGGTAATTGTACTAGGATTACTGCCTAATAAAAACTCTACCACGTCATTGTTACTTGCAATGTCGATCGTATCTCGCAACGAGCCAACGCCACTATCATTGAGATTATTAACCACCAAGGTAGCAGCTTGTGCTGATTCCACTTGCATTATCACCAAACTCAGAGCAACGGCTGTAGAAATAGCTTGAGCAATAGCCTTTTTTTTATTGTTTTTTGTCACCGAAAACCCCTTAGATTAATTTTTCAAAATTCAAAAACTCTGAAATATTAGTCTTACATCTTATAATTGAATACTAATCATCTTTATGAATTAATTTTTGTTGGTTTTAGCCATGCAAAAACCTGCGTAACTGTTAAATTAAGTTGTAAAAATTCAGGTACAGGCAATACTTCGTCTCCAGTCATCTCTATAGGTTGCTGTCCTGGCAAAAATACTAATACTAAGCGTTCATCTGGATCGATCAACCACCCTAATCGAGTGCCATGTTTTAGACAGTGAAGAATATTTATAATTACCTTGGTTGTATTCTGTTCTGGTGAAAGAATTTCAATTGTCCAATCAGGATAAATTCCAAAGGTATTTTCAATTTCTCCATTAACATCAAAGGGAATCCGTTCCCAAGCAAATACACTCACGTCTGGGACAATCGAACGTCCGCCAAACGTACAGCGTAATTCTAGAAAAGCCAAGGCAATTTCTTGTTCTTCAGCAATTTGGTTAATTGCATTACAAAGTTTTAGTTGTAGCCGGGAATGTTTGCCTTGTGGCATTGGTTTCTGGTAGATACGATGACTGTCTATAAATTCACTAGGAGGCTTGGTTTCTGGCAGTTTGAGGAACTCTGCTAAGGAGATTGATTTGTGCAGCGTGGGTGTCATAGCTATGCAAATGCCATATTTTATTGGAATCTTAGCATTTTCTATCTTGGTATTTTAGGGAGCGAGTCTATTCTCCTTGATGTTGCTGCTGCAACATTGCTTAAATTATAGTGTAGAGGATTTTCTTTAAGCTTTGCATGGCACGAATAGCAAAATTATGATGATGCCAAGCTTTAATATTGTACGCAGAATTTAGTTCTTTCTAAACTATATTAATCTTTATTGAAGGAATAATTTTATGGATTCAGTCATTTTTGATAAAATTCATGGTGTAATTTTTGGTCAAGCAATAGGAGATGCTCTGGGTTTTGGAACAGAATGGATACCAAAGTCTCAAGTTCGCAAAGAGTATCCAGATGGATTGAGTAGCTATAGTCAAATTGTTCGCTATCGCAATGTAAGTGGTTGGACACCTGGAGATTGGACAGATGATACTGATCAGATGTTGTGCATCCTCGATAGTTTGTTGGAAAAACAGCGAGTTGACATACTCGATATTGCTGCACGCTTTCATCATTGGGCAGTTACAGATGGCATGGGTATGGGTCAAACTGTGTATTCTGTGGTGTATTCTCCTGATTTTTTGCAAAATCCGCTTGCTACTGCTAAACAGGTTTGGGAAGCATCTGGACAGAAGGCTGCTGCTAACGGTGGTGTGATGAGAACTTCTGTATTAGGTATTTGGGAATATTCCTTTCCTGAAAAAGTTAAACGCAACGCTGAGGAGGTTTGTAAAATTACGCACTACGATTCGCGTTGTGTTGGTTCATGCGTGGCGGTAAGTCTTGCAATCAGCGCTTTATTACGCCAAGAGAGTGATATTAATTCTTTAATAGAATCAATAGCGATCGCTGTACAAGACTACCATCCCTCTATTCAAGAGTATTTTGACAAAGCTGCAACTTTATCCTTAGAAGCACTAGATTTAGATGAAGGTTTAAATCCAGGAGAAAAAGGTGGAACTGGGTACACCCTTAAAACAATGGGGGCTGGATTTTGGGCACTTCAACACGCACAATCTTATGAAGATGGAATTTTACAAATTATTCATGAAGCAGGCGATGCTGACACGAATGCTGCCGTAGCAGGAGCATTGTTAGGAGCGCGTTTTGGATACCAAAACATTCCCCAACAGTGGATAGAAGAATTGGTGTACAAACAAGAATTGGATAACAGAGTTGAGAGGCTGATAAATCTAGTTAAAGGATAGTTGTAGTTTGGGTTGAACGAACGCGAACAGCGTCCCCTAAAGAAGTCAAACCCAACAAATCAGCGTATTGATCCCTAAGGCAGTAGAAGTTAAAATCAATGGTGCGTTAACCTTTGGCATAACGCACCTAAGAAAATATCTAAAACCTAATTATGAATTAACAATTTTTAATTAGAAGCTGCCTGTTCTGCAACCGAATGAATTATTTCCTCCAGCGTTTGCAATAACTCTTGCTCGTTATAAGGTTTAGAAAAGTAAGCCCGCGCCCCCAATTGTATAGCTAGTTGCCGATGTTTATTGCTGCTACGAGAAGTCAGCATTGCCACTGGAATATTTTTTGTATCCACGTCTGAATTTACCTTACCTAAAAAGCCATAACCATCAAGGCGAGGCATTTCAATATCGCAAATTACTGCCTCCACTTTTAATCCACTATGGAGTTTTTCTAAGGCATCTTGACCATCTTTAGCTTGTTCTACTTGATACCCTCCTTTTTCAAGAGTCAGAGCTAAAAAGCGGCGGACATTAATCGAATCATCTACGATTAAAATTGTGCCTTTCTGCTTAATAGATGCTGCTGATATTTTCTCTTCATCAAATATCAGGAACGGTGTTTTTAACCTTGCTGATGGTAATTGAGTTCCTCTCGGTGTCTTTTTATTTGTAGCAATCCAATACAGCAACTCATTAACATTAACTAATGGTACTACTCGACCATCACCGAGAATTGTACAATTGCTGAAGCCTTCAGGTAAGGGTATATTTCCTTCAACTTGGCGAATTGCAACTTCTTGTTCGCCCCAGCAACGATCTATTTGGATTGCGACTGGCTGATTATTACCTTTGACTACTAACACACTGTTAGTACTAATGGCTGCCGGAATTTCTAACTCTGCGCTATCGTAGCGTAGGCAATTAAACTCTAAATAACGAGTTAAGCGAATCAGTGGCAGCATGGTTCCTTGCCAATTTAAAACTTCGCTACCAGCCATTTCAAAAACTCGCTCGTCTTGGAGTAAAGATATTTCTGAAATGACATCTGTGGGAAATGCTAATAGAATTTTGTTGATTTCTACCAGCAAAACTCGCGCAACGGAAAGTGTAAACGGTACTGATAAAGTGAAGGTAGTACCAACTCCTGGTTCTGTATCAACTTTCACATCTCCTCGAATTAGTTTGAGGTTGTTGCGAACCACATCCATACCGACACCGCGGCCAGATAATGCTGTAACTTGCTCGGAGGTGGTAAAACCTGGTTCAAAAATTAGTGATAATAGTTCTTCATCACTAGCATTAGCGAGTAAAGAAGCATCCAATCCCATAGTTAGGGCGCGGGTGCGAATTTTCTCTAGAGAAATGCCCCAACCATCATCACGGATGGTGATGATGGTGCGATTACTGCGATGAGTAGCTGTAATTTCAATTAATCCTTGTTCTGGTTTTCCTAAAAGGCGACGCGTGGCAGAGTCTTCAATACCATGATCGAAAGCGTTCCTTAATAGGTGCATTAAAGGTTCGTTTAAAGCTTCTAAAATGCTGCGTTCAATTAAAGTGTTGCCACCTTCGATTTTTAACTGAACATTTTTGCCATACTCGACATTTAAATCGCGTAAAGCTCTCGGAAAACGTTCGATTAAATCAGACAGCGGTCGCATTCGGATGTGATTTAGCTTTGTTTGTAACTGTTTCGATGTTTTGTTTAGTTTACGAGCAATATGGTCTGTATCATCTACACTGAGTTGCACATCTGTTGTGACTTCTTGTACCTGAACAATGGTTTCCATAACTTCCTGCGATCGCAGGTTTAATTCGTTATAGCGATCCATTTCTAAAGCATCAAATTCTGTGTTTGTACCTTCTAATTGGTGGCCATTTTCAGCTTGTATCTGCGCCCCATTAAACATGGTAGCTTGAGTGGAAATCTTATCGGAGACTATGCGTAATTCCTGGTTTTCGCGGTCGAGAATTTGAACTCGCTGGTTGAGGTTCCGAACGAGTTTGCGTAATCTTTCTAGTTGTGAGTTTAAGCCATTTCGTTGAACAATCAGTTCGCCAAATAAATCATTAATTTGCTCTAACTGTTTGCTAGGAACTCGGACGCTATTTTCATGAGTTTCTCGTTCTTTAGCAACGGCAACTGGCTCTCCTTTACCTTCGCTAAATTTGCCATCTGGGGGATTCTCTTCTTTAGCAAATATTGTATTGTGTTCAGGTACATTGACAGCATTTACATCATCAGCAAATTCTGCATCTACAAATGTAAAATTGGCTGCGATCGCTTCATCTTTCACCCAAGTTTCTGGAGTTATCTCTGCTTGCCAAACAGCTGTTGACGCTACTTCTGTGTCGATGACATCTGTGGGGAGAAGCTGTGGTATCACTTCTGCTGGTAATAGTGGCTGGGATTGCAAACTACTCAAGTCAATAGCTGTAGGTAAGTTATCTAGCTGATTTGTCAGCACCAAAGCTTGCGATCGCCGCCATGCTTGCAATGCTAACTGGGCAACTTCGGGAATGCGTTCTCTATTAACAGTTTCCAAATGCTGCGTTACCGACTCACAAAGCTTGCTAAAAGCTTGCAACTGAAGCATTTCTCCCAAACCGCCTAATTCAGCTGCCAGGATCGCAATATTTTCATGCAATCCGGCTTGTTCGCTATCTGCCAATATAGATTCTAGACGTTGCAAACACTCTTCTACTTCTGTGGCAAATAGCAAAGGAATAACGTCTTGCCCGTCCTCTGGGGATAGCATAGTTGAGGCATCTTCTGGGGTGGGGTCGCCCAAGCGATCGTGCAACTCATCGAAGATGGGATAACAAAAAGTTGCTAACCACTGATCTTCGACAACATTCCCTTCTGCAAGCAATTCTACAATTTGACGCAGCCAGTCAACTCCAGATAGCAATAAACTTTGCAACTGAGTATCGATTTCTAAAGAATTTTTTTTAGTTTTTAAAACTTTAAAAGAATCTTCCAGACGGTGAGATAAATCACTTAGCGATTTAAATCCCATCATTCCCGCACCACCTTTAATAGAATGAGTGGCCCGGAGTGCAGCATTGATTTTATCCAAATCGATGCGGTTACTAGTATCGATTTCCAGCAATACCCCTTCTAAGGTATTTAAGTAATCTGTTGCTTCTTCTAGAAACTGCATCTGGATTTCTAGTTCTTTGTCTTGTAGCATGGTTTTTGTCCTTAGTCATTGGTCATTGGTCATTAGTCATTGGTCATTAGTCATTGGTCATTGGTCATTGGTCATTAGTCATTAGTCATTAGTCATTGGTAAAATGACAAAGGACAAATGACAACGGACAAATAACAAAAGTTATTAGTCATTAGTCATTGGTAAAAGGACAAAGGACAAAGGACAAATGACAAATGACAAATGACAAATAACAAATAACAAATGACAAATGACAAACTTAACTAACTTTGAAAGCCTCGACAGTCTCTTGCAACTGTTGGGAAATATCCACAGTTTGTTGCAGAGATTCAGAAACTTGGCGAGAAGAATCGCTGCTACGTTGTGATATAGCAGCGATATCTTTCATCAATTGGCTAACACTTTGGGATGTTTCAACCTGAGATGCAGTCGCGGTAGAAATCGACTGCACTAAGGAGTCAATTTGAGAAGATACATCCAAAATTTCACTCAGACTTTGTTTAGCTTCCTCCACAATTCGAGTACCTTCTACCACTTGGGTAGTGCCTATTTCCATTGCTTGCACTACTTCACTGGTTTCTCGTTGGATATTTTCAACAATTTGTTCGATTTCTTGGGTTGCGGCGGCACTCCTAACTGCTAGTTCGCCGACTTCTTCAGCCACTACGGCAAAACCTTGACCTTCTTCACCCGCACGCGCTGCTTCAATACCGGCGTTAATGGCAAGCAAGTTGGTTTGAATCGCAATTTGGTTAATCAAGGAAACCACGCGAGAAATTTGTTGCGAAGACTCTCCCAAACGTTTCACTTTCTTGGCAGTTTCACCCACAGTTTCCCGCAAAGAGAGGATGTTTTGTACTGTCAAATCCATTGCGTGTCCACTCTTGGTAGCGGTGTGAGCAGCATGGTTAGCAATGAAGGCAGTTTTTTCGGCACTTTCGGCTACGGCTTTCATAGATTGGGTCATGTGGTCAACAGCATCAAGGGTGCGGTTGATTTCGGCAGCTTGGGTTAGCGCTTCTTCTGCTAGGTGGCGGATGGCTCCTTCGTTAGAGCCAATGGCACTATTTACATGGATGGCAGCTTGTTTAACTTGGGTAACAATATCTCGGAGGCTTTCCACAATGGAGTTGAAGAAGTCGGCAACAGTACCGATTTCCCCAGCAGTTACGTCTGCACGCACTGTTAAATCGCCTCTGGCTGCACCTTCTACGTCGTTGAGTAGTTGTAAAAGTTGTTGTTGCAGTGTTTCGTCTGACCCACTTATAGTTACATTTCTGACTTTTTCTATCTCTTCTAATAACTTAGCTTGTTCTAAAGCATAGCCGACTTGAGTTGCTATCTGTTGAAACAAGTCAATTTCCGGCTGTTGCCAAACACGAGGAGTTTCGCAATGATGAGCAATTAATAAGCCTAAAAGTTTTTCTTGGGCAAGAATCGGTACAATTAAATGACTTTTGACAGCAAATTTTTCCAACAGTTGGATGTAACTGTCGGCATTTTTCAGGCTTTGGTCTTGATGAATATCGGCAACTGCTTGCACGTCTGTGTCGCGATCGCTTTCTAGATAATGTTCCTTAAAATAAGGGTCGTCAATTTGTACTCCCAGCATTTTGGGCCAATTACCAGTTCCCGATTCCGCAACGACGACACCAGTCAAAGTACCTGGATTCAGACTATAAATGATTACCCGGTCTGTTTTGAGGATTTGCTGAACTTCTTTGACTGCTGCGTGATAAATATCTTCAGTTTTGAGAACTTTCCGAATCCGTAGGGTAATATCTGCTAGTAATTTTGTCCCTTCAACGTCTAGTTCCTGCTGCTGTTCTTTAACTAAGACCTGCAATTGTTCGGCCATCAGATTGATATTTGCACTCAATACCCCTAATTCGTCTTCTCTTTCAATTTCCAGACGGGTATTAAATTTACCTTGACCTAACTTTGCTAATGCCGCAGTTGCATTAAGAATTGGTAGTGTAGTCAGTTTAGCTAATCGAGATGCGATCGCACCCACAATCAGTGCTGTCACTGCTGTACCGATGGCTATAGTCCACAACAATTGTCTTTGCGGCTCAAATACAGTTGCAGTATCTGTAGCTAAAAGTACCTGCCAATTTAGATCGGGTAAGCCATCTAAGGTACTAGCTGGTACATAACTGACTAGTTCTTGTTTTTTCTGAGTTTTCGGAACTTCTATAAAACTATTTACCTTTCTAGCTGCTAACAGTTTAGGTAAATTAGAATACTCTGCCTTGGCCTCTTTCCCCAATAATTCCTTTTGGGGACTCAAGAAAACTGTTCCCGCAGCATCAAGCAAATAGTATTGTTGTCCGTTGGCTGCGTAGTTTTTGGTAACTTCCTCTAAAGATTTTACGGGCATACGTGCTTGTACCACGCCAATAGTTTGACCCGTTCTTGTCTCTTTCACAGGTGCGGCTAGATAAATACTCACAACACCAGTATTTGCTGCTTCCGGTTTGCTGATGACAGGAGTATCTTTTTGTAAAGCGTCTTGAAAAAAGGTGCGGTCTTTTTGATTTTCCAGGGGTTCGCCTGTAGACTGGACAATCAAGTTACCTTGGCGATCGAAAACAGCAATACTGTCATAAGCTTTGTAGGCTTCGACAACCCGATCTAAAACTGCTTGCTTTTCTTGAGTACTAATACTAGCTTGAGAATTTGTCAAAAATAGTAAGTTTGATATTACTTGAATATCACCGTAGCGTCCCAGCATGAAGCGGTTAACTTTATCACTCAAGCCAGTGGCTTCGGCTTGTTGAGATTGGGTAATTTGCTTAGTAATGGATTTGTTGGCCAAACCAAAAGCGATCGCACCGATGCCCAAAACTGGTATTGTACCAATTGCGATCGCTAAAATAGTCGCTTTCTTAACCAATCCCAGCCTAGTAAAATAGGCAATCCCCTGATTCCAAGAAGAATTATTAGCACTTTCAGTAGTCAGCTTAGTTGGTAGCTTTACTACAGTTCCAATGGCTTTTTGAGATGAAATCAGCGATGCTCGATTTTGAGCGCTATTACCTTGATTCGTGTTAGTTTTATTAAACATAAAAGTAGTTCTCCTAAGTATGTGAATAAGAACACTAAAAAGCTGTTTTTAGTAGTAAAACCTAATCACTGCGGAGAATAGAAGATTGTACAATCGCCTGTGCATCTAATACCAGTAATATTTCTTCCTGTTGCACAACGCACCCACATAAATAAGGAACTAAACTGGATGTCACTTGTCCGATAGGAGAATGAATATCATCAACTATGAACTTGGTTGTACCTTTTATTTCTTGTACAACTAATCCCAACACCAATGATTCCACTTGGATAACGATCGCATTGTATTGTCGCAGTCGATAATCTAGGGATTCTAAATTGAGCATTCTTGGTAAATCAACTACCCAAATTATCCGACTCCGCCAATTCATTAATCCTAATATGCAGGATGGCATATTCGGTATTGACGTAATAGATTCAACAGGGACAAGAATTGCTTCTTGCGTATGCTTCATTGATAAAACAGCAGTTGTTTGTTGATTTAGCTGAAATTTCAGATAACTATCTGCTAAATTATTTGGCGTTGGTTTTGAAGAAAGAATAATGTTTGTACTAGTCATTGATTAAAATTACCACTGATTTAATAGTACGTAGGAGATGTTCGCGGGTGTAAGGTTTAGTTATATAGGCATCTGCACCTTGTCTCATCGCCCACAAACGATCAATTTCTTGATTTTTGGAACTACAAACCACAATCGGTACTTTTGCAGTAATTGGATTTCTTCTCAGAGAACGACACAATTCAAATCCACTCATTTCTGGCATTACTACATCAGTAACGATCGCATCTGGTTTTTCTAACACAGCTTTTTCTAAACCCTCTTTTGCACCACTTGCTTTAATTACGTTATAACCACTCTCTTTAAGATAATGGCTCATTAATTCCAATTCGCTGGGAGAATCTTCTACAATCAAAATTGTGCCAAGCAAAGTCAGGCTCACTATCAAATCTCCTAAAAAAATCAATTAAACATATTTTGTTATTTTTATTTGCCTTATTTCAATCAACCAAGATGCTTAAAAACCATTTTTAGCAATTCGGATTGTGTAAAAGGCTTAGTCAAATATCCTGACGATCTGACCATTTTAGCTTTTGCCCTGTCGATAAATCCTGTTCTACCAGTCACCATAACGATCGGTGTATTTTTAAAAGCTGAATGTTTACGTAATAAGGAACATAGCTCATAGCCATCCAAACTTGGCATTTCAACATCTAGCAAAATCAGATCGGGCTTACTCCGTAGAATTTGCATTAAAGCTTTTACCGGATCGTTGATCGTTACAACTGAAAATGTGTTTTCATCTAAAAAGTGTTTGATAGAATTCAAAACAGTTTGGCTATCATCAATGCAGGCAATTGTATATAGTTTTTTGCCAATAGGTGGCTGAGTAATTGTCTGATTCTCAGGAATATCAAAATTGATTGGTATTGGCAAATTTTGCCCGATCTTGATTTGCAGATGTGGCTGAACTTGAGACGATTGTGTTGTAGAAAAAACTTGCGAACTCCCACCAGCCGGAATTGATGACTGAATATTTTGCCGATTTCGTAACTGTTTTTGGCAGTGTTCAACAAGCAACCTTAAATCCAGGTGACAGAACTTTGGTAGTTCATCCAAAGAGCTTTCTGGACTGAATTCATAGCTACCTTCTTTTAAACACAGAAATGATTCCATTACTTCTTTTGCCAATTCGTCTATCAGGCTTCCTGCTTGCACAGAGGTAATATAGTCCTGATTGACTAACCAACAAATAGCTTGGTAATCCGCATTTGGTATTGATTGATGTTCATTTTTCGTCTCAAACATCAGCCGCATCTGTACGCGAGTGGCACTGTTGAGAGCAGGAATTTGCTGACTCAAACGCCGTAAGTGACTGTCAAGGCGCTCAAATAGTTTATCTGAATAGGAGGCATAAGTAAGTTTACCGTCCTCTAGATAGATTGACCAAGAAACTATCCCGGTAAATACGCTTAAGCAACCCGTAGCACGCCGACTTGTTAATTGTGCCAACAGAGATAGCGGATGTAGTTTCTGGAACAACCTGTAGCTACCTATAGGAGTTGTGCTCATTTTGCTTTTACTTCAGCTAAAATTCGATACGTGTAAGCTAAATTCGTGTAAAGTTATTCCACAATCAAAATCAAGTAAAAAGCATTAAACTTTTGCATTTTAAAGTACATCAGTTTACATCTAGGTTTGTGGTGAAACTCAACGAGAGTAGCGTTATTTTCAGATGAGCAAATCTTAGTAAATTCGTAAATTGTGATTAATCTACTTAGTGTTACTGAGATTTATCAACATCTTTCGAGAAATAAGACATAAAAATGTCAAGACTAGATGAAGCCACTTTCCATTGAGTAACCCCAATCTGACCACAGGAATAATACTGATTTTATTAATGGCGATCTCTTTGAGCTTCTGTATTTACACTTATTTAAAATTTATTTTTTAAACAAGTAAGGACTGAATGAAGCTACTTTGCATCGAGTAACTTCAAATTGACCACAGTAATAACACTTATTTATTGAAAGCAATAAATGTATTTTTTATTATTTGTATTTAATAATTTAGATCAAACAGAATGCAAAACTTATTTTTTGCAGAGTGTTTTACCGCCGAGAATAGGTACTGAAAGTTCTCAGAATGGTACGTTATGTCCCTAACACATCCTACCTACGAAAATTGTAGGTTATTAAATCCACTAGGACTTATGCACTTTTACACATTTACTATCATTTGGAGAACAGACTTATTAAGTTAAAAGTCTTTCCCTGTCTTGTTCACAGGCGCATTTTACCACAAACAAATTTTCAAATATCTTCTTGTATTTGAAGCTATGCTGGCGAAACATATTTTTATTTAAGGGATATTTAAATAGGCTGGTAACTATTCTTGAACTTTTAACTCAAGTATAAGTACCAGCCTAGATAAGGCAATTTAATTTATCAAAAGTGCGGATGAAAGGACTTGAACCTTCACTCCTTTCGGAACTAGAACCTAAATCTAGCGCGTCTGCCAATTCCGCCACATCCGCATCAGTTTATTATCATACCATAAGAAATTATTTTTGGGAATAGGGAATGGGGACTGGCAAGCTGAAAAAGAATAACAATGCCCCATGCCCCATGCCCCATGCCCAATTACATAACTGCAACACGAGGCAGACGATGCTTGAATCCACAGAGAATTTCCCAAGAAATAGTGTTTAATTGTTTTGCCCAGTCATCCGCTGAAATTTGTTCTTTTCCCTGTTCTCCTAATAAGGTGACTACTTCTCCTTCTTGGATATTGGGTATGGCACTTACATCCAGCATTAACTGATCCATTGTAATTGTCCCAATTTGTGACACGCGCTGACCGCGAATTAACACCTGCATTTTGTTGGAAAGACTGCGAGGAACACCGTCAGCATAGCCAATTCCCACAACAGCAAGGCGAAGTTCGCGCGGGGCAATAAATTTATGACCATAGCTAACAGCTGTTCCTGCGGCAATTGTTTTAACTTGGGTAACTCTTGCCTTAAGTTGCAAAACAGGCTTGAGATCGATCGCATTTTGTAAATGCGGTGCTGGATAGAGTCCGTAAACAGCTAAACCTACACGCACCATGTCGTAGTGCAATGCTGGATTTGTAAGTGCGGCGGCTGAGTTTGCCAAGTGCAAGCAAGGCGGTTCAATTCCCATTGCTTTGATTTGAGCGATCGCATCCTCAAATCGTTTATGCTGTTCTTCCATTGCCGTGGTATCGGGATCGTCTGCTGTCGCTAAATGAGAATAAATGCTGGCAATATCAAGATGTGGTAATCGCTGCACTAATTGCACAAATTCGCCAGCTTGCCGCCAATCAGTCCCCAATCTAGACATTCCCGTGTCTAATTTAATATGTACGGGCACTGGAGAACCATGATTCATCGATTCTAAGGTATCAGAAAATACTAAAGCTTGTTTAGGGCTACAGAGTGTAGGCTGAAGTTTCCATTGGGCGATCGCATGAATCTGCTCTAGTGTATGAGTTGCCCCTAAAATCAAAATGGGCGCTTGAATCCCGCCTTCTCGCAATTGAATAGCTTCTGGAACTGTAGCCACTCCCAGGCAACTAGCTCCCGATTGGATGGCAATTTGGGCAACTGTTACTGCTCCATGTCCATAGGCATCAGCTTTTACTACTGCCATTAACTGGGTACGCGGCGATAAAAACTGCACCAGTTGCTTTACATTGTATGACAACGCCTCTAAATCAATTTCTACCCAAGCTCGTTGCGAAAACCATGCGTAGGTATCGCACTGCTGATTAGGAACTATACCAGGGATTTGTTTGCGACTTAACATTTGTACTGACTCCTATCCCGCCACGGCTAAACTTTCAAGTTATCTATCTATACACGCTCCTAAAAGCGAGATCAGATTAAATAGGAAGTTTAACCTTCAGATTGGAACTGATACAAGATGTTACGGCGCTAAAGTAAAAGTTATGAGTTATGAGTTAGAAGTAAATCTTACGGCTCAACTTTTCACTTTGTTCTTGTCTACGAGACGCTGCGCGATTGCGTCAGTCTAAGTAATAATTTTGATGAAGTAATAAATTTGACTTTTCAACTCCTAACTCCTCACTCTTCACTCCTAACTCTTGACCCTTTACTCATAACTTAATTTTCAAATTCTTCCGAAAGTATAATTTCTTCTCATCTCCCTAGCAGGGTGTATTTGTGTTAATATATTGTAAAACTCATACCCTGAGCGCAAATAATGGGGAAGGTTTTAGTCTTAAACGCCTCTTACGAACCTCTCAATATAACGAGTTGGCGTCGTGCTGTAGTTCTTTTAATCAAGGGCAAAGCAGAACGCGTGGAACACAACGGTAAATTTCTGTACACGGATTTCCCGTTGCCGACCGTGATCCGGTTGCGTCATTATGTACGCGTTCCTTATAAAGAAATCCCTTTAACTCGCCGAAATATATTGCACCGTGATGGTCATGCTTGTCAATACTGTGGTTACACAGGGGATGAGTTGACACTAGACCATGTAATACCGCGATCGCGCGGCGGAGGCGATACTTGGGAGAATATTGTTACCGCTTGTGTCCGTTGCAATGTCAAAAAAGGCAGTCGGACTCCCCACGAAGCTCACATGCCTTTGCGTCATCCCCCGCGCCAACCTTATAGCAGTCTCTATTTCGAGGTCAGCAAACATCTTAAGAGTGGACTGCATACAGAGTGGCAAAAGTATGTTATAGGTCTTTGAGCAAAAAACAGAGGAGCAAAGAAAAAAGGAGAAATACCCTCTTTCTTTAGTAGATAACCAATAACTAAAGTTATTGGAGTTTTAAAAAATTGGTAGCTATAGGCTTGCAACAAAGATGATTGCATCAACTATCAAGCTTTGAAATTTGTTGTATGTATTTTGTTGTATGTATATAGAGTTTCCCTTTTGCTCTTTACTCCCCCTGTCTTTTGCCCTTTTCCATTGGACTTTACTCTAAATTTGCAGAAGCAGAATTTTAAAAGGGGATACAAAACAGACGTTATTCATCAAAAATAATTGTTAATTGCTCAATAGTCACAATAATGAGAATATTAAGCATAAGAATATTTCAAATATCAAGGACTAATTCTAAAGGATAAGATAGGAAGTATACCCTAAGTTAGATAAAAATCTCCCTGATTGAATTTACGAAAGAGAACAAAACTTCTAAAACATATTTATGCTGCCAGATACAGCCTGATATCCTAAACTTCCTTGCTGTATGCCCTTTAGTGGAAGTTAGTTGATGTTGAGCGGTGTTACTGACAAGAAATATACTTAGATGTATAGTGCAATGTCTTGATATTTTTGCGAAGATCGTAATTAATGTGGCTAAATTCAGTGAATTGCTGCTCGTAAGTATTTCTGAATTAAAGGAGCCTCACACTTTAAAAAAAGTTCCCTATGTACTTTAATTCTCCCGTTACTCAGTTTGAAAGTTTGTCATTGACCACAGAGCCAAACCCAGAGGAACCTGAAATCGAGAAAGCGCCAGTGGAAGTTGCATTTAAGAGTCCGTCATTACCGCCATCGGTAGGTGATGGAGCTATATATCTCAGTAACCGTGGTAACTCTCTGGCACAACAAAAGTCAGAAGAACTGCAAAGAACCCTTTTGGCACACCGACACGATCGCCAACTGGTAATTCTGCAAGATTTTCCTGACCCTGATGCCCTTTCCTGCGCTTGGGCTTATCAGTTAATTGCCCAGCAATATGATATCAAATGTGAAATCATTTATGCTGGTGCATTGAGCCATCAAGAAAATATTGCCTTGGTAAGACTGACTAATTTACCTATCCAACGCTGGACAACGCAGACCTTGAAAACTAAAGATTTGTCATCTTATCAAGGTTTTGTATTAATTGACAACCAGGGAACCACTTCACAGCTACTGTCAGCAGTGCAGCAGGCTGGAATTCCTTTAGTGGTACTAGTCGACCATCACAGCATCCAAGGCGATCTGCAATCAGAGTTTGAAGATATCCGTCCTTACGTAAGAGCGACGGCAACAATTTTTACTCAATACCTCCAAACAGGATTATTAGCATTAGATAGCAGCATAAATCAACACGTCAAATGCGCTACTGCTTTGATGCATGGCTTGCGATCGGATACAGATCGGTTAATGCAAGCCCAAGAAGAAGATTTTATGGCAGCGGCGTATTTAAGCCGATTTTATGACGCTCAACTGCTAAATGCCATTTTACAGGCGAACCGTTCCAAGCGGGTAATGGATGTGATCGAGCGATCGCTGAAAAACCGCATCGTCCAAAATAACTTTTCCATTGCTGGTGTTGGCTACTTACGCTACGAAGACCGTGACGCCATCCCCCAAGCGGCTGATTTTCTCGTTACCGAAGAAAACGTCCACACCGCCGTAGTTTACGGCATTGTTCACGATGAAGACGAAGAACTGGAAATAGTCATCGGCTCCCTGAGAACTAGCAAACTTACCCTTGACCCTGATGAATTCATCAAAGAAGCTTTTGGGCAAGATAGCACAGGGCGCTTTTTCGGCGGTGGAAGGACAAGCGCAGGCGGCTTTGAAATTCCAATGGGCTTCTTATCTGGCAGCAACGAAAATTCCGCTTATGCGAAAATGAAATGGGAAGTATTCGATGCTCAAATTAAGCAAAAACTGTTGAGGTTAGTTAATCCTAGAGACAACCCGATCCAGTCGGAGTAGGGAGAAAAGGAGATGGGGAAAACTCCTAACTCATGCAGCAGTGAAAGGGTTTGGTTAGATAGTATCTGTAAATCATTCGTGATAAACATATTTCCCGACTTTTCTAAAAAGTCGGGAATTTTGGTCTTTTCACAGACGCTGAACTGATTGAGGATGTAGTTCGTGCTTAATGTTAAGTAGGTAGGCACAAATAAAATTAACTCGCGCCTACCTATTTTATTTACGAACAAGGAGCGCCATGAAGTCTATAGAACTGCAAATGTTACAAACTCTGTATGAACAAGATTTTTGTGCGTGGGTAGAGCGGACAGCAGAGCTTTTGCGATCGCACCAGTGGGACACGCTGGATTTAGAACACTTAATTGAGGAAGTGGTGGACTTGGGTAAAAGTCAACAACGGGCGTTGCAAAGTACGTTGCGGTTGGTGTTATCACATTTGCTGAAGTGGAAGTATCAACCTGAACGCCGCAGTCGCAGTTGGCAAGTGACCATTACCCGTGAGCGACTAAATATAGATGAATTACTGCAAGAAAGTCCTAGCTTGCAGCGTTTTTTAAATGATGCCGAGTGGATTAATACTATTTATCAAAGAGCGCGGCGAGAGGCAATGGTGGAAACTGGTTTATCAGAAGATAATTTTGCGATCGCTTGTCCCTTTTCTGTCGATGAGATTTTAGACTTAGACTTTTATCCTAACGCTGACAAATAACCATGTAGAATTTTTGTATAAATGTAGATATGTTCAATATGATGAGTAATCATCTGTGAAAATTGCTGTAACTTTGTTAACTAATTATAAAGATATGCACTTGGGATGCGAATAATACCTTTTGAATTTCTCATTCCCAGACGACCTGTTTCGTTACAGACAAAGAAAAAAGAAAACCTTCAGGCATGGAAAAATTTTGTACGCGTTGAAGCTCAAAAACTTTGGAAAGATCGCAGCGTCATTAAACAAGGTGATCTACAACTAACGCTAGTTTACCTTTGTGATGAGTTCCCGGCTGACACTGATAACATTATCAAGCCAATTCAGGATGCACTTGTAAACTTAGTTTTTGAAGATGATAATTTAGTATCAGATGTAGATAGTCATCGTAGATTTATATCTGACCCGATTGATATTAGAAATCTACCTTCATTATTACAGCGTGCTGTAATCACAGGTAAAGAGTGTGTTTATGTAAAAGTGAGTGAATCTCAACCCCTGGAAAAATACTTATGATTAACAATACTAAAACTCTATATGATGAAAAAGTAAAATCTTTGGCAGAGAAGTACGAAAGCCAAGGATTTCGTGTTTCCATTGAACCTAAAACAGATGAATTACCATTCGAGTTGGGTAACTACCAGCCAGATATGATTGCTATTAAAGACGACTCAGGTTTGGTAATTGAAGTAAAAACCAGCCTCAGCCGAATGTCAGTTGATCGTTTACAGGCTTTAGCAGAGGAAGTGAGTAAACATCCAGGCTGGCGTTTTTTATTGCTAACACTTGAAGACATAGAAGCTAAGTCATTACCTGGAACATCCGAACAATTTCCTTCATGGCGAGAGCTAACCCATCGGCTTATCCAAGCACATAAGCTTATTGAAAATGATGAAATTGAGCCTGCTTTTCTTTTGATGTGGAGTATATTTGAGGGGGCTTTAAGAAAGCGAGCAGTCGATGTTTCAATTCCTATTGAACGTTTCCCAGTTATAGGATTACTAAGACATCTGTACTCTTTGGGAGAGTTATCAATCTCTCAATTCGAGCTTGCTCAAGCTTGTTTTGAAGTTTGGAATCGGCTTGCTCACGGATATATTGAAAACCTAAATTTGCCAGTTGTACATAATTTTGACAATTTGGTTCGTGAATTATCAGGAAAATGGACAGTCGAACTCGCTATTAGTCAACTTTCATCAGAGGAGCTAGCTGCTTTTCGTGCCTGGTTTGCAGAATTCGATGCAGCATCCTTGGATAAACGAGAAGAATTAAGGAGAAATTTAATCAATCAGACAAGCCTTCTTTTAGCGCAAGAATTAATAATAAATGAGAAACTAAAGAAAGAATTAAACGTAAACGACGAAGAGGTTATAAACGTCGAATTCGCTGTTAGTCTACTTTCACCAGAGGATCTCGCCGCATTTCGTACCTGGTTTGCAGAATTCGATGCAGCATCCTGGGATAAACAGATTGAAGAAGATGTCGCTGCTGGTCGGTTAGATGCATTGGCAAAAAAAGCACTCAAACATCTCCGAGAAGGGCGTTGCACCGATCTGTGAAACATCGAGCAACCCCTGATTTTTGGTATTACTATCGCCAGTTACCAATTGATATCCAACAGCTTGCTGACCGATGTTATGAGTTGCTTCGGGAAGATCCTAAGTATCCATCATTGCATTTCAAAAAAGTCGGTCAGTTTTGGTCAGTGCGTATTGGTATATATTATCGGGCGCTTGCTGTAAAAGAAGATGAAAATTTTGTATGGTTTTGGATTGGATCGCATCCAGAGTATGACAGATTGCTAAGTGGTGGATAGCGTTCTAACATTAGCCTAAGAGCAGCCTAACTGAATCGCTCACAATACAAAGTATGGAACTATACTTAATTCGTCATGGCATCGCCGAAGACAAGGGATTAGGCATCAAAGATGAGGAGCGCAACCTAACCAAAGAAGGAAGGCAAAAAACTGAGAAAGTTGCCCAGAAACTTGTTAAATTAGGTTTAAACTTTGATTTAATTCTCACCAGTCCCTTAGTGCGGGCGCGCCAAACGGCTGAAATCCTCATAGCAGAAAAACTAAGCTCCCAGTTAGAGGAATCTAGCCACCTCGCCCACGACGGTCAAATTTCTAGTTGGCTAAAAGAGTGGTTAGAGCCAAGAAATTATTCCCAAAATACACAACTGGCGCTGGTTGGACACGAACCTGATTTAACCAATTGGGCAGAAATTCTCCTGTGGGGAGAAGTCAAAGAAAGTTTTGTCTTGAAAAAAGCAGGTATGATTGGGATAAAACTACCAGAAACAGGTTCTCCTCTGGGTCGGAGTCAGATGTTTTGGTTGACACCACCCAAGTACCTGCTGTAACAGTTTTTCAACATTTTCGATTGTTGTTAGAACGGCTACTGTTATGGCGACAATAAATTTCTGGTAATGTTACCTCCAGCAGATATTTCAAAAAGCAAATGGTGTTGCCATGATGGTGTGCGAATACAAGCCTGGTCTAGAAGGCATTCCCGCCGCTCAATCAAGTATCAGCTATGTTGATGGGCAAAAGGGAATACTAGAATATCGTGGCATTAGGATTGAGGAATTAGCAGAAAAAAGTACATTCCTAGAAACTGCTTATCTCTTAATCTGGGGTAAACTGCCAAGCAAAGAAGAACTGGAAACATTTGAGCATGAAGTTCGTTACCACCGGCGGATAAAGTACCGCATTCGGGACATGATGAAATGCTTTCCAGAAAGCGGCCACCCAATGGATGCCTTGCAAGCCTCCGCTGCGGCTTTAGGCTTGTTTTATTCGCTTCGGGATTTACATAATCCTGTCTACATTCGAGATTCAGTAGTGCGCCTGATAGCAACCATTCCCACAATGGTGGCGGCGTTCCAACTGATGCGAAAAGGCAACGATCCCGTGCGTCCCCGTGATGACTTAGACTACTCCGCCAACTTTCTATACATGCTTGATGAGAAAGAACCCGATCCTCTGATGGCGCGAGTTTTTGATATCTGCTTGATACTTCAAGTTGAGCATACAATGAATGCTTCTACTTTCAGTGCCAGGGTGACAGCTTCCACCTTAACCGATCCTTACGCTGTAGTTGCTAGTGCTGTGGGAACTTTGGGCGGGCCTCTGCATGGTGGAGCCAATGAAGAAGTAATTCAGATGTTGGAAAAAATTGGCTCTGTGGAAAATGTCCGTCCTTACATAGAGCATTGTCTGGAAACTAAATCTAAGATTATGGGCTTTGGACATCGTGTGTATAAAGTGAAAGACCCGCGAGCCATAATTTTACAAGGACTAGCAGAGCAATTGTTTGAGAAGTTTGGGCATGACAAGTTCTATGACATTGCTCAAGAAATGGAACGAGTGGTAGAGGAAAAACTCGGTAGCAAAGGGATTTATCCAAATATTGACTTTTATTCTGGTTTGGTATATAGGAAGATGGGGATTCCTACCGACTTGTTTACACCAATATTTGCGATCGCTCGCGTTGCCGGTTGGCTAGCCCATTGGAAAGAACAACTAGCAGAAAACCGGATTTTCCGTCCTACCCAGGTTTACAACGGTCTGCACGAAGTTACTTATACTCCCATTGAGCAACGGTAAATGGGCATTGGGCATGGGGCATTGGGCATTGGGCATGGGGCATTGCATTGGTAATAATCAATAAATACTTCTTCCCCTGCCTCCCCTGCCTCCTCTGCCTCCCCTTGTCCCTGTGCTCTCTGAATAGCCAATCTTAATGCCAACCATAAGTAGAATTCTCATCTCGCTTCAGGGTGGTCAAACCATCCAACGATATACTAGGCATGGGAATTGGCAACAAATCTTCAATCGGGCGTCATTACAGCAAAAATTAAAAATGGGTGGATTTACAGGTATTAATTTAACTAATAGTTGTAACTCACCATGACTCTATGTCTTAAAGAGCACCAAACATGAATTCAGGAATTGACCTCCAAGGAACTTTTATTGAATCCCTCCGGGATTTAGGTATACCAGCAGGAACAGCCAAAGCGATTTGGATGCCGCTGCCAATGATACTGATGCTGATTGGGGCAACAGTGGGGGTATTAGTTGCTACTTGGCTAGAACGGAAAATTTCTGCCTCCGCACAGCAGCGAATTGGGCCAGAATACCAGGGGCCTTTTGGGTTGCTGGTGCCTGTAGCGGATGGTCTGAAGCTGGTATTTAAAGAAGATATAGTACCAGCCAAGTCTGACCCCTGGCTATTTACCCTCGGCCCCATTATTGTTGTAATTCCGGTGTTTCTGTCGTTCCTGATTGTGCCCTTTGGACAGAATATCGTAATTAGCAATGTGGGCATGGGCGTATTCTTGTGGATTGCCCTATCAAGCATTCAACCCATTGGCTTGCTGATGGCTGGCTACGCATCTAATAACAAATACTCCCTCTTAGGGGGGTTGCGGGCAGCAGCGCAATCTATTAGTTATGAAATTCCTTTGGCGCTGGCGGTATTAGCGATCGCTATGATGTCTAATAGCCTCGACACCGTTGATATTGTCAATCAGCAGTCTGGCTACGGCATTCTCGGCTGGAACATTTGGCGACAACCAATTGGTTTTCTGATCTTTTGGATAGCTGCCCTCGCTGAATGCGAACGATTACCCTTTGACTTACCTGAAGCGGAAGAAGAAATCGTTGCAGGCTATCAGACTGAATACTCAGGCATGAAATTTGGTCTGTTCTACCTGGGTTCATACGTTAACTTAATCCTTTCTTCCTTACTAGTAGCAATTCTCTACCTGGGCGGTTGGGACTTTCCTATTCCCCTCAACCTCATCGCTGGTTGGCTGGGAGTTAGTGAATTAAATCCCGTGTTCCAGATAGTAACTGCGGCTTTGGGTATCACCATGACTGTGTTCAAAGCTTATTTACTAGTGTTTGTCGCCATCCTGTTGCGCTGGACAGTGCCACGGGTAAGGATTGACCAACTGTTAGATTTAGGATGGAAGTTTTTGTTACCAGTTGGTTTGGTTAATCTTCTATTAACGGCCGCCCTGAAACTAGCCTTTCCCTTCGCTTTTGGTGGTTAGTCATTAGTCATTAGCATACACAAATGACTAATGACAAAAGACCAAGGACGAAGGACAAGGGACAAATAACGCTGATGGCTTAAAAAGAGAGAGTGAAGCACAATGCTAAAGTTCCTAAAACAAGTTGGCGATTACGCCAAAGAAACAGTACAAGCTGCGCGTTACATAGGTCAGGGTCTTTCTGTTACCTTCGACCACATGCGGCGGCGTCCAATTACTGTACAGTACCCTTACGAAAAACTAATTCCTGGCGAACGGTTTCGCGGTAGGATTCATTTTGAATTTGATAAGTGCATCGCTTGCGAAGTTTGCGTTCGCGTTTGTCCAATTAACCTACCTGTAGTAGATTGGGAATTCGACAAAGCCAGCAAAAAGAAAAAACTCAACCACTACAGCATTGACTTTGGAGTTTGTATCTTTTGCGGTAATTGTGTGGAATTTTGCCCCACTAACTGTCTATCGATGACAGAAGAATATGAGCTTTCCACTTACGATCGCCATGAATTGAACTATGACAACGTAGCGCTAGGTCGTCTGCCGTATAAAGTAACAGATGACCCAATGGTGACACCACTGCGCGAACTAGTTTACCTACCCAAAGGCGTCCTCGAACCACATGGACTGCCCGCAGATGCGCCACGTGCAGGTGCGCGTCCAGAAGACTTGGTAGAACAAACAGAAAAATAAATGTCATTTGTCCATTGTCATTTGTCCTTTGTTATTTGACTAATAACTAATGACCAATGACTAATGACCAATGACCAATGACCAATGACAATTGACTAAGGACAAAAAACAGTGAATCTAGCAGAAGGAGTACAGTTAGTATCACTTGGCATACTGGGCGTGATGATGATTGGGGCAGCCATTGGTGTGGTGCTGTTCTCCAACATCGTCTATTCTGCCTTTTTGCTGGGGGGTGTGTTTATCAGCATAGCGGGAATGTACCTGTTGCTAAATGCTGATTTTGTTGCGGCTGCACAAATACTAATTTACGTTGGGGCGGTTAACGTACTGATTTTGTTTGCCATTATGTTGGTGAACAAACGGCAGAATTTTGTAGCATTTCCCAACTCTTGGGTGCGGAAAGCACTTACGGGTGTAGTCAGTGTAGGATTGTTTGGTCTTTTAAGTACGATGGTGCTGGCTACTCCTTGGGCTTACTCAGCTGCTCCTGTGGCAGGTGGCGAAAGTTCTATAGTTTTAATTGGAGAACATTTCTTCACTGACTTTTTACTACCTTTTGAACTAGCTTCCATTTTGCTGCTGATAGCAATGGTAGGAGCAATTATTTTGGCACGCCGCGAGTATTTGCCAGACCTGTTGACACCATCCAAACTGGGGCAAACTGTTTTGACTTTGCAAGAACGCCCCAGAGAACTAGTATCAACAACTAGCGAAACAAAAGAGTAATATTTGCAACCTGAGCCGCAGATAAACAGCCAGATTTTTTCAGGAGGGATACCCAGATTCATGCAACTCCAGTACTTTTTATTACTAGCAGCAGCTTTATTCTGCATTGGCATCTACGGTTTAATTACTAGCCGCAACGCTGTGCGGGTGCTGATGTCAATTGAATTACTGCTCAATGCTGTTAATCTGAATTTAATGGCATTTTCCAACTTCCTCGACTCAACATTAATTAAGGGTCAGGTTTTCACAGTATTTGTGATTACCGTGGCCGCAGCCGAGGCGGCGGTGGGTTTAGCGATCGTGCTGGCCATTTATCGCAACCGCGATACCGTCGATATGGAGCAGTTTAATCTCCTGAAGTGGTAATTGTGCGTGCAACTCAAGCAGGTAATCATTGCTTATAAAGCGCGGGATGCCCGGAGTAAACAATGGGCAGAAATCTGTGCGAAACAACTAGAAAGCCGCGAGTGCCATGTGTTGATGGGGCCTAGCGGGCCGAAAGACAACCCCTATCCAGTCTTTTTGGCTTCAGCAGCTCAACCAATCGATCTCGCTTTGGTACTCGGTGGCGATGGTACTGTTTTAACTGGTGCCAGACATTTAGCCCCAGCTGGCATCCCAATTCTGGGAGTGAATGTAGGAGGCCATCTGGGGTTTTTAACTGAGTCAGTGGAAGAGTTTCAGGATACGGAGAAAGTTTGGGATCGGCTGTTTGAGGATCGCTATGCTATCCAACGACGGATGATGTTACAAGCTGCTGTGTATGAGGGTCATGGATCTAATTTGGAACCAGTGAGCGAACGTTACCTGGCTTTGAATGAATTCTGTGTCAAACCCGCCTCCGCTGACCGAATGATCACCTCAATTCTGGAAATGGAAATCGATGGTGAGGTAGTCGATCAATACGTCGGGGATGGGTTGATTATTTCCACTCCTACAGGTTCTACTGGTTATACGGTTTCTGCTAATGGACCGATTATGCATGATGGTATGGAGGCGCTTACCATCACTCCCATTTGTGCAATGAGCCTTTCTAGTCGTCCTCTCGTTTTACCCCCTGGTTCTGTGGTGAGTATTTGGCCTTTGGGGGATTACGATTTGAGTACTAAGCTGTGGACAGATGGGGTTTTGGGAACTTCAATTTGGCCTGGACACCGTGTTGATGTGCGGATGGCAGAGTGTCGGGCTAAATTTATTATTTTGCGCGAGAACAATTCCTACTATCAGACGCTACGGGAGAAGTTGCTTTGGGCTGGTACAAGGGTTCACTACAGCAATAATCACCGTAATTAATTAAGTATTTTAGAGTGCATTTACCGCAGATTGCGATCGCCTATTGTTGTTATGCGATCGCAACCAAAATTACCCAAGCCCCTGGATTCATCTAGGGGCTTTCTAGTGGGGGCGAGAAACTTATACATACCTATAGATAAATGTATTGGCTCTTTAAAGTTTAGTATAAAATCTTGCTCATCTCAATTTAGTCCCAGTTCTTCCTTCAACGCCTTTGGTATATTAACTGCTGTCTCTAATCCCCGCACACCTTCCCACTGCTGCTTTTTACCCCAGATCATCTCTTCTAAATTGGCATCGCTAAGGTCTGCACCACCCAGAATGGCATAACTGAGGTTGCTATGGCTGAGATCCGCACCGTTGAGAATAGCACCACTGAGGTTACTACCACTGAGGTTAGCACTGTTAAGGTTGGCATAGCTGAAGTCTGTGCCAAACAGGATCGCGTCGGTGAGGTCAGCACCACTGAGGTCGGCGTCGTTGAGAATCACGCCGCTAAGGTCAGCTTCATTGAGAATCACCCGACTCAGGTCTACACCGCTGAGGTCGGCACCTAAGAACATTGCACCGTTAAGTCTGGCATTGTTAAGTTTGGCACCATTAAGTTTGGCATAGCTGAGGTCTGCGGCAACCAGGATAGCATTGCTGAGGTTGGTACTGAAAAGAATTGTGTCACTCAGGTTAGTACCGTTGAGGATGGCGTGACTCAAATCAGCACCACTGAGGTCGGCGCGGCAAAGGTCGGCATGGCTAAGGCTGACGCTATTAAGGTTGGCTTCACTCAGATTTGCACCGAAAAGGATGGCGTTATTTAGGTCAGCATGGCTGAGGTTAGTGCTGCTAAGGTCGGCGCGGTTGAGGTCGGCGCGGCTAAGGTCGGCGCGGCTAAGGTTGGTATTGCTAAGGTCGGCGCGGTTGAGGTCGGCGCTGTTAAGATTGGCACAGCTAAGGTTAGCACCACTGAGGTTGGTGCTACTGAGGTCGGCACCGCTGAGGTTGGCACCGCTGAGGTTGGCACCGCTGAGGTTGGCATCGCCGAGGTTGGCACCGCTAAGGTTGGCACCGCTAAAGTTTACGCCAGTTAAGTTGGCATCGCCGAGATAAGCAAGGCTAAGGTCGGCACCGCTAAAGTCTGCCCCGGTAAGGTTGGCATCGCCGAGGTAAGCACCCCTAAAGTTGCCGCCTTTGAGGAATTGTCCAACTATACTGCTAAAGTTGCCAATTTCCAGGGCATCGCTATAATTGATAATCCGTAGCAGTTGGGATGTGAAAAAATTGTCTGTGTCCGGTTGGGCAGATGGGTAGAATTTGATTTTTTGTTTGAGTTCATCTTGCCCTTGGGCGTAACGGTGTAACTCTAGTAATAAAATCAGTACGTTCAGCCCTGTATATATGTCTACCTGTCTCAACCCGATCGCAATATTTTGTGCCGCTAGCTTTAACTTTGTTTTCTGAGGCAGGTTATCATCTGGTGTGCCATCGATAAATTCTCCCTGACACCAGCGACGATAAAAATCTTCTAGCCGCCCAAAAAGCAATTCTGGACGAATTTTTTGACCAGTCACAACCAATTCCATTAGTTGCTTGACTATCTCAGGTTTCAGGGCAGCATTGCCCAATAAATCATAAATCTCTTCATGCATCTGGCGATCGCATACTTTAAAGCAAAACTCAGTGGATAAAGTGCCCAATGTGCGATCGTCCATCTGAGAAGTCAAACCGTGCTTTGGTACTGTCCATTTTTCTAAGCTTTTTTGCAGTCTTGGAGAGTATAAATATTCCTGCAAATTATCTTGAGCTAATCTAACACTTTTGTCTGGTTCTTTAATATTTTTTCCTAGAGGTAAAACTGCTTCAGTTTCTAGGGATGTGGCCTTTGGCATCTCTTGTAAGCTTGTACCCCTAACATAATTTCTCAGCAGCTGCCAAACTTGAGATAAATATGTTGACATTTTTGTTTCCGTTGTTACATTTAAATAACTGTTTTTGATAATCCTGAATTAAAAACTTTTCTATGCCAGTTTGCTTTGCATTCCCAATAATCAATAGTATAAATAAATACTATAGTAAAAAAATCATGAGTTGACGATATTTAGGGCAGGCTACTTCTGATGAATTTGCCAACGGCGTTTCTGGATGGCGACTTCTTGCTCACCTGTAGTAGCCTTAAGCTTCCTCTCATAATGTAAATGAAGTGTTAACTTCAAAATTCTTTCCCAGTTCAACTAATTCTATGATTTAGCTAATTTGTGATACTTTTTCTCCAAGAAATTTCCTAGTCTGATGTAAAAATCATACTTACTGTTTGTAGAAGATGCAATTGTTAGAAAAAATCCTACATTAAAACAGCACAACAAAGCTAAAAAATGGCAATTAAAATTTAAGCTGAAAGTTTATTGCTTAATATAAAGCAGCTAAGATAATCGCCATAGGGCGGCTATATGGCTTTGCAAAAGTTAAAAAATAACGAGAGATAGTTATCAGGTAATGAATGCGATGAACAGATTAACCTTTTACATGATTTTGTTACATAGTTTATTTTTAGGGATAGCGACAGCTAGCGCTAAGTCACCGTTTGTTAACAATGTTGATACAGCCAAGCAGATTGTTGAAGAAAATGTGGTTACAGTCAGAAGTGGAGAGAAGTTCAATAGTCAGTTATCTACAGAAGCTTCTTCAACGAAAATCTCAGCCTTATCATCAAATAATATTAATATTCCTCAGAAACAGAGGCTACCGTCAAATCAAGTTTGGGTAGTTAATCAAAATAAACACGCACAGCCTCAACCGTTTATTTGGATAGTAAAAAACCTAAAACAAGCAAGTCAGCAACCATTTTTACAAGTTGCAAACCCCGCAGAGAAAGCAAATGCAAAGCCTAGTACTACCGCAAAACCAGCAGCAAAGGATGATTTAGAGCCATTTAACGAAGTAATTAAAAACACCCAAAAATCTGGGGGGTTGTTCACCCTTTATCGTAATAAAGAAAAGAATAAGATTTATCTAGAAATTAAGCCAGAACAACTTAATAAAAATTACCTAGCTACGGCAACCCTAGAATCGGGTATTGGCGAACGAGGTATTTACAGTGGTATGCCTCTGCAAGATTTTTTATTTTATTTCAAACGGGTAGATGATAAATTACACTTTGTCATCCGCAATGTGAATTTTCGCACTCGTGAGGGAGATCCCCAAGTGCGATCGCTGACGCGATCGTTTAGTGATTCTGTTCTCTACACCATTCCCATTAAAAGCATTCATCCAGAACGCAAAACTATTCTCATTGACTTAGAAGATTTGTTACTCACAGACTTAGCTGGATTATCTGTAGGTTTAGGAGTTCCAAAAAGCACAAGCCAGTCCTATTTTGGTACTGCTAAAGCCTTTCCTCAAAACTTAGAAGTCGAATCAATTTTGAATTACTCTGATAGTGCTGAATCCAACAGTGAAGCGGCAAACTTTGGGTCGCTAGCTGACAGCCGTGGCTTTACCCTGCGCGTTCACTACAGCCTTTCCCAACTACCCGATCTAGATTATCGACCGCGCCTTGCTGACGATCGCGTTGGCTATTTCATCACCGCCTATCAAGATTTATCCAAAGACGACGATCGCGGCGATTCTTTTGTCCGCTACATCAATCGCTGGCATTTAGAAAAACAAGACCCGAAAGCAGTCATTTCTCATCCCAAAAAACCGATTGTTTTCTGGATTGATAACGCTGTACCCTTAGAATACCGCGATGCCATGAAAGAAGGCGTTCTTATGTGGAACAAAGCCTTTCTCAAAGCCGGATTCAAGGATGCAATTGAAGTCCGCCAAATGCCAGATGATGCTACCTGGGACCCGGCAGATATTCGTTACAACACGATTCGCTGGATTAATACAGTCGATGGCTACTTTGCAATGGGGCCATCTCGCGTTAACCCATTGACAGGGGAAATTTTGGATGCAGACATTCTCGTAGATGCTAGCTTTATCCGGGCACTCAAGGGTGAATATCGCAAAATTGTCCAACCCAGCCAAACAGAAAATCGCACGACTTTATCAGCTTTGATGCAAAATCGTTTACTTTGTGCCAATGGTTTAGATGGGAAAAACAATGGTGTCCCCCAGAAGATGCAAGGACAACAGGGGTTGTTGAATCGTTTATCGAAAATGGCAGGCGAGTACGATTTATGCTATGGCATGGAAGCTGCTAACCAGTTTGCCTTTGGTTCACTGGCAATGTCTCTGCTGCCTGATACTATGGCTACTCCAGACAAGGTAAAAGCATATATTAATCAATATTTACGTTTAATCATCGCTCACGAAGTTGGACATACTCTTGGTTTACGTCATAACTTCCGTGGTAGTACGCTGCTACCACCACAGGAGATGAATAATACGGAAATTACCAAAAATAAAGGTCTGACAACTTCTGTCATGGACTATATTCCCCCAAATATTGCCCCTCAAGGTACAAAACAAGGAGATTATTTTCCGAGTATGGTGGGGCCTTATGATGAATGGGCAATTAAGTACGGCTACACAACAATTCAAACATCAACTCCTCTAGCAGAAAAGCCAATTTTGGAGGAAATTGCTGCACAATCTTATAAGCCAGAATTGAGTTATTCCACAGATGAAGATGTGTATGACCTTGACCCCACAGCTGATGCTTGGGATAACAGCGGTAATGTACTACTTTATTCTCAGTGGCAGTTAAATAATTCGCGGGTGATGTGGGAACGTCTGGATAAACGTTTTCCAATGGCTGGTGATAGTTACAGCGATGTCAGCGAACGTTTTAGTACAGTATTGGGTAACTATTTTCAGCAAATATATTACACTACAAAATACATCGGGGGACAATCTTTCTATCGCATTCACCCCAGTGAGATACCTGCCGAGAAAGTCTCTGGAGTCACCCAACACCGTTTACCATTTGTACCAGTACCCGTTGAAGAACAACGGCAAGCTTTAGAAACGCTACAAAAATATGTATTTGCAGAAGATGCCCTCAATTTTTCACCAGAATTACTGAATAAATTAGCACCTTCTCGTTGGCGACATTGGGGTAGTTCTCCACAAGTTGGTCGTTTGGATTTTCCCATTCATGACTTGGTGCTACTAATGCAGGGTTCTGTGTTGCGAGATTTACTCTCAAGCGATCGCCTCTCTCGTCTTAAGGATATTGAACTCAAAACTCCCGAAGGAAAAGCACTGACTCTACCAGAACTATTTGACACTTTACAATCAGATATTTGGACGGAAGTCATCAAACCAAAAGGTAAACCGATGAAGATTACCAGTTTGCGGCGAGGCTTGCAGCGTCAGTATTTGGACATTTTGACTAGTATGGTATTGCGAAAAGAAAATGTTCCAGAAGATGCTCGTACTTTAGCATGGTATAAATTAAAACAGCTTGATGAAAAGCTAAAGGGGGTTAATTCTGAGGATGAATACACCAAAGCGCACTTATTAGAAACACGCGATCGCATCGATAAAGTCTTGAATGCGCCGTTGCAGACGAATTAAAAAAGATAGAAGTAAGGAATTAATACTAAAATTCCTCACTTCTCTTCTTTTCCCTAATTTTGGCAAAATATATTTAGAATGCTCATACAGGCTGAAAAAATAGTTTATGTCAGCTAGAGATAAATTTCACCATGTTGTGAAATCGGCATTACAAAAGGACGGATGGCGAATTACTCATGACCCTTTGCTAATTCGCATAGAAAATGTTACCGATATGTACATCGATTTGGGAGCAGAGAGAATTATTGCGGCAGAAAGAGAAGGACAAATAATAGCGGTTGAAGTTAAAAGTTTCATCGGCACTTCAACTATTTCTGAGTTTCATACTGCGGTGGGACAGTTTATTAATTATCGATATGCATTAGAAGAGATAGATTCAGAGCGAGTTTTATATTTAGCAGTGCCCTTAAACACTTATAACGATTTTTTAAATAAACCATTTATCAAAAGTATTATCCAGCGAAGTCAAATCAATCTGATAGTTTATGATGTGGAAACGGAGGAAATTATCCGATGGCAGATTTAGATAAATATCGAGAGTGTATTCGGCAATTACTTACAGAATATGCTCAACGCGCCTCCTGTAATAATGAAATTGAAGCTCAAACAATTTTTGACGTAGAACAAGACCATTACCAACTGATATATATTGGTTGGCAAAATAGACGTAGGGTTTTTGGCCCTGTAATGCATTTTGATATCAAAAACAGCAAAATTTGGATTCAGTGGAATGGTACAGAAGAGGATGTAGGTGAGCAACTTACAGCAATGGGAATACCAAAACACGATATTGTCGTTGGGTTTCACCCGCCTTATATACGGCAGTATACAGATTATGCTGTGAGTTAAAGGCTTGTTGCTAAACTACTTGTAAAAATATCATTTGCTCTACGTGTGTTGCACCCTTGATAAACTGTACGCAATACATATCTGGATTGCTCAGTTTTTTCCATTCAGCATAACGAATGCGATGTATAAAAACTCAAAATGAGGCAGCAGATAAGAAAGTTTCCTTCTGCTACCTCTGCATTATCTTAACTACTCAATGCTTTTAAAAATCGTTGCAAACTCTTAAATACACTGGGCTTTCTCGCAGGTGTCGCATCTGTTGTTGTTTGCGGTTGTCCTTTTAAAACAATGAGATCCAAATCATCACCAGATGGTTTTGTAGGTAATTCGGCAATTCTTTGATATTCGCCGTCAGTTTCTAGCCAAACTTCCCATTGTCCTGGGTAGCAGCGATATAGGGCACTTTCATCGTCTATGGGGCGCACGTAATACGCGGATTCAATGGTACTGATAAAGCGATCGCGAATTTTTCTCGCTGTATAACCAATGCCCACGGTTCCAGCATCTTCTAAGCGAGGATTTAACAAGACTAAAGGGCGATCGCCTATTACTTCACACAGCTTTTCCAACTGCGGCACTTCTACGGATGTGGGGGCGATGAATAAGAAAATTTCATCCTCTGGCTGAATTTTTGTCTGCAAAGAAGCAGCCCTACCCGTACCAATATCCAAAATTTGAAATGGGGAATCTACCCAATCACGTCGGGCTAGGGCCGCAGCCCCAGCGTCAGCAAAGAAAATTTTCAAACGGGAATCATAATCTGTAAATGCCGGCAGAAATTGTTCCGCCACTGGCATAAACTTCAGTTCTGGGAACAGGAAGTCAACTTGTAAGCGAGTACAGCCATCTGCAAGGGCAGCTTGAACGGCTGTACGAGATTGGGCGATCGCATCTTCAAGACTATTTGGAAGTTCACTCATAATCTGCATGGTTCTGTAGTGTCTATTCCCATTGTTTCAGTATTGGCTCTTAATTAACGTGAGTTCGACGAGTGCTATTTTGACCTCTCCCCCAGCCCCTCTCCTACGTCCCTTGCGCGTCTCGAACGCGAGTGCGTCTCTGAAACAGAAGAGAAAAGAAGGGCGGCAAGTAAATAAATTAGACTTTTCAAACAACCTCAAATATCTCCATTGAACTCAGTCGCCAGCAGGAGGATACTTAGCTCAATATTTTTTACCCTAGTACATAGACCTTATAAACAATTTAGGAATAGTGTATGCCTCTTCATAAACTTGAACATTTTGACCAAAATTATCGAGATACTTTTGGTGGAGACGATCTCAAAGCGTTGGATCTCTATACTGAGGGTGGGGACAGAGTTGGCTCAGTTGCTGACGTTTTAGTTGATGATGATGGTCATTTCCGCTATTTAATTATTGATATAAGCTTAGATTTTGTTAGCAAGAAAATCTTACTACCAACTGGTCTTTGCCGGATCAGTTATCTAGAAAAACGCGTCTATGTTGATGGGTTAAGCAGACAGCAAATAGAAGGTTTACCCGATCATACAGAAGACGCGATCGTTAATAATGATTACGAAGAAAAGGTACGTAGTGTATTTCGTTCTCCAACTAGCGGTGTGACTTCCGATCGCGATACATACAATTACCAAGAAAATCCCGATTTCTATGGGTTGAATGAGCAATCTCATCAAACTTTTAAACTCTATGAAGAACGATTAATTGCCAATAAACAACGCATCAAAACCGGAGAAGTAACGGTTGGTAAGCATATTGAAACAGAAACTGTAAGCGTTACAGTACCCGTTCAAAAAGAACGAGTTTTGATTGAGCGAGTTACGCCAACAGAAGCAGGAAAGGTTGTAAATCCCAATGAACTTAAGTTTCAAGAAGGAGAAGTAGCACGCATAGAAGTGTACGAAGAAACGCCTGAGATACAGAAAGAAGCGTTTGTGCGTGAAGAAGTCCGGGTGAAAAAAATAGTAGAGCAGGACATTGTGGAAGCACAAGACACCATTCGTCGAGAAGAATTAGATATTGATACTGCGGGTAATTTAGATGTGCAATAATCTGGTGTTACTGCATATAAAGCTATTTAATTAGCTGGTTTAGAAATTTGTTTGATAGATTTCTCTAAAAATTATCATACAGGCAAAGTTAATTTTATCTTTGCCTGTATTTTTTATTCAATAACCAGACTCTCAACTTTCTCAAAAGTAGGGAATCTTAATATTCAAAAAATTATATTTTGAGAAATCATCTACAGATCCAAGGATACAAAATACAAAACTTTGCATTTAAAATAGACATATCTTTACAAGAGTCAAGTGAGATGCTCCTAATTTCATGTCTCTAGTTAGCCATATCGCTCAAAATTATCTATAACTTTCGATTATTTAACTATGAAAATAATTCATTCGGCAGAAGGATGTACAAAAATAAATAAATGTCTACTTTAGTCATTAAGAGATGACAAAAAAATATTTGAGGTTAAACATAATGGTTCTTTACAAATTAGAAGATTTTGAGCCTAGCTATCAAGATAGTTTTGATGGTCATGACCTGAAAGGGCTGGGTGTCTATACACAGGGAACTGATGAAAAAGTTGGTACTGTGAGCGATGTTTTAGTTGATGAAGAAGGTCATTTTCGCTATCTAGTTGTTGACTTAGGCTTCTGGATTTTTGGTAAAAAAGTATTACTACCAATTGCCCGCGCCCGTATCGACTATAACGTCGATCGCGTTTACACAATTGGTTTAACTAGAGAGCAAGCTGAAGATTTGCCTGAGTTCGACGAACGTCAAACCCTTGATTACGACTATGAAGAACGGGTGCGTGGAGTATATCGCCAACCCACAGACTACAACCCTCGTGTAGAAGCTGCAACACCATTAGACCCTTTAGCAGGATTAGATCCTTTAGGAACGCCTGTACCACCATTGGGTACAACTCCCACTTACGCCCGTGATAGCTACACTTACGAAAATGAGCCTGCTTTATACGGTTTAAACGAGCAAGATCATCAAACTCTGAGATTGTACGAAGAACGGCTAATTGCCAGCAAACGACGCCAAAAAACTGGAGAAGTAACGATTGGCAAGCATGTTGAAACTGATACCGCACGGATTGCAGTGCCAGTAGAAAGAGAACGAGTCGTTATTGAACGTGTAACTCCAGCAGATGCGGGTACGGCTGTTTCTGGGCGCGAAGCAGACTTCCGTGAAGGCGAAGTTGCTCGCATTGAAATCCATGAAGAAACTCCTGATGTTCGCAAAGAAGCATTTTTGCGTGAAGAAGTCAGAGTTAGAAAAGTGGTCGATCAAGACACAGTTGAAACTCAAGAAACTGTGCGTCGCGAAGAGTTAGATGTGAATTCTGGTAATCTTCCGATTGAAGAACGCTAACTATAGATAGTCATTAGTTACTAGCTAATGACTAATAATTAATTCTACACAGTACAGGTGAAGCAGTTGAATTGGCTTTACCTGTCCTTACGCTGATACCACTTATAATACTTTTCGGATAAACCTAACAATCTCTCTTTTGGCCTGGGGAAAGGTTAAAGGGAAAGGGGTAAAGGTAAATTAAAATCGTCACCCTTTCCCTTTTCCCGCTTAAGCGAAAAGTATTGATACTACTTAGGATTTTTGATTGCAAATATTACTCTGGATATGAGTTGGATAAATCCATCGATCGCAAATACTTTCTAAATGGTATCCAGATGATTAATACATTTGGCGTTGCATAAATGCGGGATGAATCATGGAAACACGGGTATTTCTCTATA
>NZ_JAVRCB010000017.1:0-153589 GCF_034530955.1 Nostoc sp. DedQUE05 | reverse complement strand
AGAAGTTGGACTTTAATACACATAATCATGATTCTGTCAATGCGTAAGTCCTAGTTATTTCGGCGTACCCATTTGTTATTTCGGCGTACCCATTTGTTATTTCGGCGTACCCATTTGTTATTTCGGCGTACGCAGTTTATCTTTCAGTCTTTGGAATTGCTGAGAGTAAGGCACGGAGAGCGTTGTTAACAGCTTCTGATGTTTTGAATATCTCAGCGACATCAGCATCAAGAGTAACTGTCAAAGGAGCTTTTTCTTGCTGACTAGCAAAACGGTTGGGCAAGGCTTTGCGATAGTCAAAGTTATACTCTGGAAGCAAGTCAATCGCAACAAGAGCAGCAATTGCGTAGGTGTAGCCAGCCGTAGGCATCGCGGATGACTGCAAAGTTACGAAATATCGCCATATCTCAAATTTTAATGAGCAGCGCAAGATGTATTGGTGAGCGATGAATTATGGGGCGATTGTGTGGGTACTTGAGCAACCAGAACTACGTTCCCATTGGCATCTATTACCCAGCCTTGGGCTTCTACAATTTGAGTAGGTTCATTGACAAAATTAACTTTCTGTAATTTTTTTTCTGTGTTTCTCTGCGCCTGAACAACGGCTCTTTTCTGAATACTGCCAGCACGATTCTGATTCTCTGGAGGGAGCGCGATCCAATCTGCTAGTACAGCATCATCAGCTATCAATGGCTCCGTGGGATCGGCTACTACTCCTCCACGTCCAGTGGTAATAAATGAACTTCTTGCTATTTTTCCACCAGAACTACAACTAGCAACAATTTGCCGCGAAGCATCAACCAGATTTACGGGCAATTCTACTAATCCTTTACTGGGGTCAGCATCTGGTGAGTTGATTTGTACTGTACCGTTTAATGAAGGGTTTTGCTGAGAAAATGCCGTGATGTCATTTGTTGGCAGGTTATTCGGGTTTGTTTGGCCTGTTGGGTCAAGTCTCTCTACGTCTGCACCTGTGCGAGGCACAAAACCAAAAAGGTTCTTAGCAGTGATTGTGATTTTACCACCAGAGCCAGAGAAGCCGTTGGCGGTGATATCGCTATTTTCTAAGGGAGCGGCAACAAGGAAGCCATTTGGTGCTTTGATGGTAATATTACCGCCATCTCCATCACCTCCGGCATTAGTAGATATTTGACTATTGCGGTGCATCAGTAATAAATCCCGCACCTGTAGCGCAATATTACCGCCCTTACCTAACTCACTATTAGATGTAAGTTTTCCTTTATCCAGCAGGATAGAGCGAGCGTTTATATTGAGTTCGCCTGCTTGACCTAAATTGGATACACTCCCTTGAGAGTTGAAATCGTTTTCAGCCTCACTGCTCACAGTTATTGCAGCTCCATCCCGGACAATCAATTGCTTTGTAGTTACTATTAAGTTGCCGCCATCTCCAGACCCTTTAGTTCCAGCAAACAACCTACTGAGCTTAGAACCATTTGGTGAAGTTCCACTTACTTCTACCAATTCAGAGGCGTTCACTGTCAAATTTCCTGCATATCCTGTGGCTGGTATAAATTGATTTGACTTAATAAATAGTATTGCCGAAGACTCTGCTGATACCCCTGCTCCCCCCTGGATACGCAACATTTTGGTATTTATAGTTATATCACCAGCATTTTTCTCACCAGCGCTAAACAATCCGCTGGGTAGTAAATCAGTACCATCTGGCAATGGCGTGATAGTGCCGCCGATCAGTTCCACCGAATCTGAGGCATTTACGATTAATTGACTCGGTAAACCCGAACCACGATTATACATTAATACTTGTGCTCCACCCCTGACAATCAACTTCGCGGTAGCGATCTGTATGTTTCCAGCGTTTCCAGTTGAGTCTGAGTCAGTCCCACTTGACAATATTGCACTACCGTCAAGTTCTAGAGACTCGGCGGCAGTCACTATCAAATTCCCTCCTTGTTGCGATCCTAAAGTGTTAGCAGAAATCTGTGAGCCGCCATTAAGCAGTACGCGCCTGCCTTGTATTTGGATATTACCGCCACCATCGCCACTACTATCTACAATAGATTGATATGTGTTAGAACCATCAGTTCGCTGGATGAATTGAATATTCTGGAAATTCTGAACACCTTCATACCCTAAACTCCAGCCTTGGTTTGTAGGATTCAGACTGACCAGACTATTGCCAGCGACACTTCCTAGCTCAATTCGTCCCGACTCTGCTGTTAAATTTCCTCCATCCAGGGTGATATCATTACCTACAAGTGCCAAGGTTTTGCCTTGCTGCACCTGTAGACCAACAGGTGTTTTTAAGAAGGAACTGGTTACGCCACCTGGACTTGCTTGGGATTGATTGTGGATCGTTCCTGGTGTAGCTCCAAATTGTAAGCCAACGGGAACACTGACTGTCAGAAGGGGTGTGGTTTGGCGATCTGTGGCGCTAAAGTTAGTACCATCGGCAAAATTCAGACTACTTGCTGTACTTGCCACGAATGAACCGCGAATGTCTAGAGACGCATTGGGGCCAAAAATAATCCCGTTGGGATTAATTAGAAAGAGGTTGGCATTACCGTTAGCTCGAAGTGTACCATCAATATTAGAAACAGACTTGCCTGTTATCCGAGCAATGACGTTATCAATATTTGCCGCATTGTTAAAGTAAGCTGTACTGCCAGTGAGAACAGAAAACTGTTCAAAGCTGTGGAACAAGTTTGTACCATGAGTTGCCCCACCATCAATTTGGTCAGTAGGCTTACCATTGATTAGCGTGGGTGTAACAACTGAATTTTCCGATCCCAAAGTGTCATCTCTGACAATCTGAGCCAAAGCATAACTCTCAGAGAAGGTGAGCGCTCCAGTAATTCCTAAAGCACTCACTAATCCTAACTTCCAGTACCAAATAGTTCGGCTTTGAGCCATTATATAATTTGCACCAAAAAACAATAGTTTAGTGAATTACTGCTCATTACTAATTATGATAATGAAACTGTGAGATGATCTATTCAGCCTAACTTCGTGAGTATAAAAATCGGTATTTTCATATTCAATTAAATGGGGGCTTTTAGCTGCTCTATGAAAACCACATCCTTTAGAGCTGATTCGTAAAGAAAATCTTAAGGGTACTCAACCCATTACTAGGTCTGAATTTCAGCGAATAAATGCTGTATTGATTTAAATTACTGAAACCCTTATTAGACAAGTACTTTACTTGAGTTTACAAATTAGCTCTTAGCAGTAGCAGCCTTTAATACTTTGGTTTGTGGGGCAAGGGATACACAATAATTTATTCACTAGCATTAATTCCTGTTTTGTCCCTCCTATAATTTCTGACAAAAATTTCTTGATTTGCTCATTATCAACAGTATTACCATGTTGAATTTTATTTATATCTATACTGCATTGAAACTTAATTTTAAGAATTTTGTCTCCTGATATAGAATACTTTTCGAGTACTTTGTGAAAGTTAGAATTCTCCAGTATCTCACTTATTTCCTGCTGAATTTCGTTTTGTATCTGCTGTAATATTTCAGCATCTATAACTGTTGACTGTCCTGTTTGAGATTCCATGAATTTTGCTCTCCTTGCAGACTGATAAATGTGTGAACTTATTTTATGATGTACTAAATTAACGTGAGTTTGATTAGTACAGTTTGGCAACGAAGGAATCAATAATACAAAGTCTAGAGTGGTATGAAAGCATTAGGTTTCTAACGCTCTTGTGAACTCTGATAATTATGACTTCAGCTTGGCTAGTTATAATTACGTATTGTGTAACAAAACTTCATATATTTCTGTCGGATTTTCTTAAAGGATTTATGAATCTGGCTACTCACCGTTGATTACTTAGAGAATTGAGTAATTAATACTTCCTCAAGTCTCACACTCTGCTTACGGTTTAGATAAGCTTACAAGCTTTATTAAGGCGATGAAGGTTATTACAAAGTAGCGATGTGATGGGCTAGGCTAATGCGCCACACCTGATTTGAGAAAAAAGCGATCGCTCATATAAAGTTCATTGCAAAGATAGCGATGTCTACGACGGTCTACGCCGACGCACCAACAAAAGTTATGAGAATCTCAAATTTTAATTAGCACCGCAAGATGTAGCAACGAGCGAAGAGTTATGAGGCGATGCAGTAGGTACTTGAGCAACCAGAACCACATTCCCATTGGCATCTAGAATCCAGCCTTGGGCTTCTACAATTTGAGTAGGCTCATTGACAGAATTAACCTTCTGTGATTTTTCTTCTGTGTTTCCCTGCGCCTGAACAACTGCTCTTTTCTGAATACCGCCAGCACGATTCTGACTCTCTGGAGGAAGGGCGATCCAATCTGCCAACACTGCATCATCAGCTATCAATGGCTCTGTGGGATCGGCTTGTATTCCTCCACGCCCAGTAGTAAAAAATGAACTTCTTCCTATTTTTCCACCAGAACTACAACCAGCAGCAATTTGCTGCGAAGCATCAACCAGATTTACAGGTAGTTCCACTAATCCTTTACTGGGGTCAGCATCCGGTGAGTTGATTTGTACTGTGCCACTTAATGAAGGGTTTTGCTGAGAAAATGCAGTGATATCACTTGTTGGGATGTTATTCGGATTTATATCTTTTGGATCGAGTCTCTCCACCTCTGCACGGGTGCGTGACACAAACCCAAAGATATTCTTAGCAGCGATCGCGATTTTACCACCAGAACCAAAGTTGGCGTTGGCGGTAATATCGCTATTTCCGAAGGGAGTAGCGACGAGGAAGCCATTAGGTGCATTGATGGTGATATTACCGCCAGTTTTATCACCTCCAGCATTAGTAGAGATTTGGCTGTTGCGACGCATCAGTAACAAGTTCCGCACCTGTACCCCAATATCACCGCCCTTACCTGACTCACTATTAGATGTGAGTTCTCCTTTATCCAGCAGGATGGAACGAGCGCTTATATTGAGTTCGCCTGCTAGACCGAAATTGGATACACCCCCTTGATAGTTAACATTGTTTCGAGCTTCACTGCTCACAGTTATTGCCGCCCCATCTTTGATAATTAATTGCCCTGTAGTTAAGGTCAAGTTGCCGCCATTTCCAGGCCCTTGAGTGCCAGCAAATAAGCTACTGAGCCTAGAACCATTTGCTGAGGTTCCGATTAATTCTACGGACTGGGAGGCGTTCACTGTCAAATCTCCTCCATTTCCGGTAGCTGGTATAAATTGGTTAGAAAAACGCCCAAGTACACCCTCAGAACTTGTTGATATTGCTGCCCCTCCCTCGATACGTAACTTTCCAGTATTAACTATTATGCTGCCAGCATTTTGAGCGCCATAAGTTGCACTAAATAATCCACTGGATATTAAATCACTACCATCTGGCAAAGGAGAAATGGGGATACCTGCAATTAGTTCTACGGAATCTGAGGCGTTGATGGTCAATTGCCCGGCCAATCCCGAACCAACATTGAACATTAAGACTTGCGCTCCATCTTTGGCAATCAACTTTCTGGTAGTAATATTTATATTCCCAGAGTTTCCAGTGTCGAAAGTTCCAGTAGACAAGAACGTATTTAGTCCAAGTTCTACAGACTCGGAAGCGTTCACTGTTAAATTTCCTCCTGGTTGCGCTCCCAGGGTAAAAGCCAAAATTTGTGAACCGTCAGTTACCAGTACTCGTTGTCCTTGCAGGTGGATATTACCGCCACCTTTGCCACTGGTATCTACAGTAGATGGAATCTCACTTTGCTGGGTGAGTTCGATGTTCTGAAAATTTTGAACACCTTCATATCCTAGCGCCCAACCTTGATTCGTTGAATTAAGACTGACCAAACTATTGCCAGCAACGCTTCCTAACTCAATTCTTCCCCCACTTGCTGTTAAATTCCCGCCCTCTAGCGTTATATCGCCGCCTATAAGTGCTAGGGTTTTGCCTTGCTGCACCTGTAGACCAACACCTTGTCCGAAGGTATTAATTGCATTATTAGGACTTGCTTGGGATTGATTGCGGATAGGTCGAGCATTTGTTCCGAATTGTAAACCTATAGGAACACTTTCTGTGAGTAGAGGTGCAGTTTGAGGTGATGTAGCACTAAAGTTTGTACCATCAGCAAAGTTCAAACTACTCGCCGTACTAGCCACAAATGAACCGCCAATATTTAAAGAAGCATTAGGCCCAAAAACGATGCCGTTAGGATTAATCAGAAATACGTTGGCTGTGCCGTTAGCTTTGAGAATGCCATCTATATTAGAAACAGAATTGCCTGTCACCCGACTGATGATGTTCTGAATATTGATTGCATTGTTAAAATGGGCTGTCCTTCCCGCAGAGATAGAAAATTTTTCAAAGCTGTGGAGCAAGTTTGTACCACGAACTGCTCCACCATCGATCTGGTCTATAGGCTGACCATCGATTAGCTTTGGTGTAATGATTGAACTTTCAGATCCAAGTGTGGCATCTTTTTGAATTTGAGCTAGAGCAAAACTCTCAGCAAAAGTGAGCACTCTAGCAATTACTAAAGTACTCACTATTCCTAACTTCCAGTGGCAACTGCTTCGATTTTGAGACATGAAAAACTGGCGCTCAAAACATCAGAGTTTATTAAAATACTGCTTTTTGCTAAGTAGTGATGTTAGTACGCTGATGTTATCTTTGTAGCCTAGCTACTACATAAAAGCAAAGTTTAGTATTTTTACATTCACTAGAATAAACTCTTTGCAGTCCGAAGATAAAATTATTTAGCAGTTACAGCCTAAAGGGCTACCAGTTGATGGACAAGGGATACACAATGCTTTTTTGACTAACACAATTTCTGGTATTGAAGGTCTTGAAGTTTCTGCCAATAATGCATTGGGTTGCTGTTCATCAAGTGCATCATCAGATTGGAGTTGATTTGGATCGAGATTACACTGCCAATGAATTCTCAAGACTCTATATTCTAATAAGCCGTACTTTTCAAGCACTGAGTGTAAGTCAGCGTTTTCTAGGCTTTCATTCATTTTCTGCTGAATTTCTTCTTGTAACTGCTGTAATATTTGAGGATCTATGACTTGTTGAGAACTCATGAGTGTTTTCGTTCCTGACGGGAGGTGTATAATTATTGCTTCAGTTTAGTTAGCAATGATTACGCTCAGTGTCATAAAAGTTCATAATTTTCCTGCGAGATTTTCTTTACAGCTATTTTTAACTAATACCAATTCAAATTATTTCTTGTCGAGTGGGCATCTCTAGTAACTAAAATCGGGCTTCCACTTACCGCCTTCCCCACTAATTCTTAATCCCTGTCGCAGCAATACCCTGAAGAAATTGACGCTGACCGATGAGAAATAATACCATCACTGGAATTGTGGCTATTGTTACTGCTGCCATCATCAAGGGCCAATTATTCGTAAATTGCTCCTGAAACTCAGCCAATGCTAGTTGCACTGTGCTTAATTCTGGTCTTGTCGTAAATACTAGAGGCTTAAATAAATCATTCCACTCACCGATGAAGGTGAACAAAAACAGCGTTAGCAAGGCCGGACGGGCTAAAGGTAACATCACCCGCCACAAAATTTGCAGTCGGTTCGCCCCATCTATCGCTGCGGCTTCCTCTAACTCTACAGGAATTGTCTGGAAATACTGACGTAATAAGAAAATCCCATATCCGCTAACCGCAGTGGGTAAAATCAGCGCCCAGTATGTATTTATCAGGTGTCCCCACTTCAACACCAAAAAGATGGGAATCACCAATAACTGAAAGGGAATCACTAAAGTTGCTAAAACGACTAATAACAGTGCTTGGCGTCCCCGAAACTTCAACCGTGCTAGGGCGTAACCAGCTAAAGCAGAAGTGACAATCTGAAACGCCGTCACAGCGATCGCTACCAAGGTAGAATTAGCAAACGCGAGCAAAAATTTTCCTTGTTGCCACGCAACGCGGTAATTTGCTAAAGACCAGTTATTTTTGAACAAATTTTCTGGGCTGGCGGATGTCGGTGCAAAGGAGGTGAGAAAGACCACAAACAATGGTAGTAAAACGATAAATGCCCCTAGCAGTAAGATTACTAGGCTCAAAAAATCGCTAGATTTCAGATTCGAGTTTGATTTGAACATAAACTTAAACTGCAAAGCATTTATTTCGCTAGTACTAGAACATTGCCCCCAGCAACAATTAATCTATAAACATAGTCTACTTGTTAAGTTAAATTAAACCACAGTAATTGTTACTCTTAGTTCATAGGGAAAATCAATACTTGGTGTCAAATAACTCAGGTTTACAGGAGTAAAGATAACTATGCAGCAGCTTGCAGACCAATTTAAAGAATTAGATTTCAAGAGCGAAACATACAAAGATGCTTATAGCCGGATTAATGCGATCGTGATTGAAGGGGAACAAGAAGCCCATGAAAATTACATCACATTAGCCCAACTGCTGCCAGAATCTCATGATGAATTGATTCGCCTCTCCAAGATGGAAAGCCGACACAAGAAAGGATTTGAAGCTTGTGGGCGGAATTTGGATGTCACCCCAGATTTGCAATTTGCCAAGGAATTTTTCTCTGGACTACACCAAAATTTCCAAACAGCAGCAGCGTCCGGGAAGGTCGTTACTTGTCTGTTGATTCAGTCTTTGATTATCGAATGTTTTGCGATCGCAGCATATAACATTTACATCCCCGTTGCCGATGCTTTTGCCCGCAAAATCACGGAAGGAGTAGTAAAAGATGAGTATAGCCACCTCAACTTTGGAGAAGTTTGGTTGAAAGAACACTTCACAGAATCCAAAGCTGAACTTGAACTTGCAAATCGCCATAACCTACCCATCGTCTGGAAAATGCTCAACCAAGTAGAGGGTGATGCCCACACAATGGCAATGGAAAAAGATGCTTTAGTAGAAGACTTTATGATTCAATACGGTGAAGCATTAAGTAACATAGGCTTCACGACTCGCGACATCATGCGCTTGTCAGCCTACGGACTCATAGCCGCTTAAAAAAGTTAGGAGTGAGGAATGATTAGTGAGAAATTATGAATCGTACTCCTAACTCCTAACTCCTAACTCCTAACTCCTAACTCTACTAAATTCCACGCCCTCAAGACAGCATAAGCCTAATAATCACTACATGTTTGGTCTAATTGGACATTTGACTAGTTTAGAACACGCTCAATCGGTAGCTCAAGAATTGGGATACCCAGAATATGCCGATCAAGGGCTAGACTTTTGGTGCAGCGCCCCACCGCAAATTGTCGATAGCATTATTGTCACCAGTATAACTGGGCAACAAATTGAAGGACGGTATGTAGAATCTTGCTTTTTGCCAGAGATGCTTGCTAGTAGGCGCATCAAAGCTGCAACACGCAAAATCCTCAACGCGATGGCCCATGCACAAAAGCATGGCATTAACATTACAGCTTTAGGCGGATTTTCCTCAATTATTTTTGAAAACTTTAAGTTAGACCAGTTTAGCCAAGTCCGCAACATTAAACTAGAGTTTGAACGGTTCACTACAGGAAACACACATACTGCCTACATTATTTGTAAGCAGGTGGAAGAAGCCTCAAAACAATTGGGCATCGATCTGTCAAAAGCGACTGTTGCTATATGTGGCGCAACTGGAGACATTGGTAGTGCAGTTACCCGCTGGCTAGATGCGAAAACAGATGTCAAAGAACTTCTGTTGATCGCCCGCGACCAAGAACGCCTCAAAGAACTGCAAGGCGAACTGGGGCGAGGAAAAATCATGGGTTTGACAGAAGCATTACCTGAAGCTGACATTGTAGTTTGGGTTGCGAGTATGCCTAGAGGCGTGGAAATAGACCCGGCCACTTTGAAACAACCCTGTTTATTGATTGATGGTGGCTATCCGAAAAACTTAGCAACAAAAGTTCAGCATCCTGGTGTATATGTGTTAAATGGTGGGATTGTCGAGCATTCCCTGGATATTGACTGGAAAATTATGAAAATCGTCAATATGGATGTGCCAGCCCGCCAGTTGTTTGCTTGTTTTGCCGAATCAATGCTGCTGGAATTTGAGAAGTTATACACGAACTTTTCCTGGGGACGGAATCAGATTACCGTAGACAAAATGGAGCAGATTGGTAAGGTATCAGTGAAACATGGATTTAGACCGCTACTGGTTTAGTCATTGGTCATTGGTCATTGGTCATTAGTCATTGGTCATTAGTCATTGGTCATTGGTCATTAGTCATTAGTCATTAGTCATTAGTCATTTGTTATTTGCAAAGGACAAAGGAGAAAGGACAAAGGACAAAGGACAAAAGACAAAAAACAAAGGATAGATAACTTATAACTCGTACTTATAAACCCTACGATGGCAACTACCGAGCGTAAACCGCTACTGTTAGATTTTGAAAAGCCCCTAGCAGAACTTGCAACCCGAATCGATCAAATTCGGCAACTTGCAGAAGAAAATGGCGTAGATGTTTCTGGTCAAATTCGTCAACTAGAAGCACGCGCCATGCAACTACGTGAGGAAATTTTCACTAGTCTATCCCCGTCCCAGCGATTACAAGTCGCTCGTCATCCGCGTCGCCCCAGTACTCTCGATTACATTCAGGCAATTAGTGATGAATGGATGGAATTGCATGGCGATCGCTGTGGTGGTGACGATCCGGCTTTAGTTGGTGGTGTTGGTCGTCTAAGTGGGCAACCTGTGGTGATGTTGGGCCATCAAAAAGGGCGCGATACTAAAGACAATATTGCCCGTAACTTTGGAATGCCTTACCCTGGTGGCTATCGCAAAGCTATGCGATTGATGGAACACGCTAACAAGTTTAGTATGCCAATACTAACCTTTATCGACACACCAGGAGCTTGGTCTGGGGTAGAAGCAGAACACCAAGGTCAAGGAGAAGCGATCGCCTACAACTTACGGGAAATGTTTTGCTTAGATGTGCCAATTATCTGCACAGTTATCGGTGAAGGTGGTTCCGGCGGCGCACTTGGTATTGGTGTAGGCGATCGCTTACTCATGTTTGAACACTCCGTTTATACCGTCGCCACTCCCGAAGCCTGCGCTGCAATTTTGTGGAAAGATGCTGGTAAGGCTCCCCAAGCCGCTGTGGCGCTAAAAATTATTTCCCACGACCTGAAAAAGTTGGGAATTATCGACCAAATACTGCCTGAACCCACTGGTGGCGCTCATTCCGACCCCTTAAAAGCCGCTACTACTCTTAAGCAAGTGCTGATGGAAAACTTAGACGAACTCAATCGTTTAACCGCTCCAGAACGCCGCCAACTGCGCTATGAAAAATTCCGCAAAATTGGTGTCTTTACAGAAGTTGCCCACTAAAGCAACTCTATAATGATAGATTAGCAAAACAGGAATGCTATAATTGCCTATGTGCTTAAAGATTTTTAACAATCTAGCCATAGGCATTTGCATTTTTTGCAAGTCTACTCAATTTGATTGAGTGGATTTTGTATTATGTAAATAATCTAATTTGAATGTACGATGTACCGCGTGGTTTTCCAGGCAACAATTTGTTGTCTTTACTGTTAAAAACCACAATATGGTTACTATTGTGCTGCATCATAACATCTGCTTAATGAAAATCATCAGATTTTTAGATTCCTTTAATCTATCCAAACCGAGAAGTGTGAATAATGGGGTGGTAATAGGCTTTGGGAACTGCCAAAACATTGGGAGACACTATGAGTGTTGAGCAAAAACGACGCGCCCTGATTACTGGGGCCAGTAGTGGAATTGGGAAAGCAACAGCTTTAGCCTTTGCAAAAGCGGGAATAGATGTTGCCTTAGTCAGCCGTTCTTTGGATAAGTTGGAGGCAGTAAGAGAAGCCGTAGAGCATACTGGGGTGGAAGCGAAAGCTTACGCTGTAGATTTAGCGCGGATTTTGGAAGTCAAAGACAAGATCCAAGCGATCGCCCTTGACTTTGGTGATATAAACATTCTGGTAAACAATGCTGGCATCGCTTATACAGGCGCTTTGAGCGAAATTCCCCTAGAAGACTGGCAGCAGGTAATTGACTTGAATCTCACCAGTGTGTTTCAGTGCATTGTGGGGATTTTACCTTCAATGCGCGATCGAGGCACAGGCACAATTATCAACGTCGCCTCAATTGCCGCCAAGCAACCCTTTCCCGGTTGGGGAGCATACAGCGTCAGCAAAGCTGGTTTGATAGCCCTCTCTCAAACCCTGGCACAAGAAGAACGCATTCACGGTATTCGTGTCACAGCTATTTGTCCCGGCGCAGTCAATACCGAACTTTGGGATACAGAAACAGTCCATGTCAACTTAGACCGTTCCAAAATGTTAACCCCGGAAATTGTGGCTCAATCAATTCTCTACACAGTTCTGTTACCACAACAGGCAGTGATTGATGAATTGACTCTGATGCCCAGCGCTGGCGCACTCTAAATTAGTCCTTCGTCCTTTGTCTTTTGTCTTTTGCAAATGACCAATGACCAATGACCAATGACCAATGACTAATGACTGATGACTGATGACTAAACCATAACCAAGACTGAATCATGACTATTGCTAGTTCCAACGGTTCCAATTGCTCTCAATCGCCTCTGATTCCCGATTTGGCAGAAGCCATAACTCCTAGACCCGATCGCAACACCCACAACGGGCGACAACCGGATGTGTTCCCGCCAACAGAGGAACAGATGGAGGAAATGAAAGACGCCGTGCGGACACTAATACTGGGAGTTGGCGAAGACCCCGAACGCGAAGGACTCCTAAAAACACCCAAACGAGTAGCCGAAGCAATGCGGTTTCTGACCAGTGGCTACAACCAATCTCTTGAAGAACTTGTTAACGATGCCATCTTTGATGAAGGGCATAGCGAGATGGTACTTGTTAGAGATATTAACTTCTTTAGTCTGTGCGAACACCACATGCTGCCATTTATGGGTAGAGCGCACGTTGCTTATATTCCTAACCAAAAAGTTGTTGGACTGAGTAAGCTGGCCCGGATTGTTGAGATGTATTCCCGTCGCTTACAAGTACAAGAGAGACTAACCCGCCAAATTGCCGAAGCAATCCAGACCATTTTAGAACCTCAAGGCGTTGCTGTAGTGATGGAAGCTAGCCACATGTGTATGGTGATGCGTGGCGTCCAGAAACCAGGTTCTTGGACTGTCACGAGCGCAATGCTTGGTGTATTTCAAGAAGACAACAAAACCCGCGAAGAATTTTTCAACTTGATTCGCCACCAACCAGCATTCTTTTAATAAATGGGGAGTGGGGTTAGGGGAGAGGTGACAGGTAACAGGTGACAGGGAATAATCTGTACCCTGTTACCTGTACCCTATTGCCTTCTTCACTACCTCCTCCCCAACTTCTCAAACAACTTGGCTACTTTATCTAAATCCTTATCTCCTGGTGTCCGTTCCACACCACTAGATAAATCAACGCCGCTAGGATTAACCTGATTTAGGGCTTGCACAATATTATCGGCTGTTAATCCTCCTGCTAAAAGCCAAGGACAACTAGGGCTAAATTGCTCTAGCATCGTCCAATCTAAAGTTTTGCCTGTACCACCTAGTTGTTGCGGATGGTAGGCGTCAAGTAGCAAAGTATCTACAAATTTGGTGTAATCAGCCGTTGTGTCAAGATGCTCAAGACTACGAATTCTCAGTGCTTTAATAATTTCGACATTGGGTAAAGCTTGACGTAATTGGTAGCAAAAATTTGTTGATTCATCTCCGTGCAACTGCACACCAGTCAATCCAGAATCAGCAACTATCTGACTGATTTCAGGGATACTAGCGTTGGCAAAAACCCCAATTGTGTCAATATTTGCTGGGAGTTCTGCCACTGCTGCCCGAATTTGGGATTTAGTCACGTAACGAGGTGAGTTTGGCACACAAATAAATCCTAATGCCGTTGCGCCTAGAGAGGCGATCGCTATAGACTGCTGTGGTTGAGTGATGCCGCAAATCTTAACGCGCATAAAAAATTTAACAACAAATTTAAAATAATATCAAGAAAGTCTAAACTATCCGAAAAACTTTTGTGCCTTGGTAATTTTATAATCTTGTAGGTCTATATTTTAGGAGACAAAAGCTTGATTTCATCTATTTTACTAGCAGCAGCTGAAACTGTTCCCGCAACACCCGCGTGGAATCCCACAGTAGGAATCATCATCAGCATCAGTAGCTTAGTAATAGTTTTACTAAGTACTAGGATTGAAAAACCCTTAGTTGGACCCAAGTTCCCTATCCTGCCGATTAGTATTCCAACATTCGTTGCAGCGATGGCTTTTGGTCATATTATCGGCGTTGGCATTGTTTTAGGATTGACTAACATCGGTCGTCTATAGTTTTGTGATGACAGAGGTGTTACTATGTAACCCCGCTATCGATGCAAAACTCCTAAAAATGATTTTGGGCAGGGGGAGTAGGGGGTGAAGAAGGGAATAGGTTACAGGGTAAAGAGTATAGATTATTCCCTGTCACCTGTTACCTCTCACCTTTACCTTAACCTCATGCCCAATTCCCAATTCCAGAGTTTTGCTCACAGGCATTAATTGTCTATTCTAGAAATAAGAGCATTTCGTCACTTGTTACTACCGAATCGATACTCAATATAGATGTGTATAGGAACAAAGGAAGTATTTCGGTATAAAAAGTACTGGCGATATCTAGTTTTAGGGCAATGTAATGCAAACAAATTGGAGAATTGGGTCATTATTTGGAATTCCCCTGTTTTTAGACCCGTTATGGTTTGTGATTTTAGGGTTGGCAACCCTGAATTTTGGGGTAGCTTACCAGGAATGGGGGCCTGTTATAGCTTGGAGTGCTGGAATAGTTATGGCACTGCTGCTATTTGGTTCGGTGCTATTGCATGAGTTGGGTCATAGCTTGGTAGCCCGATCGCAAGGTATTAGAGTTAATTCAATTACCCTATTTATGTTTGGCGGGATTGCTGCCATTGAAGAAGAATCTAAAACTCCTTTTAAAGCCTTTCAAGTAGCGATCGCTGGGCCTTTGGTGAGTATCATCCTATTTGTCCTACTCCGTCTGGCAGCTTTTCTGATTCCTGATACTAATCCCCTCAGTGTCATGGTTGGAGATTTAGCGAGAATTAACTTAGTAGTGGCTCTATTTAACCTGATTCCTGGCTTACCTCTAGATGGGGGCCAAGTGTTAAAAGCAGCACTATGGCAAATCACAGGTAATCGTTTTCAAGCCGTACACTGGGCTGCAAGGGCTGGGCAAATATTGGGTTATGCTGCGATCGCTTTCGGATTTGTTGTAGACTTCGTCACCAGAGAGTTAGTAGTTGGTTTGTGGATTGCGCTGTTGGGTTGGTTTGCTGTCCGCAACGCTAACACCTATGACAACATGACTACATTGCAAGAAAGCCTGCTCAAGGTGGTGGCGGCCGATGCAATGACTCGTGACTTTCGCGTAATTGATGCTGACCAGACATTACGTTCCTTTGCCGATTTATACCTCTTAGAAACCAATCCCTCACAAGTTTATTTTGCTGCTTCTGATGGACGTTACCGGGGTCTAGTTTCCATTGACGATTTCCGTTTAACCCAAAGGAGTGAATGGGAAACCGAAACCTTACATAGCATAGTGCATCCGCTGACAGAAATACCTACCGTTGCAGAGTCAACAGCGATCGCTGAGGTAATTAACAAGCTAGAAAATGAGCAGTTACCGAGAATTACCGTCCTTTCTCCGGCTGGTGCTGTAGCTGGTGTAATCGATCGGGGAGATATTGTGCGATCGCTGGTAGAAAAGTTAAATTTGCAGATAACCGATGCTGAAATTAAGCGCATCAAGGAAGAAGGTAGCTATCCACCAGGGTTGCAACTGGGAGTAATCGCGAAATCAACTACAAATTAAACGTCATACCCTCGTCATAGGTTTGCAATAGATACGTCAAAAGCGTGTGTGATATTTAATTTGGTATTTGGTTACAAAATGCTTTTTTTGGGTAAAAGGTAGGAAAATTTCCTACCTTTTTTATTTTTCAAAGTATGGTATTACCAAACAGCCCACACTTCGGCTGCGCTCAGTGACCGTCGTAGACATCGCCTCAGATGATGGGAAATTATTAAAACTTCAAGTTTAAAGCGAGTAAAATGTAAGTACGTGATATACTACGTGTCTCACTTACCCTGGTTTTATGGCACTGCCAATTGTTGCAATTATCGGACGCCCAAATGTGGGCAAATCCACCCTGGTTAATCGACTCGCCGGGGAACAAACGGCGATTGTCCATGATGAACCTGGAGTGACACGCGATCGCACTTATCTACCAGCTTTCTGGAATGGTCGCGAATTTTTAGTGGTAGACACTGGTGGTTTAGTTTTTAATGATGATACCGAATTTTTACCACTGATTCGCCAACAGGCAATGACAGCCCTTGCAGAAGCATGTGGCGCTATTTTTGTCGTCGATGGTCAAACAGGCCCCACATCGGCAGATTTAGAAATCGCCGAATGGATGCGCCAACAACCCGTACCTGTACTACTAGCTGTAAATAAATGTGAATCCCCAGAACAAGGCTTAATGCAAGCTGCCGAGTTTTGGGAATTGGGATTGGGCGAACCTTATCCCATCTCCGCGATTCATGGCAGTGGTACAGGAGAATTACTCGACGAGTTAGTTAATCACATCCCTGCTATTGAAGACATTCCAGAAACGAATGAAATCAAAGTAGCAATTGTGGGACGCCCGAATGTGGGCAAATCGAGCTTACTCAACTCTTTTGTCGGGGAAGAAAGGGCAATTGTCAGCCCCATTTCCGGCACAACCCGCGATGCTATTGATACTGTCATTGAACGAGCCGGACAAACCTACCGCTTGATTGACACCGCCGGCATTCGTAAAAAGAAACACATCGAATACGGCACAGAATTTTTTAGTATTAACCGGGCTTTTAAAGCGATTCGCCGCGCTGACGTGGTTTTATTAGTAATCGATGCTTTAGATGGAGTCACCGAGCAAGACCAAAAATTAGCTGGGCGGATTATCGAAGATGGTCGAGCTTGCATCATCGTCGTTAATAAGTGGGATGCAGTCGAAAAAGACTCTTACACAATTTACGATTACGAAAAAACTCTGCAATCACGGTTACATTTTACCGAATGGGCAGAAACAATTTTTGTGAGTGCCTTGTCAGGACAACGGGTAGAAAAGATTTTAGAATTGGTGAAAACGGCGGCTGAATCACACAAACGCCGTGTCAGCACATCAGTGATTAACGAAGTCTTAACAGATGCCGTTAGCTGGCATTCACCGCCGGCATCCCGTGGTGGGCGTCAAGGGAAGATTTATTATGGTACACAAGTAAGTAGCCAACCACCAACGATCGCACTATTTGTCAACGACTCGAAACGCTTCAACGACAACTACCGCCGCTACATTGAACGGCAATTTCGTCAACAGCTAGGATTTAAAGGCACGCCAATAATTTTGCTGTGGCGGAGCAAGAAAGTCCGTGATGCCGAAAGTGGTAATGTTAATAGAGCAACTCGCGTCAAAATAAGTTAGGAGACGCGATGAATCGCGTCTGTACAAGAGAGATGCGATTAATTGCCTCTGTACAAGAGTTATGAGTTAAAGTCAAAATTGCTAACTATAGAACCCTATCGACTTGAGTTTGATAACGGCAGAAGATGAAAGTTATGAGTTAAAGTCAAAACTCCTAACTCCTCACTCCTAACTACTCACTCTTAACTCCTAACTCTAAAATGGATTTATTGCGATCGCTGCCACTTGGACTTTATTTAGAACAACCCCAAACTTGGCTGCATAAAATCGATCCGCGAGTCAAGTTCGCTTGGTTGATGAGCTTTTTAACTAGCTATGTTTTAGCCAACAACTTTTGGCGGGTGCTGCTGGTGGTAATTTTGATTATTGCCACCTTGATTGCCAGAATTCCCCGACGTGTATGGCAGCAGCAAATGGGTTGGCTATTAATGCTATCTTTTTTTGTGCTAGCGATCGCAGCCATTAGTCCTGATGGATTGGGTGTAGATTATCAGTCACGTCTGCCAGCGAATGAACAAATATTAACGCAGCCAGCCAACTCTAATAATATTCAAGAGCCACCAGCCGAGAAAAAAGCATACAGCTACGTGCTATTTCATAAAGGCCCGGTTAAAGTAACTCGCTACTCATTGAGTTTGGCAGTACGCCTGAGTACACTTATATTTACCGTCATTTACAGCACTAACCTCTATCTGCTGACAACCGCACCAGAAGAAATCACATCTGGCATAGAAAGCTTAATGCAACCCTTGCGACGCTTCAAGTTGCCTGTCACAGAAATTGCTTTAACTTTAACCTTGTCCTTGCGCTTTATTCCCTTGGTTTTAGAAGAAGTGCAAAACTTATTTCGCTCCGTAATGACAAGGGCAATTAATTGGAAAAAGCTGGGATTGAAAGGAGCATTCAAGGTTTGGATGACAGTTGCAGAGAGACTTTTAGAAAATCTGCTCTTACGAGCCGACCAAATGGCAAATGCCATGATGGTGCGGGGTTTTACCAGTCCCAATGAGCATCGAGTCCAGTGGCACGATTTACGATTAAAAGGGCGTGACTGGCTGGCGATCGCAACTTTAATCTTATTCTGGGGAATACGGCTAGCTATCGGAACTCAGGCGTAATTTTGCACCGAAAAAATGGTAAGAGGTAATACAGCAGAATTCAGAATTCAGGAGTCAGAAGTAAAACATTAAATTGCCGTCTCTACCAAAGACTAATTATTGTAGAGACTGCGATTCATCGCGTCTCTTACCTTAACCGAACAGTATTGAGCTATAAGTAACAATATGGTAGGGTAATTTAAATAGCTACCCAGCCATAAAATTGATCCCCTACCATTTCCTGTAGATTTTAGCTATTAACCAGCCTTACGCGAACACTACAAACTAATCTTAAGATTTTCGATCGAGTACCCTTATAAATCTCTGCACAATGCTCAGGCACAAATTGCACCACTGAAAATACTGGATAATCAATAGACCTTTTGCATAAATGATAGTTTTCTTCCAGTACCCAGTACCCAATCCCCATTACCCTTTATCCCCAGAGGGAACCCCACCTTCCCCAATTTTGTGCCATTGGGCAACAGTTGTGGCAGTATGGAAAGAAGTTGAAAAATTCGCCGTTGCCGTTGGGAACTTCAAAGGGTGTTTTTCCTTCTCACGTCGAACTTTCAACCAGAGGAGCGGCAATGTTTTGTGCCTTGTCCCCACAGATTGCTAAATTGAAGTCACCAAAGCAGATGGTGATATTTGTCAAACAGCCTCTACTTTTTGAATCTACGCTTCGCGGCTTCTGTTGTACCATTGCGCTTCACTACCACTAGCTTCATCTGCCCATTAGGAACTAGATCGAGGTCTTCGTAACCGCAGCTTCGCATTTTAACCAAATATTCTGACGAATGTTGGTATTATCGTCTGAATGTTTGGAATTCACTGCGAAAAGATATATATACTTCCACCTTGACTACACCTTGACTCTTAAATGAATCCAGAAAACGCAGAAACTTACATAAACCATCCAACTTGGGGTTTACTCTACAAAATCTGTATGGTTGATGAGAACCAGGATTTGTTCACCACACTTTATGCCCAGCGCTTATTTTTTTTGGTGGCAAATGACGTTAAAGGTGTTAAATTCCAGTCTCTAGGACGTACTGAGGCAAGAATGATGTTGGAAAATCGCTTACGTACCCTGCGGCGCAGTGGGCATTCTCAGGAGTACGATCAGCTTCAGAGTGTTTTCCAGCGCACCTTCCAATGAACAGTTCGATTTCCGAACGTATTGTTACTATTCGCTCCTCACTGCCAACTTCAGTCAAATTGATTGCTGTTAGCAAGCAAGTTTCTGTCCAGGCCATTCGCTCTGCATACAACGCCGGAATTCGTGATTTCGGGGAAAGTCGTATCCAAGAAGCTGCCAGCAAACAAGCCGAGTTGCAAGACTTACCGGATATTACCTGGCACTTTATTGGACATTTGCAAAGCAATAAAGCCAAAAAAGCCATTGAGCATTTCCCTTGGATTCACTCCGTGGATAATTTGAAGCTGGCACAGCGCTTAGACCAATTGGCGCAACAGCTAGGAGTGAGTCCCCAGGTTTGCTTACAAGTGAAAATTCTCCCCGATCCCAACAAGTCTGGTTGGAGTGTGCCAGAACTTTTGGCTGATTTACCCACACTCAATTCTTACAAAAATTTACAAATTCAAGGTTTGATGACAATTCCGCCTTCAGGATTAAATGATTCTGAAATTCTCAGTGTGTTTAATCGCAATCGTCAGCTAGCCAAAGAAATCCAGGAGCAAAACTGGTCGCATATTAAAATGCAGCACCTATCTATGGGTATGTCAGGCGACTACGAACTAGCAGTGCAAGCAGGCGCAACGATGGTACGATTAGGAACCATATTGTTTGGCGATCGCTCTTAGCCGATTAATCATCAGCCTTACTCTTGGGTATTAATAGAAATTAATAGAAGCTAAGGATTTGATGACAAGAATTTTGTAACAGACTGGTGCAATCGGAAACAAAGGATATAGTATTGACAAGAGCAATAGCCAAGAGAAAATGGGGTATAAAGAAGTTTCCTTCGGATAAACCTTAGGATATAATCTTGACTCATTATTGTGTTTGGGCGATGCACAGACCTTTCCAATAAGTGTCAGTTCATCGCCAAAACTCGTAATATAGGCTACAACTAGCAATAAAGTTGCTGAAGTATCCATTGATGTAGCGTATACCGCCGTAGGCATCGCTCTTAACTCAATCAATCCTCAGCCAAGTCAATGCAGGCAATTCGCATCAGGAGAGTACACGCACCATGAACAACATATTTTCCAAACTCAGAGACTTTGTGGGTCTAAATGAGCAAGTAGAATACGAGTATTACGAAGAAGAACCAGAAACAGATAATAATAATTACCAAAATCTGTATCAGCAAGAAAATCCCCAGCCAGCACCACAAGAGAGTCCAGCCGCTCAAAATCGACGCTGGCGGGAACCAGTGCCTACAATGGGAGATGATATGACAGCAGGTTCAAAGCCAATGGGGAATGTGATTGGTATGCCAGGAGCAATTAACGGAATTTCGGAAGTTTTAGTACTCGAACCACGCACCTTTGAAGAAATGCCCCAGGCAATTCAAGCGTTGCGCGAACGCAAGTCAGTGGTATTAAATCTGACAATCATGGACCCAGATCAAGCTCAACGAGCAGTAGATTTTGTTGCAGGTGGTACTTACGCACTAGATGGACATCAAGAGCGCATCGGTGAGAGCATCTTTTTGTTTACACCAAGTTGTGTCCAAGTTAGCACCCAAGGTGGCGTTCTTCATGAAGTACCACAACCACCAGTACGTCCCTCTCGTCCGACAACAGGTACTCCAAATCAAACCTGGGGCAACGAAACTAACCGGATGGCACAATAAAGTTAAATTAGTATTTAGTCCTTTGTCCTTTGTCCTTTGTCATTTGTCCTGGGTTTTGCTCATGGTGACAAATGACAAACGACTAATGACTAATGACCAATGACCCTTACGGGTTCGCCAGTCACTCATGGGGGAAACCCCCAAGACCGCGCTGGCTCACTAATGACTAATGACTAATGACTATAAAATTTGGCCTAATTGGTGGTGGGGTAATGGGAGAAGCGCTCTTATCCCGCCTGATCGCGCGTGGAATTTATCAATCATCAGAAGTCATAGTTAGCGAACCACTATCTTCACGCCTAGATTTTTTAAAGCAGCAATACGGTGTTGCTGTAACGACAGATAATAGCCAGGTTTTCACTGAAGCAAAAGAAGTTCTATTTTTGGCAGTAAAACCGCAGGTGTTTAGCGCGATCGCTCAAGAATTAGCAGATATTGATATTCTTAATAGAGAACATACACCTCTAATCATTTCTATTTTGGCGGGTGTGCCCTTAAATCAGCTAGAAGCTGCATTTGTGCAATTGCCAGTGATTAGAGCAATGCCCAACACCCCGGCAACAGTGGGAGCAGGAGTTACTGCGATTTGTTTAGGTGCATATACTAATGCCAAGCATTACCAAATAGCACAGCAAGTTTTTGCTGCTGTCGGTGAAGTCGTGGAAATTTCAGAAGGGCTGATGGATGCAGTTACAGGGCTATCTGGTAGCGGCCCCGCTTACGTAGCGCTCATGGTAGAAGCACTTGCAGATGGCGGAGTAGCCGCAGGTTTACCCAGAGCAATTGCCAATCAACTAGCCTTGCAAACCGTACTAGGAACAGCGAAACTGTTGCAGGAAACCAAAATACACCCAGCAGAACTCAAAGATCGTGTTACCAGTCCCGGTGGTACAACCATTGCGGGGATTGCCAAGCTAGAACAGGCAGGATTTCGTTCAGCTTTAATTGAAGCAGTCAAAGCTGCCACAGAGCGATCGCAAGAACTGGGAAAATAAATAAGAGTCATTTGTCATTAGTCATTGGTCATTAGTTTTAGACAAAAGACAAAGGACAAAGGACAAATGACAAATGACCACTAACGAAGTTGACAAAAGACTCGTTAGTATAGTAAACAATCTGGTTGCAAATGTGATTGAGTGAATTATCCTGCACCGTCTCCAGAACTTGACTTAGGGTTTATATTTCCCTTTGAACTGGATCAGTTTCAAAAAGAAGCGATCGCGTCCCTGAACGCTGGGCGCTCCGTAGTTGTATGTGCGCCCACAGGTTCGGGCAAAACATTAGTTGGGGAATACGCCATTTATCGCGCCCTAGCGCGAGGAAAGCGCGTATTTTATACTACTCCCTTGAAGGCGCTGTCGAATCAAAAATTACGTGACTTTCGAGAAAAATTCGGGTTCGATCGAGTCGGACTGTTAACTGGAGATGCTTCCATTAACAGAGATGCACCGATTTTGGTGATGACCACAGAAATTTTCCGAAATATGCTCTATGGCACACCCATCGGGCAAATTGGCATCTCATTAGTAGACGTTGAAGCGGTGATACTTGATGAGTGCCACTACATGAACGATCGCCAGCGCGGTACAGTTTGGGAAGAATCAATCATCTATTGTCCCCGTGAAGTGCAACTGGCAGCCCTCTCAGCAACGGTTGCCAATAGCGATCAACTCACCGACTGGCTAAATCGCGTTCACGGCCCAACAGACCTGATTTACTCCGATTTTCGCCCAGTTCCCTTAGAATTTCACTTTTGCAATCCCAAAGGGTTATTTCCCCTGCTGAATGATAGTAAAACCAAAATTAACCCTCGACTTCAGAAGAAAAAGGGGAAAGGGGGAGAAAGGGATAGGGGCAGAAATGGCAGACCAGAGGCTCCTGGTATAATTTATACCTTGAGCCAGTTAGAACAACGGGATATGCTCCCAGCCATTTACTTTATCTTCAGCCGCAGGGGATGTGATAAAGCGGTGGCGGAAGTGGGTGATTTATGGCTGGTAAATAATGAAGAGTCTCAGATTTTGCGGCAACAAATTGATGACTTTTTAGCCCGCAATCCTGAAGCTGGACGTTCTGGACAAATTGCCCCCCTGTATCGGGGAATTGCTGCCCACCACGCTGGGATTTTACCTGCTTGGAAAGCATTGGTAGAAGAACTATTTCAGCAAGGGCTGATTAAAGTAGTATTCGCCACCGAGACGCTAGCAGCAGGAATTAATATGCCCGCCCGGACAACGGTAATTTCTACCCTTTCCAAGCGGACTGACACCGGACACCGCCTGTTGAACGCTTCTGAATTTTTGCAAATGGCGGGACGAGCAGGCCGCCGGGGGATGGATAAACAAGGTCATGTGGTGACAGTTCAAACTCCCTTTGAAGGAGCCAAAGAAGCCGCGTATTTGGGAACATCCAAGCCAGACCCTTTAGTAAGCCAGTTTACGCCCAGTTATGGCATGGTACTCAACTTGCTGCAAACCCATACCCTAGAGCAAACCAGGGAACTAATAGAGCGCAGTTTTGGGCAGTACATGGCGACCTTGCATTTACGGCCGGAATACGATGAGATTGCCGAATTGCAAAGCCAATTAGCTCAACTTCATGAGCAAATCGCCGCAGTTAATGAAAATGAACTGGCTGTTTATGAAAAATTGCGGCAACGCCTGAAGGTGGAACGCCAGATATTGAAAACCTTGCAAGAACAAGCACAGGAAAACCGCCAAGAAGAATTGGTGATGATGTTGGGCTTTGCAGTGTCAGGAACTCTGTTGAGTCTCAAGGGCAAAAATATCATGGTGTCTTCCCCGGTAACGGCAGTTTTAGTGGGAAAATCACCTGGTTCTGGTCAAGCTCCTTACTTGGTATGCTTGGGGCACGATAACCGCTGGTATGTGGCAACTACAGGGGATGTAGTCGATTTGTATGCCGAACTACCGCGAATTGAAGTGCCGCCTGATGTATTACCACCACCAGAGATGCCTTTGAAGCCAGGACAATCGCGCCGTGGTAACGAAGAAAGCTTTGCGATCGCCGTGCGTATTCCCAATCCGATAGAATCTTTGCATGTAGCACCAGAAGTAGCAGAACAACTCAGTAAAGTTACTGCTGTTCAAGAGCAATTAGAAGCTCATCCCCTACATCAATCAGGCAATGCGGCAACGCTTTTCAAACGTCGGGCCCGTTATGTCGAACTAGAAGCCGAACTCGAACAGTTGCAAGGGCATGTAGAACAACAGTCACAACGTCATTGGGAAGAATTTCTCAATTTAATCGCCATTCTGCAACATTTTGACGCTTTGGATAACTTAGTCCCCACACAACTAGGGCAAATTGCCGCCGCCATTCGAGGGGAAAATGAATTGTGGCTGGGTTTAGTATTCGCTAGTGGTGAATTGGACAATTTAGACCCGCATCATTTAGCAGCAGCAGCAGCAGCTTTGGTGATGGAAACGCCCCGTCCAGATAGCAAGGTTAACTTCGATCTAAGTAATGAAGTGACAGAAGCCTTGAAAAAATTGCGGGGAATTCGCCACCAAATGTTCCAACGACAACGGCGGTATAACGTAGCGCTGCCGATATGGTTGGAATTTGAGTTGATTGCTATAGTCGAACAATGGGCCCTGGGAATGGAGTGGACAGAACTCTGCGAGAACACTACCTTGGATGAAGGCGATGTAGTGAGAATTTTACGCCGGACTTTGGATTTATTGTCGCAGATACCCCACATTCCCCATTTGCAAGACTCTTTCTTGCGCAATGCCTATCGGGCGATGCAGTTGATTGATAGATTCCCTGTGAATGAGGTAGTTGAATAAATAGGACGCTCTGGCAGACACAGGTATTTAATAATTTCTGTGCATCTTTTTCTCTCAGTACTTATGCAAAAATAGTTGCTGTTGGGGCAATTCATGAGTTGCCCCAGCAATGAACTTACATGTTATCAAATAATAGTAGTGGTACTTAGTTAAAAATGCTTTTTTGGTTTCGTATATTTTTTATGCGTGATTAATCGCGTGTATCTAACAAAAGTTATAGTCGCAATCAGCGCTATTCAATCTTAGTACACCAAGTTTCCAGTACCCTGCAACTGACGCAAAGAATTTATACATAATGGACAGTCGCAACCAAATACTCTAATTGCAGCATCGCTTTCCTCTTCAGTAAAGTTCAACATCGCAACATTCCGATCTGATACTGATGTGACAATAGTTGAGGAACTCTTAGAGGTATACGGATGTTTTCTCTCTGAATCTCGAATGCACACAAAATCTTGTCCACCATGTGGGTTAGTGATACAGGTACGACCGTCTTGTGTGTGCAGTAATCGCTGTGTAATGCTACCACTAGCATGGGCAGGATGAAATGCCACCAGCGTAGACATCATCGACACAAAAATTGAAGAACTGGAAAGCAAATTCAGAAGAATTTTTTTGTTCATAGATTTCCTTGAGAAAATTGTCTATTAGATTAGGGTATTCGATTAACTTTCAAACTTCAAGTGAATTTTCCCTGAGAATAGCTAGATAGACACTTGTTACCCAAGAAAGTTCCATCTCTATACCAGTTCGCTCGGAAATTATTTACTACATTATAATTCAACAATCAAACAGGCTTGATATCTAGCTTTTAGACGTAACCTTATGCAATTGAGCAAATTTCAATCCGCTGTATATTCCCAAGACGGTTATTATTTGCTTGATATAAGTATAAAAGCTTAATCAAATTAGAGCTAGTAATTAGCCCCTCTAGCCCTTTAAATTGTTATACAGAGCAATAAATTGTTCGCTAGGAACAAAATTTATATCTTAGATAATTCTATACAATTGAAAGCCGCCATAGCTATTTTTACAAGATTAAAAATCTTAATTTTAATCATCAAGATAGGTTAAGACAAGAGACAGTGATTTATCGCATCTTTAGCTATCTATAATTTTCATCAAAAAATTTTAACCGAACCGGATTGAGATAGATTCTCGTTCTTAAAATACCAACTTGTAAAAACTTCTTTTTTTCATTACATTTAAAAAAAGGCTCATATCTCAATTAATTTACTAGCCTACATAGAAAAAATGAAGCAGAAAGTACATTTGGAATCTTCAGATTGTTGCAGCTGTGAACATGACCATCACGAGAATCATAACCATGTTCATCATCACAATCATAATGAGAATCATAACCATGACCACAATCACGAACACGGAGGAGAATTCAATCTGAAAAATGAGATATTGCCTTTGGTAGCAATTTTAAGTTTATATGCGCCTGGTGTAATTTTTGAAAATCAATTACACAATACATTCTACTCAATAGGAGAATATCTACTTTTCATTCCTGCTTATTTATTAAGTGGATGGAGTGTTTTAAAAACTGCTGGACGCAATATAGTCAGAGGTAGAATATTTGATGAAACCTTTTTAATGACGGTAGCAACATTAGGAGCGATCGCAATTCATAAATTACCCGAAGCTGTCGGGGTAATGTTATTTTACAAAATTGGAGAATTGTTCCAAGATATTGCCGTCAGCCGCTCTCGTAATTCGATCAAATCATTATTGGAAATTCGCCCAGACTATGCGAATATCCAAATAGAAGGAGAACTGAAGAAAGTATCGCCAGAAACAGTAAACATTGGAGATATTATTGTTGTCAAGCCGGGAGAAAAGATTCCTTTAGATGGCGAAATTATAGATGGTAATTCGCAAGTTGATACATCTGCATTAACTGGAGAATCTGTACCGCGAACGGTAAGAATTGGAGAAACAGTTTTTGCTGGGACGATTAACAAAACAGGTGCGCTCGTCATTAGAGTCACAAAACTATTTGATGAATCTTCCATTGCCAAGATTTTAGACTTGGTGCAAAATGCCAAAAGTAAAAAAGCAGCAACAGAAAAGTTTATTACTAAATTTGCCCAATATTATACACCAATCGTAGTTTTTACATCGCTAGCAGTTGCAATATTGCCTCCTTTATTCATTTCGGGTGCAACGTCTTCTGAATGGATTTATCGTGCCCTAATTTTACTAGTTATCTCCTGTCCTTGTGGACTCGTTATCAGTATTCCATTAGGTTACTTTGGAGGTGTGGGAGGTGCAGCTAGACGTGGGATTTTGGTAAAAGGCTCTACTTTTTTAGATACTTTAAATGCAGTTAAGACAGTTGTTTTTGATAAAACTGGGACGTTAACGAAAGGAGTATTCAAAGTAGTAGAAATAGTACCATTAAATGGCTGGAATGAACAAGAACTGCTGCTATTAGCTGCCAAAGTAGAATCACAATCTAATCATCCCATCGCTCAATCTATCTGCAAGGCTTATGGTGGAAAAATAGATGAATTTGAGATTGGAGATTATGAAGAGATAGCAGGCTATGGAATTAGGGCCAAAATTGAAAATAGGGTAGTGATAGCGGGAAGCGATCGCCTATTGCATAGAGAGAAGATTTCTCACGATAATTGCCAGTTAGAGGGAACAGTTGTTCACCTAGCAGTGGATAATATTTACGCTGGCTATATTGTCATTGCTGATGAACTTAAAGAAGATGCTAGAGAAGCTATTCAAGCACTCAAGCGAATGGGTGTAGAAAGAACAGTAATGTTAACAGGAGATAATCAAGCGATCGCTTCTTGCATTGCTCAACAGATCGGTATAGATACCTACGAAGCAGAGTTATTACCTGAAGAAAAAGTTAATGCCATTGAGAAGTTACTCAGCACCGCCGGTAAGCATGGTAAAGTTGCCTTTGTTGGGGATGGAATTAATGATGCCCCAGTGATTGCTAGAGCAGATGTTGGTATGGCAATGGGTGGATTAGGCTCAGATGCAGCGATAGAAACTGCAGATATTGTGATCGTGACAGATGCACCATCGAAAGTGGCAGAAGCAATCCAAATCGCCAGAAAAACAAGGCAAATTGTTTGGCAAAATATTGGGTTTGCGTTAGCAATTAAAGGTGTATTTATTGGATTGGGTATTTTCGGGATAGCGACAATGTGGGAAGCTGTATTTGCTGATGTCGGAGTAGCAATGCTGGCAATTTTAAACGCAACTAGAGCGATGAAATAAAGTTATTAGAAAATCGGGAATCTTTAATTGGTAATTTGTAGTAGTTAAAATATGAGAACTTCTCACTCATATTCTACTACCCAATAATAGAACCTATGAATTCATCAATCAAAGGCATTGCTACAGCTACTTTAGCTTTACTGCTAAACTATTCGGCAAACCCAGCCTTTGCACTACCCCAGAAAATCAATCACCCAATTACTGTTGCTAAATCGCAACCCTTACAAGATACCTTAATTGTTCCTGGGGAAAGAGTGGGGCCGATAACACGCACAACCACCAAGCAGGATTTAGTCAGATTGTTTGGTGCATCCCATCTCGTTGATAAAACTATCTCTGGTGCTGAAGGAATAGGTAGTTTTGCAGCTACTCAGTTAAATCTAAATCAGGGGCGATCGCTGCTAGTGGTTTGGAGTGATAATACTCGTACCAAACCTCTAGATGTGCGTAATCTAGGTTCAGCTTGGAAAACCCGCGAAGGTATTGGAGTGGGAACCTCGTTGAGCGAGTTACGTAAAAAATTAGGTAATTTTAAACTTTATGGATTGGGTTGGGATTACGGCGGCACGATTTTGTTAGATAGTAGTAAATTATCCCGTTATCAAGGCAAAATCATTTTCCGAGTAGACGCTGCTCCCAATGCTTCTGAAAAGTTTCTCAATGACTACCAAGCAGTGTCAGGGGATGGTACTTTTTCCTCCAGCAATCCACACTGGAAACCTTTGGGAATTAGGCTAGCAGAAATTATCGTTGTATTGAATTCAAGTGAATAATAGTATGTTAAACATCAGTTTAGCTATCTTAAAATATTACAAAGAATGAAAAAAACTCACTGGGAAAACCGTATTAGAGAATGGAGCCAAAAGCGAATAGAAATATTTCTTGAAGATAATTATGAAGAAGATTTATCCCCAGAAGTTCGCAAATCTGGCTACTTAGGTTATCTTGGTGCAACTGAGGAGGAAATAGTTGCTACCGAAGCTCGTTTAAATGTAACTTTTCCACCTTCTTACCGAGAGTTTTTGAAAGCTTCTAATGGGTTGCGTCCTATATCAGAATATGGTCTAGAATTTTGTGGAACTGAAGATATTGTATGGTATGCTCCTGACCATCAAGATTTTGTAGATGAATTAATCGAAACTTGATCTGAATCACCATTAACAGATGAAGAGTATTTTGTTTATGGCGATGAGCAATATGATGTCATATCCCGACCAGAGTATCTACAAACAGCATTGGAAATAAGCAGTGAAGATATGGGTATGATATTTTTACTAAATCCTCAGATCGTTGCAATAGATGGTGAATGGGAAGCTTGGTTTTGTAGCTTTTCAACTGCTTCATTTGGCGCACAGCGTTATCGCTCATTCGGTGAAATGATGGAGCAAATATTAAACGACCCAGAATTTCTTTGATAGATTGAGATATTCAATAAATTTGAATATCTCAATAATCGTAAAATGGTAAATAATTAAAATTACAGATAGAAGTTTGGCGAACATAATCATAAGAACTATTGTGTATTAAATAAATCAAAGTTTGAATTGCATCCTGGTTCCCTTTACCGATGTACCCCAAGGTATAAGCAATGGCTTCGCGAGTTACTTCATCAGAGGTGTTACGTGCTAGGTTAGCCAGAGTCGTAATTGCCTGTTCGTTACAAACAGCAATTTTCGCTAGGTTCTGTGCTATTACCCTACAGGTAGGTGGCTGAACAGTACTGAGTTGCTTAATTAGTGTTTGAATAACATCATTGTTATCAGTACCAATTTTGCCTAAGCTTTGAATTCCTACCCAGCGCGTAGGTTCATCTTGTGTGGTACATACTAGGTCAATTAACGCATTAATTACATCTGCATTACCAGCACCCAAAAACCCCAAACGTTCAGCAACCTGTTTGAGAACTGAGTTATCCTGACTTGTGTGTAGTTGTTGAATTAAAAAATTAATATTGTCTTGGTCTTGCTGGTTGCTCATTGGTTTTCATAAAAATTACCTTGTAACCAATATCCTAAATCTGTGTAAATAATGGCATTTTACAGTGCGATCGCAACAAAAACTAGACGCACTTCAGGCAGAGTTTGACATCCGCAGCGAGAAGTTAAGGCAGATGAAGAAAGCTTTGGCTATTGAGGCTGCTACGGCAGTCAAGTTTCAATTAGAGGATGTCTGAGAAGTATTAAACATTACGCCCGATCCCCCCTAGCCCCCCTTAAAAAGGGGGGAATTTATCTCAAAGTCCCCCTTTTCAAGGGGGATTTAGGGGGATCTACAAGTATCAAATACAACACTAAAAAGTTTTCAGACATCCTCTTAGAACAGCAACTTCTTGATGAAGAAGCGAAACTAGCATATCTCAACGATGAACTTGATAAACTTGAGTCTGCATTACAATCATGAGATTTATGTAAATATACAGTTATTTAGTACATAAAAATCAGGATTTACTCACCTAGAAACAAGGAAAATAGAGATATTCAGTTAATTGGTGTTTGTTTATACTATTTCATTTTTTTGTAGTCGTTATACTCATAACTTAGGTTCTACCTGGGAATTAGGAAGTGGCTTATGCCACTTCTTTTTATTTATCTAGTAATCCAGTAAAAAAGTAACTTTGTTAAACTTTTAATTTTTATTAATCGTTAGATCATTTTGGAAAACATTTGCTAGACATACATTGGTCGAGGCGTACATCTATACGCCTCTACAAACGATTCATTTCTTGAAAAGATTGTTGACAATAGTTATAATGCGTGCATTTAATTGGCCAAGCAGTCTGACGAACTTTTGGTCATAATAAACATGGTGTTAGTCATTACTCATTGTATCTTCCCATCTCTCACGTTTGGGCTTGCTTTCCACATCGCGCGATCGCGCTTCTTGCCAAGTCCCCCACATTAGGGATTGCTGTTTTTCAACATGGTTAATAAACTGCATAATTGAGTAATCTGCTTTGATGGGAGTTTTCAAATCAAACTGAATTGTTTGAAGAATCTTGATGTCACCCATGAGAAAGTACTTAGCCGCAATTTTAGTCAGCCATAGCACAACTCGATTGCATAACCAACCAAAAACTCCTTTACGTTTTTTAGTCATCAACAAAACTTGACCTTCAGTTTTTCCCCCTTCGTGGAGGCGAACTGCAACCATCATGTGGACATGAAAGAAATCAGGCCCAAGTGTCACAATGCCAATGCTACCGAACCAATAGCAAATACTGTAAGTTATGACATTTTTGTAGAAAAGACGGATGAGCTTAATCAAAAAGAAATTGTCTTTGATGGGTGTAGTATTACTGAAGATAATCGCATTCTCGTTTAGTTCGTGTCTTTCAAAAATAATTTCTAGTGGCAATTGGTGAACTGTATTGAGGTGTTGAGCATCAATCGCATTAATCATCACCACATTAGGATGACAGTTCAGCAAGAAGTGGGAATGGATGGCGACATCACACTCTTTTTGCTCTAACTCTGGAACAAAAGGTAGAGGTTGCTGTGGTATTTCTCCAGTCCAAACCCAAATCATCCCGTACTTTTCAGCAGTGGGCCAAGTTTGTAACTTTAGGGAAGCTGGTACATCTAAACACGGAATATCAGTACACATTCCTTCAGCATCAAACTTCCAGTGGTGGAAAAAACAACGTAGTGCATTACCCTCAACTTTGCCTTCAGCAAGGTGAGCGCCCATGTGTGGACAGTAGGCATCTAAGGTAACTACTATTTTATCTTTACCACGGTAAATTACTAATTCTCTACCCAAAATCGTGACAGGTTTTACTTCACCCACCCGCAGATTTTGAGAGGGTATTACCCAATACCATCCCTCAATAAAACGCTCTGGATTATTGAAAATTTTAGGTTTACGGATTGAGCTAAAAGTCTGCGAGTTGAGATTCATTTTTATGGTTTCACTTGAAGTGAAGCAGTTAATCTAGAAGTAACATGGCAACTCCAAAAAAACAGTTACTTTCAGTACCATGAGAAACAGCTACCCATTAACAATTCAAAATTAAAGACATTTCAGATATGGATTTAAACCCTGACTAGAATTGGTGCTACATGTAGATGTAGGGGTCTTAAGCCTTTTAATTTACGATAAAAAGTTCTAATACTGGTGATAATATTTCGCTTACCTCTCAAACCACTTGATGTTTAGCAAAATATGTAATAATATTTACAAGCCTTGGGAAAATCTACCATGTTAACTCAAGATAAAAAACTGCTTTTAATTGGTCAGGTAACAGATTTAACTGGAATACCCATCAGAACAATTCGTTATTACGAGAGTTTAGGTTTAATCAATTCATTAAGACGAACCGAGGGAGGCTTTCGCCAGTTTTCATTGGATGTGCTAACTCGTCTAGCATTCATTAAAAGGGCACAAAATCTTGGTCTTAGCCTAGAAGAGATTGGAAATATTCTTCAAGTTTATGACCAAGGGCAAACTCCCTGTGGTGAAATCAAAGAAAAGCTTGAAGATAAAGTCTTGCAGATCGATCGCCAAATCGATCAGCTGTTAACTTTGCGCTCTGAAATTAAGGGATTACTTTCAGGCTGGAAGAATATCAGCAACCATCATGAGAAGACAATTTGTCCGATTATTCAAAACACCTCTCAGGACTGACACTAATCAGGAATCAGGACTTTTATAGAGAAGAAACCACCACAACTCTAGTCCAATTAAAGCTAAACCTGCGATCGCAACACCAACTTTCAAGCCCAAAGGTTGCTCAATACTATGAAATTCGCTGTTTTGCTCTGGTGAATGGGCTGGCATTTCTGCTAATGTTACGCCTGATGTTCCTGCGAGCAGCACTAAAGCTGTAAGGCTTCCCCAAAGCGTTTTTTGAGTGAACATTTCCTAAATTACCCTACAATTATCAGATAGTTTTTGGTTGAAAGTTACGCAATCTGAGGGCATTGCTAACAACAGACAGCGAAGAAAGAGCCATCGCCGCGCCAGCGATAATTGGATTGAGTAACCAACCAAAGATGGGAAACAAAATTCCCGCCGCAATAGGAATACCAATGACGTTGTAAATAAAGGCAAAGAATAGATTTTGCCTAATGTTGTTGATGGTGGCGCGACTAAGTTGAATAGCCGTGACAATTAAGAGCAAATCGCCAGAAATTAGAGTGATATCGCTAGCTGCGATCGCTACATCTGTTCCCGTCCCAATAGCAATTCCCACATCAGCTTGTGCTAGCGCTGGCGCATCATTTATCCCATCACCTACCATTGCGACAATTTTAGATTTTGGATTTTGGATTTTGGATTTGGGAAATTTCTCTATCTCCCCTTGCAAAGATTGAATAATCGCTGCCTTTTGATCTGGACGCACTTCGGCAAAGATTCGCTGGATGCCAACTTGTCTTGCGATAGCTTCAGCAGTTTTACGATTATCTCCAGTAAGCATTACTACTTCTAAACCTAACTTCTGTAAGGCTTTCACCACTGTTGCTGACGAAGGTTTTAGGGCATCGGCAATACCCATTATTCCTTGTAGTTCGCCATCCACAGCAATCAAAATGACTGTTTTACCAGAGGCTTCCCAGGCATCTTTATACTGCTGGAGACTCATGGTGTTAATTCCAAGTTCTGTTAACCAGCGTTGTGTACCAATTTGCACAAGCTGATTTGCAACAACTGCTTGCACGCCACTACCTGCATTAGCTGCAAAGTTCTTTGCATCTATTAAACTCACTTCTTGAGACTGGGCGTATTTTACAACCGCTTCAGCTAAAGGATGCTCAGAATTGCGTTCTACCGTTGCTGCTAACTGTAAAAGCTTGATTTCATTACCATTAGCTGTGCCGTTGACTGTTACAAAGTCTGTAACTGTCGGTTTACCCTGAGTCAAAGTGCCGGTTTTATCTAGAACGATAGTTTGAATTTTGTGTGCTAGTTCTAAACTGTCAGCACCTTTAATCAAAATGCCATTTTCTGCACCTTTGCCCGTCCCAACCATTACAGAAGTGGGCGTAGCTAAACCCAAAGCACAAGGACAAGCGATAATTAGTACACCCACCGTTGTCATTGTTGCTAGGGTAAGGTTGCCCGTGAAATTAAACCAAATGATGAAAGTGGCGATCGCGATCGCAATCACAGCTGGTACAAACCATCCTGTAACTCGATCTGCCAAGCGCTGAATTGGTGCTTTAGAACCCTGTGCTTGTTGCACTAATTTAACAATTTGAGCCAAAAACGTATCATTTCCGACTCGTGTCACCCGAAACTGAAATGCACCCGCACCGTTAATCGTTGCCCCAATTACCTCATCTCCTGGCTGCTTTTTGACTGGCAAACTTTCACCCGTCACCATCGCTTCATCTACTGTCGAAGCGCCTGTAATCACTTCGCCATCTACCGGAATTTTTTCACCAGGACGCACCAAAATTACATCGTTGATTCTGACTTCGGCGATGGGAAGATCAATTTCTCTACCATCGCGAATGACTCTGGCATCTCTAGCTTGCAGTCCAATGAGTTTGCGGATGGCTTCAGAAGTTTGTCCCCTAGCGCGATTTTCCAGCAACCGCCCCAACAAAATTAAGGTAATGACAATGGCGGCTACTTCGTAATAAATATGAGGTATTAAGCCCTGAGCAATAAAAAATTTCGGGAAAACAGTGACAAAGAAAGAATATAAATATGCTGCGCTTGTGCCCAAAGCAATCAGCGTGTCCATCGTCGCTGTATGGCGCTTAAGGGATTTCCAGCCATTGCGGTAAAAAGATCCACCACACCAGAACACGACGGGTGTTGTCAGCAGTAATTGTATCCAAGGATTTTGTAAGAAACTTGGAATCAAGGGTAAATTTAGCCCAGTCATCATGGGCAACGACCCCAAAAATAGGAAAATGCTGATTACACCTCCCACCGCTACTTTGAGGGAGAGTTGGCGTTGTAATGCTTGCCTACTGGCAATCTCGGCATCATCTTCTTCAGTGAGCAATTCTTCCTGGAGTGAGTAGGAAGAGTATCCAGCAGCAGCGATCGCACCTTGAATTTTCTCTAAATTGGCTAAAGAGCGATCGTATTTGATGGTAGCTTGCTCGGCTCCAAAATTAACGTTGCAGTCAATTACCCCAGAAACAGAGCGAATTGCCTTTTCGATATTGTTGGCGCAAGCGGCGCAACTCATGCCTCGAAGTTTGAGTGTGAGAGTATCCATAACTAGATGAACCCCTGTAATTGGTGTGAGAGGAGCGTGAAGAAGGCAGGAGGCAGGAATATTATCTGTTGCTCTCAACTCCATCTAATTGCAAGCCACCAAATCATAAATTTTGATTAGGGACTTAACGCGGCAGGAGGCTCCAGAGAATTATTCCTTCTGCCTCCTGTCTGGTTGTTGAGCGTAGTCGAAACACCACCTCGTGCCTTTCTTGCTAAAAATTAAGCAACTGGATAACCCGCAGCAGCTAACGCTTCCTTAATTGCTGTTTCTGATGCTTGAGTTTCAACATTGACAAGCTTGGTTGTTGGATCGGCCTGAACGCTAGCATTGGCATCGACTGCCTGAAGTGTTTTGGTGATGGTGCTTGCACAAGCAGAACAAGCCATGTTGGGAACTGTGAGTTGGAGAGTCATAGATTTACGGGATAAAATGAACGGATGATTGAGACGTATCTCTCACACATTAGAAATAACTGGAAAGAGAGTCGCCTTGAATTTATCCTAGACTCTCTAGCCGGCTGGAGAGTCTAGAGATTTTTAAAAGTTTTTCGCCAAACTTCAAATTTATTTACAACTTTGGTTTGACTGAGTAACCGTTGCCCATCAAAAATACAACGTACTACAAAACATTTGTCATTTGATGAAACAGTGTGTTATTAAGGCTATATAACCACATTAGTCAGAATTAACTTGTTGTTTTGCCCACAGTTCTGGAAAAATGACCTTCTGCACTAATTGAGACGCGGCTGCTGAACCAAGTCTCCTCCTCTCTTCACAACAAGAGGTCTTTTTTAAGACCTTATTTGGAGTTTTCATGCAGCCAAAAAATCTTAAACGTCTCCTGCGTGCTTTAGAGCGACAAGGTTTAGATGTAACTTATAACAATCGCACTTATTCAGTTCGTTTAATTAATTCTCCTGATGCCCCTGTAGCAGAAGTGTTGCTGCCAGAAAACTTCCCCGTAGAAGCTAAGGCATTGAAGCAGTTAGCAAATTTAGCAAGCGTCCGTCACCCGTCAGGTGGATGCGTTTGTCGTGCCTGTGCTACGCCTGACTTTCACCCAGGTGATGCGGGTGTTGCCATTGGTTCAGTCGTAGAAACGGTGGGTCAAGTCATTCCTGGTGCTGTCGGTTCTGACATCAATTGTGGGATGCGCCTGCATGTTGTTGATTTGACAATCGACGAATTCCTGGCAAAGCGCGACCAATTCGTAGAACGGATGAAGGGGGATTACTTCTTCGGTACGCGTGATGTGACAATGACTGCTCAAGCAATGCGATCGCTATTTCAGTACGGAGTTCCCGGTTGGCTGGATGCCATGCTAGACGAGCCTACGGGGAGTGTAATCAAATCTGATTTGTCACAACTTGCCCAAGAGAGCGAACGCATTTTCTTAGATGGTTCAATGGATGGTGACTGGAAACTAGCGCCTGAAGAATTGGTTCCCGATGCTGGACTAGTACGCGATGGCGGACTGGCAACCATTGGCGGCGGCAATCATTTTGTCGAAGTGCAACGGGTTGATAAAGTTGAAAATCGCCCACTTGCCCACGCCTGGGGAGTGCGCGAGGGACAGCTAGCTTTTATGATTCACTCTGGTTCTCGAAACGTGGGTAAGTATATTGGGGGAATGTGGCGAGATAAAGCTAAGGCGACTTGGCAAAAAGGTCTAAAGTACCCTGATTCTCAGATTTTTCCTCTCTCTACTTCTTCTCACCCGGAACTAGTTGCCAGTTACCTACAAGCTGAGGCAACTGCTGCTAACTATGGCTTTATCAATCGCCTGCTGTTAGCGGAATTGCTACGTCTGCGTTTGCGGGAAGTATACAAAGATGTGGAAGCACCTTTAGTTTATGACTTGCCCCATAACATCACTTTACCAGAAGGTCAGGGATGGGTAACACGCAAGGGCGCTTGTCCTGCCCATATAGGACAACCAGTGATTATCCCTGGTTCGATGGGTGCTTATTCTTATCTGATGGTGGGTAGAGGGAATCCAGCATTTTGTAATTCGGCCTCACATGGGGCGGGAAGAATTCGTTCTCGGTTCGACCTCAGTCGCAAAGGTGCATCTCAAAGTCAGGCAGAACTGGGATTAACCGGAGTAGACTGCATCACCTTGCGTGAAGAACGCCGAATTGAGGAAGCACCTGCTGCCTACAAACCGATTCAGTCTGTGATTGATGTGCAAGTTGAGGCAGAAATGGTAAACGTTGTGGCGCGATTGAGTCCGGTGTTGACGTTTAAGGGGTAGCTGCCAAATAAAAAGCCCCTGGTAAACACCAGGGGTATCCATCTTTATTCCCTCATTTAGAATCGCATCTGTGAAGCTATAGTAAATCCGTATTGATGCGATAATTGCATATTAATGATGATTATTTTGCAATTGGCGAGTTAGATCGGAATTTACTCAGTGGCATGGATGAGAGCGATGTCTACGACGGGCTAGACCTACGCTTTTTTGCAATCACCATTCAAAACATGGGATTGTGTTCATTATCCCAACACTTGCGATCGCTCCAATTTCTGCCAGTATGTTCGCATTCAGATGCATTATCTATCCAAGGAATCGATGTAGAGTGATACGAGTTTCCAATGGAAGCGAATAAGCTAGCACTGAATAAGGGTAATAATAAAGATAAAATTATTAATGTACCAATTGGTAGAGTGATTAAATATGCAGTCAGCAGTAAAATGTTGCTATGAGTCAAAATAAATGTACCTATTTTCTTGTTTTTTTGACGAGTTTTTAAGCTGGTTTTTGAATTCGAGAAATGCATAATGCAACCCTATTAATACCAGTTTATATAACAATCAAATTTGATTTTTAAAAGCCAAGCTAACTCAGAGCAAGCGCGATCGGGTTTTGCTCTCAGTATATTTAGCAAAAATCAAATATGATTCTTATATAAGTATGGATTTTTACGTAAAAATATTATTCAGGCTATACACTCTGATGTCAAAGGTACAAGTGACGACTTCTTAGAACCTTTAATTTTTCAGGGCTAAAAAAGGTTTTTAATGAAAAAAGATTGAAGTTGTGGCGATCGCTCTTGCGTAAATTCTGGCAAATTCCACTCACATCCTGTTTAACCGATACAGCAAAAATACTGCCATAATGCTGGATACTTGTATACAGCAGGTTTCAAGTTGGTGAAGTACACAAACTAAGTCTATTACCCAGACAGAAAGAGTGTTTTACTTCTAAATTCTGCTGTATCTGTATCTGATACCAGAATTTGGTGTGATGGTGGCAGAATAAAAGTAGCACTAATTCTTTTTTATGCCTAGAGACGATAAATCCGAAACTTCACAAAAGAGTGCATCTGCGATCGTTGGTTATGAAGATTTTTTAACTGAACTAAAAACACGAATTTCTAGCGCTCAGTTACGAGCCGCAGTTGCAGTCAATAAAGAATTACTATTACTCTACTGGCAAATTGGGCGAGATATTCTGAATCGTCAACAGCAGCAGGGTTGGGGCGCAAAAGTTATCAATTGACTTGCAGAAAGCTTTTCCAGAAATGAAAGGCTTTTTGCTTCGCAACCTTAAATATATGCGGGCATTTGCCGAAGCTTATCCAGATGAGCAATTAGTGCAACAACTTGTTGCACTAATTGCCTGGGGTCATAATGTTCGGATTTTGGATACTGTTAAAGACCAAACAGAACGCTTGTGGTATGTACAACAAACTATCCAGCATGGATGGAGTCGGAATATTTTAGTTCACCAGATTGAAAGCAAGTTGTATCATCGTCAGGGTAAAGCAACCACCAACTTTAACCGCACTTTACCTCAAGCACAATCAGAATTAGCACAGCAATTGTTGAAAGACCCCTACACTTTTGATTTTCTCAATTTAGGAGAAGATTTTCTGGAACGTGATTTGGAACGTGCTTTAATCAAACACATGCGCGATTTTTTAATAGAGTTAGGAGTTGGTTTTGCTTTTGTAGGTAGTCAATACTATCTTGAAGTTGGTGGTGAAGACTTTTTGAGCAGTTAGAAGCTGAATTAGAAACAGTGTCAATTATAGATAATATTAATGGAATCAGTGGTTCAGATGGAAAAATGGAAATAATGCATTATCCAGTAGATGAAGCATATAAAAGGTTTAAACTACAGACAAAAAGAACTAAGTTCTCACCAAAAGAAATAGGAAACGAAGTTGCAAAGATTTGGAGCGAAATAAATACTAATACAACTAAAGATTCTGATTTAATTTAGAGTGTATTCCAATGCAGAGGAAAATATCTTCAATCTGCTGTCAACGCGAGACACAAAGAAGCAGAGAGTATTTAATAACTTCTCTGCGTCTGTGCGTATTTAATAGACAACTACCACCAAACTCGATTTCCATTTTCGTCAACTCGTGCTTCCCGAATCATGTCGGAAATTTCTTCAGCATCTTTAACGTGGTGGAGTGCCTTTTTTTCACCATCAGGTTCATCCACAACGAAGTAAGTTGGCACTGTGATTTTGTCGCCTGTAATGTCTGGTACATCATCAACAGCTGCCTGTTTAGCCTTCTCTTCAACTGATTGAGGCTTATCAGAAATTCTATCTCCTGGATTCGCGGTTAAGTTTCTTTCGTTCACATCTGGCTTTTCACGAGAATCCCGATCTTCGCCTACTGGTTGATTAATTTGATTTTCTTGATTTTTATCACTCATGGCGCTTTCAGTTATTCAAAAATGGAACTCGACTAACAACAGCTTAAAAAATTAAAGACATAAAGAGTTCTTTCTCTGGAGAGAGTTTGAGAAGATATTTTGAAGAATTTTTTTTTAAGGAGCATATCTGAGGTTATAGTTTAGCTCTGAGGTTTATAAATAACCTCCTACTCCAGAAATAAATAATAATTAAAAATTACAGTTTAGGCGCAACTCTTAAAAAACTAATTTTATGAAAATCAACCCACAGTAAACACAAATGTATATTAATATTAATGCGATCGCACCGTAGTATATTAGTAGACCTTTGTGGCTAAATCCAATCATCATGGAAGATTATTCTACTAATGGTAAAATTATCTGATCATTCAAAACGGGCCACAGATTGCTGAGTACGCTATCAGTCCAATCTGTACCCATTTAGGATGTACAGTCAAGTGGGATCTTGAGAAGAATCACTTTATTTGTCCAAGTCATGGATCTCAATACGATTCTCAAGGCCGAGTTGTTCGTGGGCCAGCTAAACGCTCTCTACCACTAATCACCGTAGTAGTCAAGCAAAACCAAATTCGTTTAGTCAATCGCAAACCTGCTGTAGATCCTCGTTAACCTACCATTAACAAATCAAATTTTACAATGCCACCACAGTTTTTCAGCAAATTTATGAATTATAAAAGACTAACAAAAATTACTGCATGATTTAAATTTGTCGGGTAAGCTGACAACAGCAGTTTTATTCTCAAACCAATGACCACAAGTAGTCCCCAAATTTTAGCCCTGGACTTTGATGGAGTGATTTGCGACGGATTAATTGAATATTTTGAGGTAGCATGGCGTACCTACTGTGAAATTTGGTCTTCTGCTAACGACACACCGCCAGATGATTTGGCTTTAAGATTCTATCGACTAAGACCTGTTATTGAAACAGGTTGGGAAATGCCCATTTTAATTAAAGCCTTGATAGATGGAATTTCTGACGAAAAGATTCTTCATGAATGGGTGAGCATTGCCCCACAAATTTTGTTAAACGATCGGCTTCAAGCAAGAGAAATTGGTGTAAAACTAGATAACCAACGAGATGAATGGATTACCACGGATTTAAGTGGTTGGCTGAGTCTGCATAGATTTTATCCGGCTGTAGTAGAAAAAATCAAATTAACTATCGACAGTGGAGTTAAGCTATACATTGTGACAACTAAAGAAGGGCGTTTTGTACAGCAGTTGTTACAACAAGAAGGAGTAAATTTACCACCAGAATCAATCTTTGGGAAAGAAGTTAAGCGTCCCAAATATGAAATTTTGCGAGAATTAATTCAGTCATCAGAAGACAAATCTGTTAGTCTCTGGTTTGTAGAAGATAGACTCAAGACATTACAATTAGTCCAACAGCAAGCAGACCTTGAAGATGTGAAACTTTTTCTTGCAGACTGGGGCTATAATACCCAAGTAGAACGAGAAGCTGCTCAAAACGATCCGCGAATTCAGTTGTTATCACTTTCTCAGTTTGCCAAAGATTTCTCAGCTTGGCTTTAATATATTAAATATTTAGTCAAAAAGAGATGTAGCAGTGCTACGTCTCTATAAAGATTTTGAATAATGCATATTTAATTTCTGACGTATTTATATAAATCAAATATGTATTTTGTCAATTTAGGTGAAATAATAACTCACAAGTATTCACTCCTCACTTCGCACTTACTTTTATGCTTGACCTAACAAAACTGGCGCGACAAATGCAGGGTTTAAGTCAGCATCTTACCTTAGAAGCTGCTGCTAGTCGTCAGCGTTTAGAATTGGCACAACAACATTTAAAAAATGCCTACGAGTGTCAACAAGATTTAATCGATCGCCAGGAAAAATGGCGCGATCGCATTCTCTTTGCTAATGCTACCCCAATTGAGCCGCTAGAAACCTGCATCGATATCCCAGTTCCCCCAAAAATTCATACTGTCATCGCTACCGATGGTTCTCAAATTGCCCCCAACCATCATGAAATTGCTTACTGTTATCTGCTAAATATTGGCAGAGTCGTCTTGCACTACGGACAAAATCGCCATCCATTACTCGATAGTTTGCCAGAAGTATTTTATCGCCCAGAAGATTTATATATGTCTCGGCAGTGGGGAATTAGAACCGAGGAATGGATGAGTTTTCGCCGCACTGCTTCCGAAACAACGGTGTTGGCAGAACTGGCGTGTGATGCAGCACGAACGGAAACACCAGCGCTAGCGATGGTAGATGGTTCGCTAATTTACTGGTTTTTAGAACAGTTGCCGATGGATGCACGCGATCGCATTTTACCCCCCATCTTAGAAGCTTGGCAGCAGATGCGTGATGCTCGAATTCCTTTAATGGGCTATCTTAGCGCCTCTCGCAGCATCGAAACAATGAACTTTTTACGGTTATTAGCTTGTCCCCATCCAGTGCCAGACTGTAAAACTTATTGCCCAAATCAGTTAGAAAAAGTAGCTTGTAAAATTTTTGAACAGTTGCGAGATACTTCTGTTTGGTCAACCCGACTCAAACCAGGACAACGCAGTACTCTGTGGCGCAGTAATTCTCCTATTCTCGAACTTTATGGCGATCAAACAATTTACTTTTGCTACGTCCACGTTGGCACCGAAATCGCCCGAATCGAAGTTCCGGTATGGGTAGCCGAGAATGCAACCATGTTAGACCAAGCACTGGGACTGATGTTAGCACAAGTGCAAAAAGGATATGGCTACCCTGTAGCGATCGCCGAAGCGCACAATCAAGCAGTGGTAAAAGGTGGCGATAAAGCGCGTTTCTTTGCTCTTCTCGAACAACAAATGATTAAAGCTGGTTTGAAAAACGTGGGAACTTCCTACAAAGAAGCCAGAAAGCGCGGGAGTATTGCTTAAAAATAATTTGTAATGACGCTCCTGCGGACGCTTGAATACTCGCTACCGCAACGCTTTCGCTAACGCTTAACGTAATTCATAATTCGTAATTGAATTCTTAACTACGAATTACACTTTGTGGTACTAATGCCTTAGCTATTTAAGGACAATTACAAATAAAAATTCTGATTAATTCAGTTTACGTAACACTTCTTATTTTAAATTTTAAATCTAAATGTTTACTTTACAGCTTTTTAGGGAAAACTTTATTTAGTAGAGAATTAACTCGATAGCTAGCTAGTTTACTCAGTAGAAACTACTAGATACTTATTGGCTCTACATCAAGTTAATGACGTTTTTATTGGTAAGCTCAACAGTCTTGCTTAGAATTGACATTAGGTAAGTCTCTAGGTTGATATATTACATGAAAATGATCGTTCAACTTCAATAAAAAATGTATTAACTTATTTAACCTTTTTCAAAAAAGATTCATACCTAAAAAGCTGATGAAACTAGTTAAATATGAGTTCAAACAATTTGAAGAAAAATACTCCCGCTTTTTCTCACTTTCTCTAGATTTATTGTGTATTGCTAACTTTGATGGTTATTTTAAGTATTTAAATCCGGTATGGACAAAAATACTAGGTTGGTCAATTCAGGAACTTGTTGCTCAACCCTTTATCGAATTTGTTCATCCTGAAGACCGTGAATCCACTATTGTTGCAGCTGAAAAAATTGCACAATCTGTAGATGCAGTCAGCTTTGAAAACCGCTATCTTTGTCAGGATGGTTCTTACAAATGGCTGTCATGGAATGCGACTGCTTTCAGTGAAGAACAATTGATTTATGCAGTAGCTCGTGACATAACTATTAATAAAGAGAATGAGATAGCTCTACAAAAATCTATCAAAGAATTAGAAGCTTTTAGATTTGCCTTAAATGCTCATTCACTGGTAGCTATTACTGATATAACTGGAAAAATAACCTATGTCAATGACCTATTTTGTGAAGTTTCTAAATATTCTTCAGAAGAACTTTTAGGGCAAGATCATCGGATTATCAATTCTGGATATCACACAAAAGAATTTTTTGCAAGTTTATGGAAAACTATTGCCCAAGGAAAAATCTGGAAAGGAGAAATTCAAAATAAAGCCAAGGATGGAACTTTTTATTGGGTTGATACTTTGATCGCCCCAATGTTGGGACAAGATGGAAAACCCTATCAATATGTATCAATTCGTACAGATATTACACAGCGTAAGCTTTCAGAGTTAGCTTTATTGGAGCGATCGCGCTTGTCAGTTTTGAGTGCAGAAGTCAGTTTAGCTTTATCTCAAAGTGGCACACTTCCAGAAATTCTGCAAAATTGTACAAATACTATTTCCCAATACCTTGATATCGGCTTTGTTTGTATCTGGACATTTGAACGCCAGACAAACCAGCTACAATTGCAAGCTGGTGTTCATTGCACAGATATTACTTGTAGTACTTTGAACGATACCCAAGATTTCCCAGAACATATTGCTTTAGTCAATAATATTATTGGCTTAATGATTCAAAACCATCAAGCTATTTTTAACCAAGAATTATCTGTTAATCATTCAGAAAAGCTTATAGAATCTACATTCTCAATTTCTCGATTTTCTGCTTATCCCTTAATAGTAGAGCAGCAAATAATCGGTATAATGGCTTTATTTAGCAAACAATTATTTACCGAACCAACTCATAATCTATTAAATTGGATTGCTAATAATATTGCTGTGGCTATTGACCGAATCTGGGCACGAGAAGAACTCCTCAGCCGTCGGGAAGCTTTGTTACTGCGTCTAGCTAGTCAAATTCGCAGTTCTCTTGACCTAGATATGATCCTAGAAACTGCTGTGAATGAAATTCGCAGCTTATTACAAATTGACCGTTGCTACTTTCTTTCTTATTTACCGCACCCATCCCAAGCAAGCCTAACTATTACCTATGAAGCACGAAACCCTAACTTAACAAGTATGTTAGGCAGTATTCCACTGCAAAAAAGCAATTTTTTAACTCAAAATCTTCTCTCTCAAGAGCTAATCTGCATCGAAAATATTAATAGTAAATCACAACTTGATTATGATATACAAGAACTTTTAACTGAGTTTGGCATCACATCTCAACTAATGCTACCAGTTAAAAGTAATTCTGGAGAAATTGGAGCAATTGTGTGCAGTCATTGTAGTGGCGATCGCATTTGGACTAACAGTGAAATTAACCTGTTACAAGCTGTTTGCAATCAACTAGCGATCGCTATCGATCATGCACAACTTTATACCCAAAGTCGCACTGCTACTTTAGAAGCTCAAACTCAAGCTGAAAAACTCACCGAAACCTTGCATAAATTGCAACAAACTCAATCTCAACTGATCCAAAATGAAAAAATGTCTAGCTTAGGGCAATTAGTCGCTGGAGTTGCTCATGAAATCAACAATCCAGTTAATTTTATTCATGGTAACTTAACCTTTGCTAATGAATACTTTCAAGAGATGTTAACTCTTTTGCACCTTTATCAGCAACATTATCCTCATCCAGAAGTAGAAATTGAAAATTTCGCTAAAAAAATTGATTTGGAATTTCTTACTAGTGACCTTTCTCAACTTCTATCATCGATGAATATGGGGACTAATCGTATTCGAGAAATTGTTTTAGGATTGCGAAATTTTTCTCGCCATGATGAAGCAGATAAAAAATTAGTTGATATTCATGAAGGAATTGAAAATACTTTATTAATTTTGCATCACCGTTGGAAAAACAACGGAATTGGCTTGGATATCTCTATAATTAAAGAATATGGTAATTTGCCTCTAGTTGATTGTTATGCTGGCCAGTTAAATCAAGTGTTTATGAATATTTTAACTAATGCGATCGATGCCTTAGAAGAGTCAATGGTCAAAATAAAAACAAATTATAAACCGCAGATTGTAATTCGTACTGAAATTTTAGAGAGTAAATTTGTTGTCATCCGAATTGGTGACAACGGATTAGGAATGGTAGAAGATATTAAAAAGCGGTTATTCGATCCATTTTTCACCACAAAACAGGTAGGTAAGGGAACAGGTCTAGGATTGTCAATTAGCTACCAAATTATAGTGGAAAAACACGGAGGAATTTTAAATTGTCTCTCAGAACCAGGAAAAGGCACAGAGTTCTGGATTCAAATTCCCATTTAAAACTTTTGAAGACTGGAAAAATCTTAAATTATGATTTGCGATCGCTCCAAAAGTTAATTAAAAAATAGCTAATTTTAAATAATTCCGAATTAGCTTTTTATTCTCTCCACAATTTCACTTGTTTTTTGAGTTCATTTATATCCAAATAATCAGTAGCAAAAGCTTTTCGTAAAAGGGAATGAGGAATAAAACCATCATATTTTTGAATTTCCGGTGCTTCTGAGCTACTGACTAAATCTTCTGGAATAATTCTTTGTTCACATAATGAAGTAATTTCACGATAAAGATATTTAAATTTATCCTTGCCTAATTTAATTGTCAAATAATAGGGATTTACTCCGCCAATACTTGTAATTTCCAACGATTCGCGACAGTATGAGTTGAGTAATCTTTCTAAGGTGCGATAAGCAACCGTACCCATCCAAGGAAAAATACAGCATTTACCTTTTTCTAATTGCAAAATATTCTGCTTATCTAATCCAACTTGCTGCGCCATTTGGCGAACTTGACATAACCGTTTCCAAGCATTTTTTTGTAAGTAACTATACTGGATATTCTCAAATAATACTTGCTGCATTCGTTGCAAAACTTTGGTATGAATAGTCCCACCACCACCACGCCAATAAATACTAGATTTACCCTCAGCTTGTTTAACAAAAATAGCCTTCTTCTTGAAGTCAACTTCTACGACTTCCCAACTTCTGCCAGCTAAAGCAAATTGATTGCCAACAGGAAGCGGTGTGACAATACTGCCAATTTCTGTTGTACCTTGCTTAACAATATATTCTTGCTGTTCAGCAAAGACAGCATAAAACTGAAATTTTCTCACCACCTTTTCTCCTGCCAAATCCAGGATTAATTTACCTTGTTCAGTCTGCTGAATATGACCAATATCAATTAAATAGCGTAGTAATAATTGAAAATCTTCTTTTAAAAGAGCATTAAAGGGGGGTAGACTAAAAATTTGTTTAGCTAGAGCATTAGCTGAAATTTCCCCTGCTGCTGTTAAAATACTCATGGTTTGGTGATAAAGCAAACTCAAAGGATATTTAATTGGTCTAATTGGTTCAATCCATTGTTCCTCTAAATAAAGTTGAATAATAGCAATACATTGCAAAAGTTGCCAGGGTATTTGTTCTGCTAGAGAAGCTTCTGCTAATGGCTTATCTTCAGCGCAGACAAAACGCATATCAGCAGCTTCTCCTCTTCTACCACTTCGTCCCAAGCGTTGTAAAAAGCTAGCTACAGACAAGGGTGATTCTAACTGAATCACTCGCTCTAAATGACCGATATCTATACCTAATTCTAGAGTCAGAGTGGCGGCGGTAACGGCTGGATTGTTGGGTTCACGCATCGCATTTTCAGCAGCTTGCCGTAAGCTAGCAGATATACTCCCATGATGCACATGATATATATCTGGTAGTCCTTGTTCTGTAGCAATTTGTCGCAAAGATGCAATTATAGATTCGGTACGTGTGCGATTATTAGCAAATATCAGGCATTTGCGAGACTTGCTGAGGTTGAAAATATATTGTTCATCTGCTGTTGCTTCTGATTCATCTACTTCATCAGTAATATAAAAATGTTCTACAGCTAGTTTTATCTGGCGTTTTATACCATCAATTTTTGGTGTAATTACTGGCTTATCTGTTCCTGAACTCAACCAATTTTCCGCTATTGAGTAATTCCCAAGAGTTGCCGATAAACCAATACGACGCGGTTGTTTTTGCGTCAACTTTGCTAAACGTTGTAATTGGCAAATAATTTGACAACCGCGTTCTGAACCCATAAAGGCGTGAATTTCATCAATGATGACAAACCTTAAATCACCAAATAAGCGAGGTAGGTCTTGATTTTTGTTAATTAGCAAACTTTCTAGAGATTCTGGGGTAATTTGGAGAATGCCTTGCGGATTTTTTAACAGTTTGTTTTTTCGAGTTTGCGAAACATCACCGTGCCAGTGCCAAACTGGAATATCTGCTTCTTTTAGTAAGTCATTAAGACGCTCAAATTGATCGTTAATTAAAGCTTTGATTGGACTAATATATAATGCGCCAATTGTGGCAGCAGGGTTGGTATGTAATAGAGTCAAAACTGGCAGAAAAGCTGCTTCTGTTTTCCCAGCAGCAGTTGCAGCAGTAATTAGCAAGTGAGCATCAGTGTCAAATATAACTTGACAAGCGGCAATTTGAACTGGTCGTAATTCAGTCCACTGGTGATGATAAATATATTCTTGAATGAAAGGTGCAAGTCGGTTAAAGGCATCGCTCATATTTTTTATGGATAAAAGTGTTAGTAAAACTACTCCTTGGTATTTTAGAACCCTCGAATTATGGATCAACCAGTTCCATACTTGGAATTACCGATTGCTAAAAGCGATCGCTACTCTTAAATTTCTGTCGTAGAGACTCTACGACAAGAGCATTGATAGCAGAAGTTCCACCTACTATGTCATATATGGAGATTGTTGCTTAATTATTTTATGTCTATTCAAGTCTACGGAATTCCCAATTGCAGCACTTGCAAAAAAGCTTTGACGTGGCTCCAACACAACAACATTGACCATGAATTTATCAACACCAAAGATACTCCGCCGACTCGTGAGATGATTCAAAACTGGGTAAAGTCTTTGGGTTTTGCTCCCATGCGAAACACCTCTGGTCAATCCTACCGCGCTTTAGGAGATGAAAAGAAGACTTGGGCTGATGAACAGTGGGTTGATGCATTCACTCACGATGCGATGCTGCTCAAACGTCCACTTTTCATCAAAGATGGAACAGCTGTGTTGGTCGGCTTTAGAGATGAGAGAATAGTTCGAGAAAAATTAGATTTAGCTTCAGGAGTGTTGTTAGCGGATAGCTAAGGTTTAGCCTGTGCTGAGTGCTGAGTTACCCTATAGTTACATCATAACCCCCTGCCACGAAACAGCGAGCAGGGGGTTAGGGGTGCGGTTCAGTACCTACTTAACCGAAAACCTATATAGGGCGATCGCCTTTTTAGATTTGGTGCGATCGGAAGCCGATAGGGCCTTCACCAGAATATGTCGTGGTTCCAGTTAGGGTCTTCCCACCATCATTAGATGTGACATTGAGCGCTACTACATTCTGTCCCACACGAGCACCGATTATCCAAGTCCCACCAGGATTCCAGGGTGCTGTATTACCACCCCACTGGTTTTCTACTGTGTAGTTGTTGCCAGCGACAATGTTACCTTTAAAGCCGATGGGGCCTTCACCAGCATAAGTGATAGTTCCAGTCAGGGTTTTACCGCCATCGTTCGATGTAATATCGATCGCAACAACATTTTGATTCGATCGAGAGCCAAGTACCCAAGTCCCACCAGGATTCCACGGAGCAGATGAGCCTCCCCATTGGTTTTCCACATTATAGACACGGCCATCAACAGCAGCACTCTTAAAACCGATGGGGCCTTCACCAGCATAAGTGATAGTTCCAGTCAGGGTTTTACCGCCGTCGCTCGATGTAATATCGATCGCAACAACATTTTGATTTGATCGAGCGCCAAGTACCCAAGTCCCGCCAGGATTCCACGGAGCAGATGAGCCTCCCCACTGGTTTTCTACGTTGTAGTTGTCGCTTCCAGTTAAGGTAGCCTTAAAACCGATGGGGCCTTCACCAGCATAAGTCGTAGTTCCATTAAGTGTTTTGCCGTTGTCACTTGATGAAACTTTGAGTTCGACAATGCGCTGATCTGCTCTAGCTCCAATTACCCATACTCCACCAGGATTCCATGGAGCAGATGCACCACCCCACTGATTTTGTACATTGTATAGATTATTAGCATTAGTGGTTGTTGTAGCTGTCATTGTTTTCCTCCAAAGTTTTGATTGTTTAGTCAAAGTGAATCTATAGCAATCCAATTTGATTTGGAAAAAATTACGCACAATTAACAATACCTTCGCCAAATTATGAGCCTTGACATCGAACAAACCTAAGATTTTAAATACTCCTTTTTGCCATGTAACAAAAAATTCCGTCATGAAAATTTTGTTCTGTATGGTTTTACAGAAGTATTTTTAACTGTCGTGTACATCTTAGTGCAGATTCTAGTTTCTGCCTCATATTCAAGCAAGCGCTTGTCTTAGGCTATTTTGGCAAAAGTATTGTTAAGCAGCAAATATTACTGTTTTGCGCTGTCGTAGTTATACTAATACAAGAGTAGTTAAAAATGCAAGCGTAATTAAAAAAATTTTGATAAAAATGTGGTTTTGCTTTACTAACCGAGCCGTGACATAGTTAATAAATCCTTTAGTATAGTCCGGTGCATCAGTTTTATTTATAGTTGCAATCACTTTTTTCAGGAGTAGCCCAGTTGTGAGTTCCGTTAGCGGATAGCTAGGTTTAGCCCGTGCTGAGTGCAATTATTGCTTTTTTACTCAGCATTGTTTTGGTAAGTACTTGGGAAAATTTTGTCGATTTTTACTCCTATTGACTCAATGCAGATTAACATCCATCAGTCAAACTGAAGTAATAGGGCAAGTATATAAAGAGGCAAAAACCATGAATAAGCATAAGGAAACATTACGTGTCATCCTTGCTATATCTATCATTGTGGTTGGAGTAACACACTTTCTTGTTCCACAAGAATATGTCAAAATCGTGCCGCCACAACTACCTTATCCTTTAGGATTAGTTTATCTCAGTGGCTTTTATGAAATTTTGGGTGGCATCGGGTTATTAGTTCCGCCTGTAAGTCAAGCTGCTGCTTGGGGACTTCTTGCTCTTTTTATTGCTGTTTACCCTGCCAATATTTACATGGCGGCTAATCTGATTAAGATTGAACATATACCAAATTCACCTTGGGTACACGTAGTTAGGCTTCCCCTTCAAGCCGTTTTAATTGCTTGGGCTTGGTGGTATACAAAATCTTCCTTTGGGGAAAAACAAGCTTCGATCGTTCCTCAGTCATTGATTCCCAAGGAACTAGAATAAGAATAAGTGCGTTTTTTTATATCTGAATTATGCGCCTTACAACTTTGTTTGGAATAACACTCTCGTTAACAATTGGCATTGGAGAAGTTACGCTGCCGGTGGCTCAAGCTGTGCAGCTTAGAGATGGCTTAGTCTATTTCGTCCAACCGCCAAAACTTGTTGAAGCGATAACTACTTACAAAGATGTTAATGTTTTGAGCGCAACTTACTATTTCACCATCAATGTGCCGGAAAATGCTGGAGAATCCCTCCAGAAGGTAACGATCGCCCAAAAAGAGGGGTCAGAATACATCCGCTACAATCTTGATGATACCCGTGCATTTGTCGGCACACGCGATCGCAAAGAAACGCAACTGCAACTAGGTTCAGTCATCAACGAGAGCAAGATACGCACGGTTTCTGTAATCTTCGATCCACCTGTAACTCCAGGACAGACAATTACCATCGCCCTCCGCCCTATAAGTAATCCCAGTTTTTCTGGTGTTTACTTATTGGGTGTTACTGCATTCCCTGTGGGTGAAAAATCTCACGGTCAATTTCTTGGGTTTGCACGATTTCAGTTTTACAGCAATAGAGGAAGTTGGTGGTTCCCATAGAAAGAATAGATTAAATTAGCAGCTTTTTGATGTGAGTTTTGTGCCATAAAGTGCAACTCACCAGCAACAATAACACTGGTTGCTAATTGTACCTGACCAAGCGATCGCAAGTGATTTACAACGCTAGGCACACCTTCCATCAAGAAAGAACAGTGATTAGTATCTAGTAGATACATAATTAAAATTATAGAGGTATGCGACTGTCATGAACTAGTTGCAGGCATTCTCTAATATCTGAACCTTCCCAACTGCCGATAAATTCTAATAAATCTTCAGCAGTAGAACCTGTTAAGGTGTGCTCTGTTGTAAGTGTTTGAGCAGGTTGGCTATCTGAAGATATGCTGTTTGTTTGATGTTTGGCTTGCAAAGATTGCACAAAGTCTAAAATTTCCTGCAATAAGGGTTCAGGTAATTTTTCTAGTTCTTGGTTAATTTGTTCTTTAATAGTCATTATTACCCCTGTATTTACATGGTTGAAAAACTGGGTACTAAATTTATATCCTAATCTAATATTGATTGCGGCTTTTTGTGTTTGCAAAGCGTGCGCCTGAGTACCTCGCTTATTTAAACAGTGCCAGGTAACGAAAAGCTAGAACCCGCAAGGCTTCGTGGAATATATCTTGTTCACAAAGTTTTACAAATCTCGTAAACCTTTATACATTACAATTTACAAGTCTGGACGCGAGAGAAGAAGTCATATTTAATTAGGGAGATGCCATTCTTAAAAGGGAGATGCCCCATGACATATAAATATAATAATTTTTCTAAAGGGAGATGCCCCTTAAGCGTAGGGAGATGCCCCTGGGTAGAGTCTAGCGAATAGTTGTATTCATATTCTTCTAACCAGCCTTCAAATTTGCGCCAGCCTAAGCGATCGCCCAAAAGACACTCCGTTTCATAATCTATTTTGCCACCGCATTCTAACCAAATGCGTTTTTGTACGCTAAAGCCAAAATGACCATTGCTGTATTTTACCCACAATTGGTCAATTGTGCGTAAATCTGTGCAGGGAAAATTTTTAATGGATTCATAATTAAGCCAGCCTTGCTGTTCTCTTTTGGCTACTTTCAGCATGACTCTGGTGGTTTCTTGGTTTGCTGCTTTCCATTGACCCGCTTTGAGTAAATTTTCTAGATTTTGGTAATTTACCCCCACATCTGGAGCTAATATCAATACTTCTATACTCTCAATTTCTACAAAATACCTCCCCGGTTGCGAGGAGGAGAGTAAATTCAACCACTCTTCCATTGTCTGGGGTCGATCTTTTGCCTCTAATGCCATGCCTTGCAGAATCGCTTCATTTACAGCATCACTAAGACTAGGGACAAGTTGCTTTGGTGGTACTAATTCCTCTTGATCGTACTTACGGTCAAATGAACTGGTGGGGCGTTGTCCAGTGATGGCATAGTACAATGATCCAGCTAAACAGTAGACATCAACTGTTGGGTGACGAATCCCTTTGCGCGTTAACTCATAGGGCGCAAATACCCTGTTACCAAAAGACCTAGACAGGGTACTCGGTGGGGACATATCGCCGGCAATACCAAAATCTATTAACACCGCTTTGCCAGAGTTAGGAATCCCTGAATTAAAGTTGAGCATAATATTAGGAGGAGTGACATCAAGATGTAAAACTCCTTTTTTATGTATTTCTACCAAAGCTAAACCCATTTGGCAAATGTATTTTACAGCTTCAGTTTCGGGTAATTTCCCTTGGCGTTGCACGTATTCCCATAAACTCTCGCCTGCTATATATTGCATCTCTAAGCAGTAGCGACCATCTTCTTCAACAAAAAAGTCGAATACTTGCACAATATGGGGATGTGAATCTGTACAACACATTGCTAGCATCTGTGCTTCTTTTTTGAAGCGTTCAAGGTATTTGGGATAATCTGGATCTCGTTGGACGCTTATGTTGGGGGTTTTGATGACAACTCGGCGGTTTAACTTGGTATGCATTACTTGGTAGGTAAGTGCAAAACCACCACCACCCAAGTATTTTTCTATCTTGTATTTGCCGTTATGTATTAGCTGTTCATTTTGCCAGAACATATACCCAATTTATTGATGCCTAATCTTGATTTTGACACGCTTTTTGTTGATTATGGTGGTTTGCATTGGTGAATTAGAAGGATAGCTCACGCAGAGGCGCAGAGACGAAGATTGAGGTTTTCTGGCTATTGCTAAACTAACTTTTGAAGTCGCAAAAGCAACAAATGTGACTTCAAAACTAACTATTGAAGTCGCAAAAGCAACAAATGCGACTTTAAAACTAACTTTTGGAGTCGCAAAAGCAACAAATCTGACTTTAAAACTAACTTTTGGAGTCGCAAAAGCAACAAATGCGACTTTAAAACTAACTTTTGGAGTCGCAAAAGCAACAAATGTGACTTCAAAACTAACTTTTGCGTAGACGTGGCCTACTACCTATTTTGTGGTTGAGTGGAAAAGGATGGGGTTTGTTGTGTCGGGGGTGCTGGTTTGCCTGGAAACCAATCTTTGAATAAGTCTGTGCCATCTTTGATTCCTGATATCAAGGCTGCAAATAATGCTAATACACTCATAAGTTCTAATATCCGTGCCCACAAAGGTTGTTTCCAAAGAAGTTTGGGAAGAGAAAGACTTGCTGTGTTTAAACCCAATTTCTTTAACCAGTCTTCTACTGTTTCGGGACGGTTGTCGGGTTGTAATTCCATTGCGTGGAGAATCGCTTGATTGACGCGATCGCTAATCTGATCGTTCAATTCTTTAGGTGGAATTAAACGCTTATTGTTATCTTGGCGCTCGATAGCACTTTCTGGCAGTTTTCCTGTTAATAAAAAATATAAAGTTGCCGCCAGAGAATAAATATCAGTCCAAGGTTTACGCCGCGCCTGTTGTCTAGGAGAGTTGGAATACAATTCAATTGGTGTAAATTTGTCAACCAAGTTACCGCGACTTGACACTGGGTTATCAACAAATCTTCGTGCTAAGTCGAAGTTTATCAAAACAACCTGATGCGTACCCGACCGCAAAATGATATTTTCAGGTTTCACATCTCGATGTAAAAATCCTTGTTCATGCACTACGATAAGTGCTTTTCCAATTTGTTGAATATAATCTAAAGCCTCTTTTTCAGGGAGAAATCCTCGCGGTTGGACAATCTTGGCTAAATTATCCCCTTGAATATACTCCATGACCATGCATTTTAAATCACCTGACTCGAAGGTATCAATGACTTGAACAATATTCGGATGTTTGCATATTGCTAGTTTACGGGATTCATCTGCAAAACCTGATTTTAAGCGATCGCGGTCTTCGTTACTTAATTGATTGAGCAAATTGGAATCCAATGTTTTAATCACAACATTCTTGCCATCCCGATCCTCAGCAAGATAAGTAATAGCGAAGTTCCCCTGTCCTAACTGTTGCTTAATTTCATACCGATCGCGGTGTAACTTTTGTCCAGATGCCCAAGTCATTCGTTGATTATCTCAGAGACTTGTATTAATTTTTGCATATAGCCATTCTCCTGTGGATATAATACAGCTTCTCTCAACAAATCTTCTGTAGCTTGTAGCCTGACATCTAATAGTGAAGCTGTTATACCAATTTAATGTGAAGTTGCACATATCTTGATCCCCCTAAATCCCCCTTAAAAAGGGGACTTTGAATTCCCCCCTTTTTAAGGGGGGCTAGGGGGGATCGAATTCTATGCAGCTTCAAAAAATGTAATATGACGCGATCGCAGAAGTTGTGTTATAAACACGGGCAAAGTCTTACAAAATACGAAAATCTTTACTATAAAGCTTTTTCGTTAAATGCGTAACTCCTATATCAATGGCATCAAATGCTACTGTCAGCAATCAAGCTTTAGCGTTTAATCATCAATAATCTTTAAAAAATAGAAAAAATTATGTTAAGTATTCCTATTAACCTAAATTTACCTTCTATACCCCGTTTAGTAACTTCCTTACCTGGGCCTCGCGCTCAAGCAATTGTACAACGCGATCGCGCCGTAACTTCTCCTTCTTACACCCGCGATTATCCGTTAGTGGTATCTCGCGGTCAGGGCTGTATGGTAGAAGATGTGGATGGCAATGTATTTCTGGATATGACCGCAGGTATTGCTGTCACCGCCACCGGACACGCTCACCCGGAAGTCGTCAAGGCAATTCAAGAACAGTCGGCGCGGCTGCTGCACATGTCAGGGACGGATTTTTATTATGAGCCGATGGTGGAACTAGCGGAACAATTAGCAATTCGCGCTCCCTTTCCCCACCCACAAGGTAATGCTGCATTTCCTGCAAAGATATTTTTTACCAATTCCGGGGCAGAATCGAACGAAGGAGCAATCAAACTAGCCCGATATTACACCAAGCGATCGCTAATCGTAGCCTTCTTAGGTGCATTTCACGGACGCACTTATGGAGCGATGTCTCTGACTGGTTCCAAAGCAGTGCAGCGAGCTAACTTTGGGCCTTTAGTTCCTGGGGTAACTCATATCGCTTATGGCACTCACGCTAGCTTAGATTACTTGGAACAACAGCTATTTACGACGATTTTACCACCGCAAGAAGTAGCGGCGATCGTCGTCGAACCGATTCAAGGAGAAGGTGGATATATCGTACCCGAAGATGGTTTCTTGCAGCGAATTCGGGAGATATGCGATCGCCACGGTATTCTGATGGTAGTGGATGAAGTACAAGCGGGAATGGGGCGGACTGGTCGCTTATTTGCGATCGAGCATTGGAATGTGATGCCTGATATCATTACTACTGCTAAAGGTATCGCCAGTGGTATGCCCTTAGGAGCGATACTTGCCAGACCAGAGTTAATGACTTGGCCTCCTGGTTCTCACGCTACTACATTTGGCGGTAATCCCGTAGCTTGTGCTGCTGGTATTGCCACACTGCGATTGTTGGAAAGTGGTTTAATGAGCAACGCTACCCAGATGGGAGAATTCTTACAATCTAGTCTTACCGAGTTGCATCAAAGATTTCCCAGAGTATCATCGCCACGAGGTAAAGGTTTGATGGTAGCGGTAGATTTATTAGATGAACAGGGTAATCTCGATTATAAATTGCGCGATCGCATTATTCAAGAAGCTTTTTTACGCGGTTTATTATTGCTAGGTTGCGGTAAAGCAGCAATTCGTTTTTGTCCACCTTTAGTTATCGACAGCAACCAAATTCAAACTGCCCTTCAGATTATCAGCGAGATTTTAAGCTCTTAAAATATGAGGGAGAACAAAAAAGAAATAACCAGTGCTTAATGTCCAATGACAAATGACAAATGACAAATGACAAGTGACAAATGACAAATGACAAATAAAATAGCCCTTAATTTATGGAAATTACTTTGGCAAGAATACAGCGCTAGGGTAAATCATGCTCGTACCTACCAGCAAATGATTACTGCTGCGGGTGGGACTGTCGCCAACGACCACATCGCCTTTCGGTCATTGCGTTTATTAGTAGATACTCCACAAGGTAAACTTAACTTAGGAATTGACTATCTCGCACAACTTGCAGAAGCTTTGGGTTATGTGGCGGCTGGAGAGTATACTTTTGCTCAAACTCATTTGTACGCCCGTCATTATCATCATCCGCAGCAAGAGGAATTTAATTTACCCAAGCTGTTTATCAGCGAGTTAATTGTCGAAGAATTGCCTAATAATATTGCTCAACTCATCTCTAAAACAGTATCTTCAATCCCAGACAAACTCATCTCACCCCTTACTCTTCTACAAAAAGATGCGGACTTGGAAATTATCGCCAAACAACTCCAACAAGTCTTCACCCGTCCTTGGCTACCTCCCCAGCGTTCTGTTGTCGAAGAGGTGAATCAGGTTACTCAGTATGGGGCTTGGGTGTTGCTGCATGGATATGCTGTCAACCACTTTACAGGCTACGTCAACGGCCAAAATACTCCAGAATATCCAGATATTGATACCACCGCCAGTGCTTTAGCTAACCTGGGTGTACCAATGAAAGCAGAGATAGAGGGAAATATTGCTTGTGGTTTGCGGCAAACTGCGACTCAAGCAGTCACCGAAATAGTGACAGTATTAGATGATAACAGTGGTGCAGAAATTCAGATTCCTTGGACTTACGCCTATTATGAAATTGCCCAGCGCTATCTAGTAGAAATGGAATCTGGAAAGCAGGTACTTTTCGATGCTTTTCTAGGAAGTAATGCCCAACAATTGTTTGAAATGACTCGTCTATCTAAATAGCCGAGAGTTGTTATACCAATTGGAAAAAAGAATGCAACAAATAGACCATTTGTAGAGACGCGATTCATAAGCCAGCGCGTTGCGGGGGTTCCCACGCCACTTGCTCCACTTAGGGAAACCCCATCGCCCTTGGCGTCTCCCCTTGGGAGAAGACCGCAGTGGCTCCCCGTTGTAGCGACTGGCGTCGCGTCTTTACCCAAAAATGTGTTGCAATCATTAATTGAATTGGTATTAGTAAAGGATTCAATTTCAAAATTCCGAGCTAGTAGTTTCGTGTTTTGGACAAACTACACTTGCAAGACAAAATCTGATGCAGTGAGAGTTGGCGCACCGGTTAGAGTTGCAAATAGACCACCACTGCCAAAACCAGCCGCACTGCCATTTTGGTTGTAAAACAACTGCCCACTCACAGCGTCATAGACAATTTTCGCCGTGCTAGTGCCTGCTAAATTAGTGACTTGAAAATCACTGGTATTACTAAAACCATTTCCCGCAACAGAGGTAATGGCATTAAAGAAAGTTATATCCAGTACAATCTTGTCACCTTCAGAACTATTAAAGTCACTAATGGTATTTACTACAAAAGTAGAAGGAGAAAGTTTGGAAAAATCCTTTTTGTACACAAATCTATCAGCACCTGCACCGCCAACGAGAGTATCATATTCTTCACTACCAATGAAGGTATCATCATTACCAATGAGGGTATCATTACCAGCGCCGCCTCGTAGCAAATCGTTGCCACCCTTGCCGTTGATGATATCATCACCTCCCTGACCATTAATCACATCATTGGAATCGTCAAAACCTGTGATGTTATTGTTAAGGTCATTGAGGAATGTCACCGTGTTCTTATTAAACAAGTTAGTTTGAGTGGAGTTGGCATCGAAGACATCAAAACTGTCAGCGATGCTGGTCTGTCCATCAAACAGGATATTGCCGATCGCAGCTCTGCTACCTAATACTGGTAAATTATCCAAGTATTCTAGTTGAAAGTCTTGCAGGATGACTTTGGTGTTGGCGATATCTTCAAAAGTGACTTCTAGATTGTTACCATTTTGAGTTAATTGCAGATTTTTAGCAGTCAATCCCAATCCTGTAAAGTTCAGCGTGTCAACTTGAGAAATCACCCCTGATGAAGGATTTGTGCCTTTGCCAATGCCGCCAAAGTCCGTGATGGTGTCGATACCATCGCCAGGGAGAAAGATAAATTTATCTTGACCACCGTTACCTGTGAGGATATCGTTACTAGCTTTTCCATCGATAATATTGTTGTTGAGTGTGCCGATGAGGATATCTGCACTCTTAGTTCCCGTGATGAATTTCTGGACAATACCCAAGGTGGTAGTTGCTACTGCACTGGTATTACTAAAACCTTGCCCGTCATTAACGACAAACTCAATTGTAGTGTTAGCAGTAGCGGCAGCAGTATTATTGTAGGTAAGGCTGTTAAGAACTTGTCGGTAATTGGCAATGGTATCTGTGCCGCTCAAGGTGAGAGTGCCCGTGGTGGGGTTGTAGGTAGAAGTGATGTTACCAATAGCAGTGGCATTAAGACTTTCGGCTGCGCCATTAAAAAGATTAGTAATGGTAATGGTGACACCAGCTAAGGTAGTGGTATTATTGTCACTTAGGGTGAAATTGCGATCGAGGATGGAGACGGGAGTACCGCTAAAGGTAGTGCTAAAATCAATTCCCTCTGAATTGCCGTTGAGGTCAAGAACAGGAGCGCGGTTGCCAAACGCCACGTAGGTGTTCTGCAATGAGTTATAAAAAGGTCCGCTGAAGTCGCCATATAGTGTGCTGACAATCAGGTCGTCGATGCCGTCACTGTTGATATCTCCCGCACTGCTGTTGACAGCGGAGCTAAATAAGCTACCTGTGGCGCTTTTGATGGTAAAGCCATTAGTGCCGTTGAGGGTGGAGAGGTCGAGTTGGGGACGAAAACCGTCCTTGCTACCAAACACTACGTAGCTCTCCCCTAAACCCAATCCTCCCCCGATAATCAGGTCGTCGATGCCGTTGCCGTTGATGTCTCCCGCGCTGCTGACAGACGAGCCTGAGTAGTAAGTTATATTAGTGCCGTTGATAGTAAAGCCATTAATGCCGTTGAGGGTAGAGAGGTTGAATTGAGCATCAAAACCGCCCTTGCTACCAAACACCACGTAGCTCTGCCCTGAGTAATTGCCGTTGGGCCTGGCATCTGGTGCCCCGATAATCAAGTCGTCGATGCCGTCGCCGTTGATATCTCCCGCACTACTGACAGACGAGCCTAAACGGTCTTCTTGATTGATGCCGTTGATAATAAAGCCATTAGTGCCGTTGAGCGTGGAGAGGTTAAATTGGGCATCAAAACCGTTCTTGCTGCCAAACACCACGTAGCTCTGCCCTGAACCGAAGCCTGAACCGAAGCCGTTGGGGTCAGCAAGGAATGCCCCGATAATCAGGTCGTCGATGCCGTCACCGTTGATATCTCCGGCACTGCTGACAGACCAGCCTGAGAAGTCACTTTCTTCGATGCCGTTGATGGCAAAGCCATTAGTGCCATTGAGGGTTGAGAGGTTGAATTGGGCATCAAAACTGTTCTTGCTGCCAAACACCACGTAGCTCTGCCCTGAATTAGAGCCGTTAGGGTCAGCATAGCCTGCCCCGATAATCAGGTCGTCGATGCCGTCATCGTTGATGTCTCCGGCACTGCTGACAGACCAGCCTGAGAAGTCACCTTCATTGATGCCGTTGATAGTAAAGCCATTAGTTCCGTTGAGGGTAGAGAGGTTGAATTGGGCATCAAAACCAGACTTGCTGCCAAACACCACGTAGCTCTGCCCTGAATTGGAGCCGTTCGGGTCAGCAGAGCGTGCACCAATAATCACATCGTCGATGCCGTCGCCGTTGATGTCTCCGGCATTACTGACAGAGCCTAATAAGTCACCTTCATTGATGCCGTTGATAGTAAAGCCATTGGTGCCGTTGAGGGAGGAAAGGCTGAATTCGTCATCAAAACCGCCTTTGCTGCCAAACACCACGTAGCTCTGCCCTGAACTGTATAAGCCGTTGGGGGAAGCAAGGAATACCCCGATAATCACATCGTCGATGCCGTCGCCATTTATGTCTCCCGCATTGCTGACAGAACTTCGTGCACTGTCACCTTTATTGATGTCGTTAATAGCAAAGCCCTGAGTGGCGTTGAGATTTAAAAGGTTAAAAGTTGAATTTGCCATCATGTCTCCAGTTTAGTTTTTATAAGTTATTTGTCCTTGGTCATTAGCAAAGACACTTGTACCGCTTCTCTACAAGACGCTGCATGAACGGGTAATTCGTAATTCCCATTGCATAAGGATTTTAGACATTTTATAAGGGTGGCTCATTTACACCAATCTGTACTATGAGGCTGAGTACCAAGCTGCTTGGTCAGAATTTTTTACGAAAATCCTAATCTAATTTGCTCTTCCAGCCTTTACCGCACTGCCATTAAATTGTCAATTTGTTACTGCGTTGTAGATTGGGCGATCGCACCTGCTCTCTTCTAAAATTGAGCTATCTATTAATATTTCCCCGCTTACTCTCTTTGATGCCTCTCTGCTGCCACATCTGACCGATCGCAGTAATTGAATAATTTGTAATTCGTAATTGTAATTCGTAATTATAAAATTTAATCACGAATTACAAGATTACAATTACGAATTGTATTGATAGTGCTCTTTTGGTGTCAGCTAGTTAACCGATCTGACTTTGCAAGCAAAAATTACTTTGATAACCGTTAAATCACTTAAATACTCTTATAAATATCTAAGCATTGTCAAGAGGCTGGGTGTGATTTTGATAAAGTTATAGTGAATTTTAGGAAGTGCTATATAAAGTTTTTACGTCACCGATAGCGTATCTCTACGGGGAAACAAGCTACACGCAGCGTCTCCAAGAGTTGCGTTAGTGAGTCTGGTTTGCAACAGGCTCTTGCATTCGAGCGTCACAGTCCATCGTAGACATTGCAGTCTTTTTATAGATTGTGTTGAGGAATGAAACCCAACATTTGCGCGTTTGTTGACTAAAGTTTGGGTTCAACACACCTTAAACCATAGCGTTAGTAACGAAAATAACGATTTGAGTAGCTAAAATGGTGCTTTTGTAACGAAAACTCTGATGTTTGTCACGAAAATAATGAATTTAGTAACCAAAATGGTTTTTTTATAACGAAAATTCTAATGTTTGTCACAAAAATAATAAATTTAGTAACCAAAATGGTTTTTTGTAACAAAAATTCTGATGTTTGTAACAAAAAAAATGGGTTTTTATAACGAAAATTGCGACTTGAGTTAGTTAAGTCGCAATTTTTATAACTAAAATTAGGGTTAATATTCAGAGAATATCGCGTTTTGCCAGATATTGGTACGTTTGCCAACGTGTATCTACTTCAGCTTGGACTTGTTCTAATAAGTGTTTGGCAACGTCGGGTTTACTCTTGGTGAGCATCTTGAAGCGATTTTCTTGATACATCGAATGTTCTACAGATTGCGTAGGCGATCGCATATCCAATTGCAATGGATTTTTACCCTGGTTAAGCAACTCTGGATTATGCCGATACAGCAACCAACGACCTGATTCTACCAAAGTTTTCTGATGATTCATCCCTGTGGTCATGTTGATACCGTGGGCTATGCAATGGCTGTAAGCAATAATCAGTGATGGCCCATCATAAGCTTCTGCTTCCAAAAATGCTTTCAGGGTATGTTCATCTCTAGCACCAAGGGCTACACTTGCTACGTAGACATTTCCGTAGGTCATCGCAATCATCCCTAAGTCTTTTTTAGGTGCTGGCTTACCACTAGCGGCATATTTAGCAACTGCGGCTCGTGGCGTGGCTTTGGAAGACTGACCGCCTGTATTAGAATACACTTCTGTATCCATCACCAAAATGTTGACGTTTCGACCACTAGCAATTACATGATCGATACCACCAAAATCAATATCATAAGCCCAACCATCACCACCAACAATCCAGACGCTTTTTCTCACCAAGTAATTTGCAAGGGATTTGAGATTTTGGATTTTAGATTTGAGATTAGGATCGAAAGTTACGATTTCATCTAACTTCTGCTGCAACAGTTCTATTCTTTCGCGCTGTTCCCAAATGTCAGCCTCAGATTTTTGTTCAGCTTTGAGAATAGATTGAACTAAATCCTCAGAAACTATTTCCCCACTTCCCAGTTGTTGCAACAATTGTGCCGCAAACTCAGCTTGTTTGTCGAGGGAAAGACGAAAGCCAAAACCGAATTCGGCGTTATCTTCAAATAAGTTATTAGACCACGCGGGGCCGCGTCCTTGGGCGTTAGTTGTCCAAGGAGTTGTAGGAAGATTCCCACCATATATTGAAGAACAACCTGTTGCATTGGCAATGACGGCGCGATCGCCAAACAATTGTGTTAATAATTTTAGATAAGGTGTTTCACCACAACCTGCACAAGCACCAGAGAATTCAAATAAAGGTTCTTGCAGTTGTTGTTGGCGAATCTGATTTAATTTTAGCGATCGCCTGTCAGGATTAGGTAAACTCAAGAAGAAATCCCAGTTCTTCCGCTCTTGCTCTTGTAAAGGCAACTGCTTTGCCATGTTAATTGCTTTCAGCGATGGCTCAGATTTATTTTTAGCAGGGCAAATATTTACACAAATCGTACATCCCGTGCAATCTTCTGGGGCAACTTGAATGGTAAATTTTTGATTGGCAAAGTCTTTATCTTTTGCACCAGTTGATTTAAAGGTTGCTGGTGCATTAATTAACTCATCCGCTTGATAAGCCTTTGCACGGATGGCACTGTGGGGACAAACCATGACGCACTTACCGCATTGAACGCAGACATCCGGTTCCCACACAGGTATCTCTTCGGCAACGTTACGTTTTTCCCACTTGGCAGTACCTACAGGAAAAGTACCATCAAATGGTAGTCTGCTAACAGGTAAGTCATCACCTTCCCAAATCATGATTTTGCCCAGAACTTCTCGCACAAATTCGGGAGCGGAGTTAAGTGAGGAGTGAGGAGTTAGGAGTGAGGAGTTAGAAATGTGGATTGTCTGGGGGACATCTACTTTATGCAAGTTGTCTAAGGTGTTGTCTACAGCTTGCAAGTTCATACGGACAACTTCTGCGCCTTTTTTACCGTAAGTCTTCTCAATCGCTTGTTTGATTTTAGCGATCGCTTCTTCTTGCGGCAAGACACCCGCTAAAGCAAAGAAGCATACTTGCATAATGGTGTTAATTCTGCCACCCATGCCACTGTCACGGGCAACTTGGCTAGCATTAATCACATATAATTTCAAATGCTTATCGATAATTTGCTGCTGCACCTTTAGCGGCAGATATTCCCAAACGGTATCTGCATCATAAGGACTGTTAAGCAGCAAAGTTGCTCCAGGAATAGCAGACTTCAAAATATCTATGCGTTCCAAAAATCCCCAGTGATGACAACCAATAAAGTTAGCTTGGTTAATCAAGTAGGTAGAGCGAATTGGCTCTTTACCGAAGCGGAGGTGAGAGACAGTCATCGAGCCAGATTTCTTGGAATCGTAGACAAAGTAGCCTTGGGCGTAATTGTCAGTTTCTTCACCAATAATCTTAATAGAATTTTTATTAGCGCCAACTGTACCATCAGCACCTAACCCATAGAACATTGCCCGAACAACATTATCCGATTCTGTAGAGAAATTAGGGTCAAAGCTCAAAGAAGTATGACTAACGTCGTCATTAATCCCAATCGTAAAGTGATTTTTCGGTTTAGCTTGAGCAAGATTGTCAAAAATGCCCTTCACCATAGCCGGAGTAAATTCCTTAGAAGAAAGACCGTAACGACCACCAACGACTTTAGGGGATGAGCAAGTATTTTCTCCCCCAGCCTCCCCTGCTCCCCCTGCTCTTTTATCTCCCCACGCCTCATGAATAGCAGCCACTACATCTAAATACAAAGGTTCACCAGCGCTACCTGCTTCTTTGGTGCGGTCGAGAACTGCGATCGCTTGTACACTAGTTGGTAATACTGCAACAAACCTTTGGACATCAAAGGGGCGGTAAAGTCGCACTTTCACTACACCAAGTTTTTCACCACGGGCGTTCAGGTAATCTACTGTTTCATGGACGGTTTCACAACCTGAACCCATCAGAACAATAACGCGATCGGCATCCTTAGCGCCGTAATATTCATAAATTTGATAATGCCTTCCCGTGCGTTCTCCAAATTCATCCATGATCCGCTGGACAATTTCTGGACAGGCGTTGTAATAAGGGTTAGCACCTTCACGTCCTTGGAAATAGACATCGGGGTTTTGGGCAGTCCCGCGCAATACTGGACGATCTGGGGTGAGGGCGCGGCTGCGGTGAGCGAGTATTAAGTTATCGTGGATGAGCGATCGCAAATCATCATCTGACAACAGTTTGACTTTCTGCACTTCATGTGATGTGCGGAAGCCATCAAAGAAATGCATAAAGGAGACTCGCGCCTCTAAAGTAGCAGCATGAGCAATAAGAGCAAAATCTTGACTTTCCTGCACTGAAGCGGAACACAGCAGAGCAAAGCCAGTCGCACGAGCTGCCATTACGTCGCTATGGTCGCCAAAAATTGATAAAGCATGAGTAGCCAAAGAGCGGGCGGCAACGTGAACCACGGCGCTAGTCAACTCACCAGCAATTTTGTAGAAGTTGGGTATCATCAACAATAATCCCTGAGATGCCGTGAAGGTAGTACTCAGAGAACCTGTTTGCAAAGCCCCATGTACAGCACCAGCCGCTCCTCCTTCGCTCTGCATCTGCACGACGCTAGGAATAGTACCCCAGAGGTTGGGACGACCTTCTGCTGACCAAGCATCTGCCCATTCACCCATTGCTGAAGAGGGGGTGATGGGATAAATGGCAATCACTTCATTTAATTTGTAAGCAACACGGGCGACAGCCTCATTCCCGTCGATGGTTGCAAAGGTTTTGTTCATAATATGATTTTTGTCCCCGCCTTTAAGCTGCATTATTCAGAACACGTGAATATAAGAATCAGAAATAGCCAGTACTAGAAAGTAAGTGTATTATTTGCATTAAAAATTTCACGGTAGGATTTACTCCGTGTTTAAAGCATAGTTTGTTGATACCTTTAGGCTCTTAAATTAACTTTCAATCAATACTGCATCTATTAATATCTCATCTGCAATACTGCATCTATTAATATGTATTAATAATGTACTCAATGACAAAAGTCTTTGTTTTAAAAGACTTTTAGATAATTTATTCTTTTTTGTGGGGTACAGGGACGGGAATATTACATTGTTAATCGCCGATTTCCATACCATTGACTCAAATCATCCTCAATCGCCTCAACGATCGCGATCGCCTCAGTTATTGATTTTGCATCGGCAGCTAAAAGTGCAAACGCTTGCTCAACCCGTTGTTGATAGTTCTGCGGGCAAATAGCGAACTTATTAGCAACTGCGATTGCCCCTTTTTCATTCAACAGGTAATCTTCATTGAGCGCAAATAAAACCTGATTCATACACGCCACACTGCGGAAACAACAACCTGCTGCGTAAACAACATCATCGCGTGCGATTGCCTTTTTTGCGACCAACAGCGAGAAACTTATTTCCCAGGCGAAAGTATCAATAGTTGCCTGTTTCAGCCCAACTGGATACGGTTTTGTTTTTACCTTCAAAGCTTCTAAAACACCATCAGGATCGTAAAGTGCCTGACAAAAAGCAATTTCCCCCATATAAATAGAGGACACAAAGCCATGAGGGTGTCCTGGTTGATAATCAATAGTAATGCGCCCGTTATGGCAATCATCAATGACACGATTTACCTTCACCAAATCGCGATAGAGAAAATCCACACCTACACCTTGAACCTTTAGCCAACCACCACCGTTAATCCACTTTCCCCATTCGCCGATCGCAGTAATCAAATTTACGCGATGGTTATCATCAAGCTCACAGGCGAGGCGATTTAGAGCAATTAAATTGGGCGGTTTTTCTGGATTGTAATAAATCCCCAAATCTACATCTGACTTTAGGGTATGGTTGCCTCGTGCCCGCGAACCACCCAGTGCGATCGCTGTAATTCCCTCAATTGACCGTAAACTTGAAACAATATGGCTGATGAACTGAGGCGATTCCTTATTCATAGATTTTCTTATTGCTGCCATAAAGTTTAACCAAAGGTAAACCTCTCTGGGGAATACTACTAAAAAAAAGTTGTTTGATATTGTTAGATTTATCTGATAAAAAATAACTCAAGAATGCAAGTATTGCTGATATAATCACTAGACTTACGTTCACACCTATTGAAACAAAAACTAGTGTTAATAGTGCAAATACCAGAATGCCAATATTACTAAAGGTTTGTACCTTTTCTAGAAAAACCACAGAATTACGACAACTTGGGCAATGCTTTGTATGTCTATGCCATCGGTCATATAGTTGTTCATCATTCAATTGTTTAATACTGCCTTCTTGGCATCCTTGCCATGAAGGACTACCTCCAGCAAATTCATCTAGCCATTTTCTGAAAGTTATAATACCTACGTCAGAAGGAGAAGGCATAAAGTATGCCTTTTGCCATTTTTTATCTAATGATGACTGATTCACTTCCTGCGAATGCATAGCTGATAAATCTTGGTCACTTAGCTTGTATGTGGATAAGTGCTGTAACCCAGTTTGTAAATCCTTTGGGAGAATCTTAAACCAAAAATTTCTTTTAACTGCACTTCCATCAGAAATCAACTTGCCAATATACTTACAATAACCTGGTTGTGTAGGAACAAAATACAACTGAAAAATATTAGTTTTGCCGTTGGGGTAACGATATATAGTAGTATTAGAACAGGGTGGAGTAAACTTTCGTATCGCCTCCATATCTTTGTTGAAGAGATTGTAGCCTTGATGTTTGAGAGTAAAACCTTCTTGAGCAGATATTTCTCCAACAGATTCAAAATATTCCATAGGCACAGCTGTTTTAGGTGAAAAAAGACCTATTCCTTCATGAAGAAATTCTGCATGAGAAGGATCAAAAGTACTTTCAACAGACACAGTGTAACCAACCGGAACTTCTGTCATCTGCCAGGAGGAGGAAGATATATCTAGTTCTGATGCAGGGATGGTAGCTGGCTGCTTTGAATTACAATCCTCAAAGGCTGTTGAACTATCATCTGCCCATACCCAAAGCAATTCTTGGATAATTTGTGTAGGATATGTTGTAACTCTTGACCTGAAACTATCACAAGCAGTTACTTCTGCTTGGCTACCAGCCAACATGGGAATTTTAGTGCATTTACCTTCACCATCAAAACACCAACCGTGATGTCTACACATTAAGTTTCCATCTTCAGTGACGCTTCCCATAGATAGTCGCACCAACTTATGAGGACAAACATCATCCATTACTATCCACTTTTGATTTTTGTCTCTCCAAATCACCAATTTTTTCCCCAGAAGAGTGATAGGAGTGGGATTCAAATTATCTAAGTAGCTTAAAGGAATAATAGGATACCACTGTTTAGTCCATGAAAACTGAGTTGACATCACAAGAGTTAGAAACCTAATTTACACAACTATATTAGTACAGTCAGCCGTTGCAGGATTCTTGCTGAATGAATTGAAGGTGTAGGCGTAGCCCGTCGTAGACATCGCTAGCTAATGGCTCAACGATACGCCAAAATGAATGCGCGATGTACTGAAATGAGAAAGCATTTAAGCACTTTGAGAAAGTAATATGCCTTTTTGCTTGCTGAATCTACCGAAATGAGAAAGCATTTAAGCATTTTGATAAAGCAATATGCCTTTTTACTTGCTGAATCTACTGAAATGAGCAAGCATTTAAGCATTTTGATAAAGCATTTAAGTATTTTGAGAAAGCAATTAGGTATTTTGCTTACTAAATTCAATTTTATCTTGACTTTGACTTTATAAATGACTTTTAAACAGCCATTCTTAAGTAAGTTTGACGAACTACGAATTGGTATTACTTGCTGCCAGTCTTCAGTTGACCATCTTCCATATAATATAAATGATCCGATCGGCAATATCGAGGATCGATTGTCGTGGGTAACTAGCAAAATCGTACATCCTTGTTCTTTAGCTAGCTTCGCGCTATTCTGTCTCCTTGGGATTGGGCCTGGAGACGTTCAACACTTGCCTGTTGGGCCTGAATTTCTCCTGCTTTTGCTCCAGCTTGCACTTGAGCGAGTTTAGCTTGAGCAACTCTGACTTGTTGTTGAGCTTGTAGTACAGCAGTTTGCAAGCGATCGCTCGCGTGCATCTAAAATTGCTACCACCTGTCCGGCTTTAACCCGATCGCCATCCAATGCCAAGGGCGCAAACAAGCTAATTACCTCAGCCTCCGGTTCTAGTCGTCCTAACGCAGCCACTTTTTGACTTTTGGGCGTGGTTTCTACTGGCTGAGATTTCTCAGGTTGACCAACTAACCCAAACTGAGAAATCCCATAAACAATAATTCCACCCGTAATAGCAGTAGCTGCAATTACTAATGCAACTAACCCTTTATTGAAAGCTTTTTTGATAGCTTTTAAACAATCTTTTTTACTCTCTCTAAATTTTTTATCTACTGAGTTAATCGCGGATAAACAAATTATTAGCCATCAATAAATATCAAATAATTAATAATTGTTAGAGATAAATATTTTGTTATTTAGTTATCAAATCTAACTCTTCACTATTACCCTATGTTGCGGCAAATATGCCGTAAGCATTTTGCCTAATAACGCACATTGTTCCATAAAATCAATTGTTTCATCACCCCATAACTTTCGATCTAAATCGAACATGCGTTATAGTTTAATCTAGTTTTGCCCTAGATGTAATATTTCTCAATTTTCATCTTTGCCACTTAAGTATGAAACTATGATTTGATTTGGAAAAACTCCGTAAATTCTGGAGGTAGAATGGTCAAATAAGAATCAATATATTTTTATACGGTAAAATAATAATCAATGGATTTTTTATTAAGTGTAATTTATGACTTATCGGAGAAATTTTTTAAGGAGAGCAGGATACACAACCCTTTCTGCCTTATTAACTATGGGGTTTTTACAAAAGGATAACCAAAAACAAGACCAAAACACGAATGCTATTGCAGCAGATTATACAAGTAAAAATTTAAATTCTCCCCTTCGGCAATTAGCTGCCGCCAAAGGAAAGCGTTATGGTGCAGCAATTTCTAGTGAATTTTTGCTCAAAGATAAGGATTACGCGGACCTCATGGCTCGTGAATGTTCGATTGTGACACCGAATGGTGAATTAAAATGGGACGCCACTGAACCACAGCCAGGACAATTTACCTTTGAATCAGCAGATGCGATCGCTAATTTCTGCCAAAAACATAAGATAGAATTGCACGGGCATACTCTTTTCTGGCATATGGGAAGACCAGACTGGGCAACATACCCTCCTACACTTAAGATGATCGAACGCCATGTCAAAGGAGTCATGGGGCATTATCGCAATAGTCCCGTTTTAAAGTCATGGGATATTGCCAATGAAATTATTGCTGATAGTGAAAATGAAACTGATAATGCAACAATCGGTTTGCGTAAAGGGGTAAAACCAGAATTGATTCGAGACTTATTTTTAATTGCCGCTTCAGTTGATAACAGCAAGAAATTTTACCTAAACGATTTCGGCATCGAAGGCGCTACATGGAAATCAGATCGTTTCTTAAAAATGGTCGAATATCTGAAGAATAGTGGCGTAAAAATTGATGGGGCAGGTCTCCAATCACATCTATGGTTTTCTACTGCATATCCTTTTGACGAGAAAGGACTTAATTCGGTCTTAAAACGGCTTAACGATCTTGAAGTGAAACCAATAATTACAGAATTAGATATTATCATTGATACCCCGCTACCCGATAGTATCAAAAGCCTAGACCAAATGGTAGCCGATAGTTACAAGCGATATCTTGACCTGTGCTTTGAGAATCAAGTCGATACTGTGATTACATGGGGACTTACCGACCGTCATACCTGGATACGTCACCCTGAATGGATGCCAAGAAAAACCTTTAGAAACAATCCAAGTCTCTGGAAATTTCTGCGTCCGCTTCCCTTCGATGAGAACCTGCAATCTAAACCAGCTCGCGATGCTATAGCCCAGGCTTTTCAGGAATCAACTTAATACTCCACTTAGGCATAAACATAGTATTTCCTCAGCAACTGAGGTACACCCAAATCTTGTTTACCAAGCTTAGTAGCTTTGAAAATGTACCTCACTATGCCGGGAACTGCTATAGGATTTTTAAGTATTATTCTAAACAAAATAAATGCAAATATTTTTAGTTATTCACGATTATGAAAGTTGAATAAGGCTTCCTGACTAATCAATCATTAAACCTTAGTACAACATTTCATAAATTCGTGACAAATTGAGCGACCTACTGGTAAGAGTCTAAGAGACTCGATCAAGCTACGAACTTTTGAAATTTCGTACTTATAAATACCAGGAGGTTATTTTTTTTTCGTTTACTTGAGATACTCCAAATTTCTCGTAAAAATAATGTGCCAACAAACCAAGGCTCTAGTAAGTAACGTCTCCAAAGTCTTTTCGGTTCAGACAACAAGCGATACAACCATTCTAATCCCACCTTTCCCATCCAGCGAGGAGGAGTAGGTATTGCTCCTGCTATATAGTCCATACAGGCTCCACTAGTCAAAATAGTATTGGTATGAAGATGTTCAAGATTTTCGTAAATCCAATACTCTTGGCGTGGCATACCCATTCCCACCATTAATATATGAGGTTTGTAAGCATTAATTGCAGCTACAGTGGCGAGATTTTCTTGACTATCTTTATCTATATCAATATAGCCATGAGCGCAAGCAATCTGTAAACCAGGAAATTTCTGGCATAAAATATTTGCTGCTGTTTCAGCAACTCCTGGCTTTGAACCTAAATAGAATACACGCCAGCCTTTAGTAGCAGCTTCTGCCATTAGAGGACATACCCAGTCAGCATAGGTTACTCTTTGTTCGCGTTTAATTGGAAAACCCAATAGCTTTCCAATAAACACCAAAGGCATACTATCAATATGGGTATATTCTGCCTTGGAATAAAAAGCTTGCATTTTTAGATCGTTATGGAAGAGATAAAGACTATGTAAGTTGTGATTAGCAATAATCCATTTTTCATGCCGATCAATAGATTCTTTAATCAATGAATTTAAGTCAAGGATAGACAGTGCATCTACTTGAGTACCAATAATTTTATAAGAAAATCGCTTTTTCATATCTTATTTTTCTTTTGATAAATATGAGATGTTATTTCAAAGTCAAAGTGAGTGTTGTAAAATCAATCAGCAATATTTCAATACGAAAATAATTAAATATTGAAATATCTCAGTTTTTTAGTTAAAAATTATTTTTTGAATATAACTAAAAAGCACTTATCCTTAGAAGGATGTCTGCAATATTTTGTGCTTTTGCATTCCACGAATACTTTTCGGTAATTAAACTATATGCTGTATCTACAAGTGATTGATATTTATCAATATTTGAAACAGCATCCAGTATTGTGTTAGCGACTTCTTCGCTAGAGTATCCTGTTACTAACAGATGTTCCAAGTGGCGAAATTCTTCTAAACCTCGCAAACCTTCTGGCGTTGATACAACTAATTTTCTACTAGCGAAATAATCTAGTGCTTTATTGCGAGCGCCACCTGCTACTGCTTGTTTTGAAAATGGCAATAAAGCAATATCTGCATATTTCAAATGGGCGATAAAATCTTCCCTTTTAGGTAAAAAGCCTAAAAAAGAAATATTAGAGGGTATTGGTTCTGAAATATCGCTACTATCCCTACCAATGACAACAAAATGTACTTTTTCCTGATAATTTTCAAGGTATTTAGCAACCTCAATAGCCATTGATACAGACATATCATTAGTTGGAAATTGAAATGTTTTGGGAGCAATGATAACGACTATTTTAGCTGGTCTGAATGCCTGATAGGGGTCTTTATCTGGAAAAACTTCAGTATTGAGTAAGTCTTCAGTAACTCCATTCCCGATAGAATAAATTTGTTGTGGAGTTTTTCCATACCATTGGGAAATTAGTTTAGGAATTGATTCACCTGCTGCAATAATTGGACTACCAGAAAATATTAAAATTCCCTGAGCAATATATGTCTTAATACATTGTGCAAACTCTTTGAAAGGATTGGCAACTGAAAACAAGCGCATCCAGTATTCATAAGGCGAAAATGTATGAAAATCTAAGACAAGAGAGGAGCTACTGTGTTTTCTAAGCTTTAGTGAAATTAAAGCAGCCAATCCAGGTAGTGTTTCTTGAGCATACACAATGTCTGGACAAAACTCGTCGATGCACTTTTCTATGGATTGAATATATGACTTCAAGCTTCTCGATCCAGTAGAAAAAGAAGGTGCATAATTAACAGATGAACAATCTAAACCTAGCTGAAAAACATCAAAATATTTAGTAAGATATTGTCCTAGATAAAAAGGTCTAGTAAATGCACCAAATGGCTGACTAGAATCGAGGGTTGAAACAATCAGTAAGCGTTTACCCATAAAATTGTTGTTGATTGTTTTATAATTTTAAATTACATTTCTCAAATGATTAAGATAGTTATAATTTCTCTAAATAGCATCCATCAATAACTATCGTGCAATTATTAAGCTTCTGAGTTACTTTGATTAATATCCTCAGAAAATGTCGGAGAAGTTGCTAAATTTTTGTAACCAATAATTGCTCTAATATAGGGTAAGAACCAGTACAATATCCAGAATGGCCCAGAGTGTCTGCTACAAAATATAGTCCATGATTTCAATGGAAAAGCTTTGATTTGTAGTACTTTTTTCAAGCGTTCTAAGAGATTTAAATTGGTATCTGCCCAACTATTGCGGATAGAATTTTTAGTGCAAGTACCAATATACCCAGGAGCTACCCATATTTTACAACCCAATTTACGCGCTCTCAGAGCATAATCTAAATCTCCTAAACTATGAACAAAAGCTGTATCAATATTACCAACTTTGGCAGCAACACTTTTAGGAATTAGCACGCAGTTACCATACATAGCATCGCATTGTTGGATAAGGGAGCTTGGTTCTAAAAATTCAAATTTATTAGAATACCACTTTTTAGATTTTACCGCTCCTCCATAGGTTGCTTTTCCTGTAATTGAGTCTTTAGTTGAACCAACTACAATTGAGTCTCGATAACCAAGTTCTGTCAAATTTTGATGAACCTGTAATAGTTTACTCACAGCATTGGCTTCCAAAAATGTGTCATCATTCAACCACAGATAATAATCGTATTGATATTTGATTGCCTCACTAAAAGCTAGATGCATTCCTCCCACCCAAAATAAATTGCCATTACCTTGAAGAATTTGTACTTCTGGATATTCTGCTTTAACAGCCTCTGTAGTCCCATCAGAACTCCCATCATCAGTTAAATAAATATCACAACAATTTTTTTGCTGATATAAAGCATTTAGACAGGCAAGAGTTGTATTCCGTCTGTTATAACATGTCATAATTACAGCTATATTCGCTTTCTTCATCTCATTTTCCTGATAATAATATGTACAAAAAGAGTTAATCTAAATAATAAATTTAGATACGTTTTGGATGGATTTTATTCATAATCTCAATTATCAAAATTTTAACTTTCATATATCGTGAGGTCAGTTTAAAATTTCACCCTGTTTTCTATCCATCCACTGAAATTAATATCTAAGTTAAAGCTTTTTAGTTTTTGTTCCATTCTTCTGATTCCCAACAAATATCTATGCCAAACTGATACACGAGGCATATTAAGTCTGACAACCTCTTCAGATAACCATTGATATTTCTTTGAATTGACATTAAAGTTTTTCAAATTTTTTATTTGTCCATGCCAATCGTTATAAAAAAATAAGTTGAAATAATGAATGGATACAATATCATCCCAATGTTTAATTTGTAATTCTTTTGATAAACGGTTATGTAAAGGTAATGGATAACTATAATTAGGAGGAAGATGTTCAACGTTTTCTTCCAAGGCACATAAAGTTACAGACAAAACAGACTGCTCAACAAAATAAATACCCTGGGGAGGAGTAATATCCAAGCGCATTACTTTTTCAAAGTTCTCTTTCCAAGTTCTAAATATACCCGCACTTTTTCTTACAGCAATCAAACCAGAATTCCAGTAGGCTCTGATTCTTTTATTACCAATGGGTGTGTCAACAAATACCTCACGCTTTACTCCCAGTACTTCATATAGTTTTTGCCAATACCATTCTTGAGGATCTTGCAAACCTGTAGAACCAATTCCTTGTCCATACTCAGGACGCATCCGCACATTACAATCTACGGGCAATAAAAATTCTTTTGGTTCAGAAAAAAAGCATTTGTCACTGTCTAAAAAAACCAATATTTCTGCATCGATATTTTCTTCTGCATAGGCACAAACTAGGGGTTTATTAGCTAAATAATATTCATGGAATTCTCGATTTATCGGGATTTGTTGATGAGTCACCTGCAATGCTTCAAAGGCTTGTTGGGTTTGCTTTAAAATCGGTTCACCTACTCTAGGATGGAAACTATATATAGGTGTATTTTTCAATTCGCCGCAGAACTTACGAATACTTTCTGCAAGCATCAAAGATTGACCTTCTAAACGACCAGGTTCTGTACAAATTATAAAAGCTATAGGTATTGACATAGTATGAAGTATTGATTTAATAAGTTAATTACTCAATGAAGATTTATTTACTATCATCAATATTTCCTGAAACAAGGCTGAATAACGACGTGCTTGAAGTTCCAGGGTAAATTTTTGCTCGGCTTTCTCACGTGCATAAAATGAAAGTTTTTGCAATCTCTGTTCATTTTCAAGAACCCAGGTAATTCCTTTGGCAAAATCCTCAACTTCATAAGGTTTAGCCAAATAGCCGTTCTGCTGATGATCGACAATATCTTTTAAGCCAGTAGAATTAAACGCCACAACTGGAGTACCACAAGCGAATGATTCTGAAGCTGTCTGTCCAAAAGATTCTTGAAGAGATGGTACAAGCATTACATCAGCAGCTGAGTAAACAGTTGCTAAAGATATAGCATCGTGTAAGTGTCCCAAATAGTGGGTTTTGAAGCCTAAATCAGGTGGATTTTCGGGTTGAGATGCTCCAAAAATCACAACTTCCAAGTCATCTTTCCAGCCAGATTTACTCAATTCTTGTAAAGCTGGTTGCAACAAATGAAATCCTTTATTGTTATCGCTTGTCGCTTCTATAGCTCCAAATAGTATCAGCTTTTTATTTTGAGGTAGATTGAGTGCTTCGCGGGCAAAATATTGATTAATCGGTCGATATTTTTGAGTATCTAATCCGTGAGGAATTACCTCAATTCGCAAATTCTGGAATAAAGAACTGGAACAAGCGCACTCTGCTAGCCAAGAACTTGGTGAAACCAGGGTTAAATTTAAATTTTTCCAAGCTTTTGCTTTGCGTTGCCATACCCAACGGGATAAATCCCATTCATTACCACTGTTGAGTTGAGGACAAGCCCCGCAGGATACTTTGTAGCGATCGCATTCTCCAGTAACGTGACATCCTCCAGTAAACCCCCACATATCATGGAGAGTCCAAACTAAAGGGCGCTTCAGTTTAGCAAAGGTTTCTATTTGCATAAAACCTCCGCTAATCCAATGCAGATTGATTATATCTGGATTAATCTGAGCAACTTTAGGAATAACTCTATCTGGCAACCATTGAGTAAAAAATGGGGTATTTTTCTTTTGACGATAAAGCTTTAATGGCAAACTTTCAACTGTCAGCTTTGCCTTAGCGATGCCTTGAAACAGTCTAATTTTAGGTGCAACTATTGTTTTATCATTACTAGATTTTTCCTGTACTAACATTTGTGACTGTAGTCCTATATTCTGTAAACCTGTGTGTAAACGATATGCAGCCCTAGCTGCACCGCCACTAATATCATGGGTACTAATATGTAAAATTTTCATTTTTATTAACTTAATATTCACTAAAACTATTTCTGATTGTCATAAAAACTAATTGAATAAAATCTTTTTATAATTTCGTTGAGATTCAATAGTTAAAGATAATGATGTGGTGATATACATTAACCAATTCCAGCTAGGAGTTAATAATCTGGCTTCTGAAAAATTCACTATGACAATGATAATTAGCATCTGCATTGGCCAATAATCTTCTGGCTTTTTAGCGATAGAAATAATTCGAGTCAGTGCCATTACGAAAAACCGCACAAACCCTGCTGCAAAAGTCAAAAATCCTAAGAATCCCAATTCTAATAATAATTCTAAAAAACCATTATGGGCGTTACTTGCCCAATCGTAAGTAGCTCTTAATTTTGATGCAGCATTACTAGTCCAAAATCCCGAAAATCCATAACCTAACCAAGGTCTCTCCAAAATCTTAGAAATTACTAGCTCCCAGAGATCAGAGCGTCCATTGAAGGTAAGGTCTTTACCAGAAGTACCAACTACAGTTTCGGCATTATTGAGAAGTAATATTGAAGAAATCATCAGCAACATCAAAGTTGAAGTGATCGTAATAACTTGTAACTTATAATTAGTTTTCTTCAGGGATCTATAGACAGGTAAAAGTAATATCATTGTCAATAAAATCGTTAAAGATGTTGTTGAACGTGAAAGGATAATTAGACATATAGATATCCCACATAATGCCCACATCAACCAACGATATCGATGACCACTAAGAGCTAGGTGCAAAAAAACTCCTGCACTCCAAGCCATCATGTAACCTAATTCATTTTTATGACCATAAATTCCACTCCACATACCTAGTAACTCAGGTGATTCGTGAATATAACCTGGTACGAATGCAGAAAATAGCATAGATAATGATGCAGCTACCCCAAGTGCCCAAGCTATCAGCTTAATTTGTTCCTTAAGGGGATAACGCATTGCTAAATAGATGGCAAGAAAATATATTCGGATTAGACCTCTTAAATAAGTGAGACTAGAACTTAGGTCTTCTGACCATAAAAGAGAAAATATAACTATTGCTAGTAATAAAAACTGTAGTGGACTTCTAATAATTACATAAATAAAACCTTTCCAGTATAAAATTAGGAAATAAAATAGAATTAAATATGAAACTATATTGAACAAGGTATCTAGCTTATCACCTCCAAGTGTAGACATTGAAACTTCTTGTGCAGGGTGTATTGTTAATGCCCCTACAGAAATTAGTAGTAGCCAAATAGTTAATATTTTTTCTGTTAGTTTTATTTTCATTTCTGAAATTTAATTGCTCTATTTTTTATCGTTGAATCATTCAATCTTTTCTTTACTTCTTCTTTAAAAATATCTAATACAGTTGCTTTATAAACTGTTTTTTGTATAAAATTATCTGCTTCTACATTCCTGACAATAAATGGTGGATGCTTTAAGGCAAATTCCATCGCCTGCATGGGCATATTGATAAAAGAAAATTCTTGATTTGAATTGAAATGAGTTGCGTCTGCACCAACACCAACGTTAGAGATTAAATTGACATTGGGAATAATACTTAAGCTTCCCTGCATCCAACAAGCAAACGTCCATTGGTAATCCCAGGTTATACCTGTAGGATTGTCATAAACAGATTGAAATATTCGTTGCCAAGAATTTACCGCTTTTTGATCTATAAGAATGTCATGTAAAAGGTTTTCTGCTTGCACCTCTTTCCAGAGTTTGATAGTCAAATCATAATGTTGCCAAGCACGTCTCCAACTTGCCCAACCCCAGCAGTGGTTGTAGCGAGAAAAATAGTAACTATAATTTGTACGTTTTTGTCCAAGTTGAAGATTTTGAGCAGAAATTGTGGCGATTCTGGTATCATTTCTATATTTTTCCAGCAGTTCCTCGCTAAACCTAAAAAAAGTTGGGTGAGGGATACAATCATCTTCTAAAATAATTGTTTCTTCAACATTATTAAAGACCCAATCTAAACCACTTGATACCCGTTTTGCACAACCTAAGTTAATATCAGAGTAATTTTTTATTACTTCACAATCCCAATCAACTCTCTCAATAATTGCCCTAGTCGCTTCACATTTTTCTGCCTCACCTTCGCGGTCAGTGCGGGGCCCATCTGCAATTACAAAAAGTTTTGTTGGTTTTACTTGGCGAATGGCTTCAAAAACTTTTTCTGTTATTTGGGGGCGTTTAAAAATAATAAAAGTTACTGGTGTTTGCATCATATAAAAGTTAAATAATAACGATCAGTATTTGTAAAAATGAATAAGCGATCGCACCTGAATCTTAAAAAGTTTTTGTGTTCTGGAATCAAATGCGTTGCATATAAAAGCAGCAGCAGCTTGAGATATTATTGTTGCGATCGCAGCTCCAAGTCCTGCATATTTAGGAATAAGTAATAAATTGAGAATAATGTTTAGTATTGCTCCAAATAAAGTTTTACCTAAAGAAACGTGGTTCAAACCTTCAGCAATAAACCAAGGTGATGTTGCAAGACCCATAAATACAAACAAAGAAGTCCAAATATGAACTGCTAATATTGCTCCTGCATCTGCATATCCACTTCCAAACATCACTATAATTATCTTGTCAGATAAAAAAGACATTGGAAGAGCAATTGCTAAAGATATACATGTCATTAGACTGAATAATTGTCCTATTCGCTGATAGTAAAGACTTTCTGATTTTTCTTTTGCTGCATAAATTGCCGGAGCAACAGAAGAAACAATAGCCCCTGGAATAAAATACCAAATTTCAGAAATACGCACAGCAGCAGAATAAACTCCAACCTCACTATCTCCGATCATTTGACCTAACATCACCTGATCTATTCTCATAAAAATCATGATGGCGAACCCCGAAAAAATTAGAGGTAAACTCTCTTTCAAAAGAGTTTTGGCCGCCGCAATGCTCCAACGCCATAACCACAAAGAAGATCCTTTGACTTGGTAAACAATCAGTAAACCAATTGCACTCATTGCAAATTCTGCTAATGTTACCAAAGCAAAAGCTAGCAATGGTGCTTTTGTTAAAATTAGTGCAATTTTAATGACAGTATTTAGTAGAAATGCTGTGTTTTTAGCTATTACACTGTATTTCGACTGTACCCGTGATTGAAACCACAGTTCAATAGTATCAGATGCCCTAAAAACTCCTGCTATTCCTAAAATTGCCACTAGCCATATCTTTAGTGTTTCATGCTCACCTAAGAAAAACATCGTGCTAACTGCCAATAAAACAGAAGCAATTCCACCCAAAAATTTTAGCCAAAAAGTAGTTCCTAAAATTTCCTCTTTATTTGATGATTGACGAACAAGATGGCGAACTACTACGTCGTCTAGTCCGAGAGTAAAAATTGGGCTAAATAAGGCAACAAAAGCTAAAGCATAGTTAAATAGACCATACTGTTGCACTCCTAAATAACGTGCTACCCATACTCCTACAACTAAGCTTGCACCCATACGTAGAATGCGATCAGCAAATAACCAACCTGTATTAGCAATAATTGCACGCAGCCCAGAACGAGATTTAAATTTCGATAAGTTTTTAATTTTTAATTTGCTTAACATTATTTTTATAAATTAATCATATGATATTTTTTATACCTATCAATCTCGCTTATGTAAATTTATAATATTCTCATATACAAAATAAAGTTTATTTATTCCAAAACTCACATTATTTATCACCTACAAGGTTTTTAATTTACCATCGATCAAAATTTTAAAGAAATAGCTAAATAAGAAAACAATGCCTTTGATTTTCCAATACAAACTATGCTCAAATAAAAATATTATTTTCAAGTAAATAAGAAAATCTTTATATTTTGGGCATGGTATTGTTTGGAACTCATTGATAGATGTAAAAGCTAAAAATAATGGAGAGCTAAAATTGTTTTTTTGCATAATGTAATTAAACAGTGAATTACGTTTCCAGAATCTTTTGTATTCATAGTTTTTGTCTACCTTTAAAAAAGTATTATTATGATATTTATTATTATCATGTATTCTATACTTTACTAAAGGTTTAGACATATAAAACTTTTTAGCCCCCACCAAAGAAGCTCCCCATACCAAACAGTCATCAGCCCTTACACGCCAATCTTCTAAATTTGGAATAGGTAAAAATTTTCTGACTATTTCTCTACGTATTGATAATGTTGAAGTTATAGAACCAATCCATTCACCATTATATAAAGTTTTAATTACTGAATAACCCAAATCTAAATCAACTAGATCGTCTTGAAATATGCCTTCTACTGCTCCAAATTTTTTATACGCACAAAATACAAAATCACATTCACTGCGTCTATTGTAAAAATTTAGGGCGTTTTCTAAATATTGAGGTTCATAAATATCATCGGCATCTAAAAAAAATAGAATGTCACCAGTAGCAGCTAAAAAACCTTCATTAAAAGATGATAATTGTCCTTGATTTTGTTCTTTAAAAATAGCCTTAACATTAGCTACTTGAGTAAATTTATTGATAATTTCCACAGAATTATCTGTAGATGCATCATCAACAATAATAATTTCATCAAATTTGACTGTCTGATTTAAAGCGCTATCAATTGCCTCAAATAAAAATTCAGCATAATTGTAATTATTAATTAAACAAGAAGTTTTAATTTTAGTTTTATCCATTATTACTATAGTCAAAAAATTAGATTGAGATAGTTGTAGTGATGCTAGCTTTCACAATTTATAAAAAAACTTAACGCTCTTGGCGAAATTTAGTTAAGCTGCTAGAAAATACCAAATCTTGTTCAATTTGTCGTTTTTTAGTGTCATAAAAATAATTATTAGGTTCATTTTTATTATTCACACCATTGATGACTATTCCTAATACCTTCTGACCTGACTGAGTTAAAAACTCTTTAGCTGCATTTGCACTGTTCAAGTCAACCACTCCAGGACGAACGACTAATAAGATACCGTCAGTCAAAGTGCTTAAAACAGCAGCATCTGCTATTCCTGACAATGGAGGAGTATCAAAAATTACAAGATCGTAATCTCTCCCAAAGTTACTAATTAATGTTGCCATACGTTGAGAATCTAGCATTGCCACTGGATTGGGAGGCAAAACTCCAGAAGTAAGAACTTCCAGATTAGGCATGACTTCCTGAACAACTGTATCTAAAGAAGCTTGATTAATTAGTACATTACTTAATCCCATTGTATTTGTTAGCCCCCAGATATGATGCTGTATGGGATGACGCATATCTGCATCCACCAATAACACCCTACGCCCCGCCTGAGCCATAGTCACAGCTAAATTTGCAGATACGTCAGACTTTCCTTCTTTGGCAACGGAACTTGTAATTACAATGCTTTTGAGCGGTTTATCAGAACAGAGGAACTTCAAGTTCACTTGTAGTATTTGATATGCATTACCAACAGGGAAGTAAGGAATATCTCTGCCAATAACTTTGGGAATGGCTCTATCCAGTCCTGGTATAGAAGAATGATCTTTACCATTTCTACCTTGTGTAGGAATCACTCCCAAAACACTGTATCTCAAGACTTCTTTGGCTTCTTTGACGGTCTTCACTGAGCGGTCTATCAAATCTAAAGTAAAGGCGACAATGATACCTAAGAAAAAACCAACTCCTGCTCCACCAATAATAAACAGCATTTTCCGAGGCCCTTCTGCTTTATCAGGGGTTAAAGCATAGGAAATAACACGAGCATTAGGAATCTTTTGATTCTGTGCAATATCAATCTCTTGGCGTTTCTTTAAGAGTGTTTCGTAAGTCGTTTGAGCTGCTTGCAGTTTCCGTTCTAGCTCTCGTTGACTTTGTTCTAGCCTTGGCAAATTATTTGCTCGTTTGATATAGGCATTTTGCTGTTGTTTGAGTGTGACAATTTGTCTCTCCAGACCAACACGTTCTGCCTGAGCACGAGTAATATCTGCAATTAGGCTTTGCCGCAGTTGTCCAACCTGTAAACTTCCCTGTGTTATCTGTGCTCCACCAGCTACTTGTCCTGTCCGCTCTTTTAACAAGTTCTTAAGAGCTAAGACTTTTTCTTCTAAGTTAGTAATTGTAGGGTGTTCAGGTGAAAAACGGGTACGCTCTAGTGCAAGTTGGCTTTCTGTTTCTTGAAGTTGGGCTAGCACTTTCTGAACTCCAGGTGCTTGACTCAATTCAGATTCGATTACACCTTGCCGTGAATCTATCTGAGCTTCACTGCTTAACTGTTCTAGACGACCCTTCACATCATCTAGTTGAGCTAAAGCTTGAGAAATTTGATTTCCTAACTTAGAAATGGTATCGACTGCTGCGGCTGCTTCTTGTTCCAAAACAACAACTTTATTCGTTTCTTTAAATAGCCGCAGTTTTGATTCGGCTCTTCTGACAACTTCCTCAGCTTTAGGTACTTCCGTTACAAGAACCTGTTTGGCTGTTCGCGCTTCATTCTGATTAGCCTTGATATTTAGATCGATATAACTGTCAATAACTTCATTAACGATTTTGGCAGCTAGTTCTGGATCGCCACCTTTATAAGAAAGTTGTACAACATCAGTGCCTTTAATTCCTTCTATTTTTAGTTGTTTTGCCAAATCGGGAATCGAGAGCAGTTTGCCTTGGCTATCTTTAAGATTGAGGGAATTAATCGTTTTCTCAATTACTGGATTCGATCCAATAACTCTCACCTGAGTTTCCAGGGGATTGTCGTTCACATTTAAAGCTTCTAGGCGTCCTATGTCATCTGGTAAGCCTGTGAGTGAAGAAGAGCGATTTGTTTTAATCATCAAACTTCCTTCTGCCTTGTATGAAGGTTTTAGTGAAAATGCATACAAGCATCCAAGGCTAACAGATATAGTGAAAATTCCAACTAGAGGTAGCCAACGCCGTCGAATAACTTCTAAGTATTTCTGAATATTTACTTCTTCAAAACTGGGTAAAGATTCCATCGTCATAATATATCTAAACTTTTATAAAAAGACTATTTATTTACAGAAAATTGTTCTCAGAATTTTGATTACAGTGCTAATGAAGTCTAGTTTGCGATATTAATATTTGCGTTAATTCTTAGTTAATATATTGCTGCTGATTTCTTCAATATCTGAAGTAACCTATATACTTTTGTAAGCCGCAATTTTAACTTAAATTGATATTATAGTGAGAGCAAAAACAGGATAAATCACAATTTTATCCTTGATTTAGTTACTTTACATTTTTAGGGCTTAATTTTGGTTAATTTCGTTTTGTCTTACTACTAATACAAGTATTGATTAGTAAGCTAACAATCACTATCATATTATGTAAGAACATTGATTTTTATATCTTTACAAAAAATTTATACAATATACTAATATATTCAGTCTCGGTTTGCTGATTTTGAAAAGACAAGAGGAGTTAATTCCTTCAGGGTAAGGAATAGAGCAATTGTGCCATTCTATAAACAATGGAAGCACTTCAGAGATAGACTTTGGACAGTGAAAACACATACTTATAAAGACTGGATGAATCTTTACATAAGCTAGTTCAAAACTTTAATTAACAATTAATTCTTGCTCTAAATAATAGTCAATTTTGGGAATAATACAGGACTAGCAATCATAAAATTGCATGATTTGAGCCTTGAACCTATAAAGGTTCGCAATCAGTTTAATTTGCCTTTATGTAAAAACACATTACATTTTTTAATATAAATGTACCTGTATGGTAACACGCATGAAATATAGACGGCTAGTAAGTAAATTGGCTTCAGCTTAGATTTAACGTAGCCTAGCAAAGGAGTATCAAATAACAGCGTGGTTAGAGCAAAAAATTAGTTTACATCAGACTAGTACAAAATAGCAAAAATCCAGCTACTATCTCAATTAAGCAGACAAATAGCTCAAACAACTTGTTCAACGTAGGCAAACTTCCGTCAGATTTTACTATATTTTTAATAAAATTTCCCTATATTTATTATTACCTGTGTTAATCTAAGGTACTCAAGCTAGGCTGCTATTTCTTGGTTTTTGTATCTAGGCAATTGTAATTATTAAACTGACATTAAATGTTGAGAGATTGAATGATGAAATCCTCTTCTATTATCTTAGCCGTTGTGATTAGCGCACTCACTTTCAGTAAGAGTGCCTATGCTAATCAAGAAAATGTTTCCATAACAATAGGCGATCGCGATCGCGCTGGAGTTTTATTGACAGAACCAGCTACGATTAATACTACATGGAGTAATTTTCTCGGACAGACTAATAATTCAAAACAAACTGCTGAATCAATTTCGCTAATGCAGGAGCGAGGATGCCAAAAAATTAACCCGCTTGAGTTCATCAATAACCCAAGCGCTTTTTTTAAGCAATGTCAGGAGCCAATCAAGACTCCAAGTACTGAACCAATTGAATATCTCAAGGTTCCGAAACTGGATTCTGGTATTAGTGTGACAGTTACTAAATTTTGATATGGGAACTTTTTTAACAAAAAATAGCTAATTCTTGGTTATGTGATTTATCTAGATAATTTAAGCTCAAATATGGATGAAATATTTATGCTGGCTGCTTTAGCTCAAAGTAGAAAAGCTTTGCCGGAATGTTTGCCGAACCCACCAGTAGGCTGTGCCATCGTAGATGGCCAAGAGATCGTAGCTCAAGGATACACGCAAGCACCAGGAAAACACCATGCTGAAGCTGACGCACTTAAACAGATTCAAGGCAAAGCTTTCAACTCGTTGAAAATGTATGTAACTCTTGAACCTTGTTCTTTTCATGGACGCACACCTGCATGTGCTTTAGCGATCGCTAAAGATTGTCGGATACATGAAATATATGTATCTATACTCGATCCAGACCACCGCAATAATGGTAAAGGATTAGATATTCTCAGAATTGCAGGAAAAATAGTTAATGTTGGGTTATGTGCCAATGAGGTGAATGCTTTTCTTAGCCAATATCTACTAAAGTCATAGTTGAAGAGTTAAATTAAAACTTTAATATCATACCATTTTCCTAAAAATATTTGCAATCAGCCAACCATCTATGTAAATACATAACTGTGCTTTTGTGCAACTAAAAGTTGAAACTAGTAAGCGAGAAAGCTGTGAGATATTCCTTCATTAGGAGTTTCAGACTATTTCCGACTTCTCCAAAAAGTGGGAATGTTGTTGTTTAAGCTATGCTGCATAACAATCAACTAGATACCCTTACACAAAAATCTTTTCGCTTCAAGAGGATATTAGTTAGGGCGATCGCGGGTGTTACTGTCTTGCCAAGTATCATCCTTGATGTTAGTGTTACCACGTTAGCACTTTTAGTCCATAAAATTTCTCTAGAAGTAATCAAGTTGATTATACCGCATCCAGTAGAGATGTCTGCGTTAAATTATAACATAAGTGCAATTGTCACAGATATCTGCGTCTTCTCGATCGTCCTAAATCCCAGGAAAGAGATATGAGTAAGAATGAATGTACAGATGTAGCAGTGCTAGTCTGTGCAAGTGTTCTGGATACCGCATAATTAATTTCACCAGATGCCTGATTACTAAAGTATTTGACCATATTCTTAAAGAAAGCGGTTATTAAAGAGGGAAGCAGGAGAAGTTCTTTCATGTTTAGCGATCGCCCACTATATATCTGGCTTGATATGCTTAGATTGTATTACAAAAAAAACGAGTTAAGAAATGGATATTTTATACTTAATAAATTTTTATTTAATGAGATTACATTGATTGATAAGTAGACTATGAAAAATTAAAAAAATAAAGTTTTTGTGATATTTTAAAAATTGGTATTAATAATTTATCTCTTAGAAAATAGAATTGTGGCTCAGGATTTTTTACTTTTACAGTAAACGCATTGGATAACTAGACTAAATTTAATTATTAATTGTATTTTAAAATATGCAAAAATCAATGATAGAGGAATGTAATCACTTCCAAGGATATGCTAATGATACTTTAGGTATTTGATTTGTGATCGGTGATGATGTTATTATTAAGGGGTAGGTTGATTTTGGGTTTATTATCTCCAACAATTAACTTGTAATGTATCATAGACCAGAATTCATCAGTGTTGCAAATTGATTAGACCTTTTGCATAAATTACAAACTAATAAACCCACCTCGCCAAAGCGTAGCTTTGTCTACCTTCCCCAAAAGTGGGAAGGAAATTAAAGGATGGGGTGTTAAGTACTTTTGCAAGATATCTATGATTAGCAGTGTGAAATGGCTGTGGGTCTGAATATCTAGACTTGATACCAATAAATTGATGAGGTTACAGAGGAGCAAATAACCATGAGCAACTTAACATCTCCACATACCGAAGTTCAAAAAACGAAGAAAAAAAGTTTAACCGCAGATAAAAAGCCTCGATCTACAGATGATATTGTGCGTAGTTATCTGCAAGAGATCGGGCGTGTAGATTTGTTGACTCGCGAACAAGAGGTTATTTTTGCCCAACAAGTGCAGCAGATGATGAATTTATTAGCTGCTAAGGAAGAATTGGCTGTCAAATTAAACCACGAACCCACGCTACAAGAATGGGCAGATCGGGTGGAGTTAAGTGTGGAGGTGCTAGAGCAACAGCTAAATTTAGGACACCAGGCCAAGCAGAAAATGATTCAGGCTAATCTCCGGTTAGTGGTAGCTGTGGCAAAGAAATACCAGCACCGTAATCTGGAATTTATGGATTTAATTCAAGAAGGTACTTTAGGTTTAGAGCGAGGGGTAGATAAATTCGATCCCGCCCTTGGTTATAAGTTTTCTACCTACGCTTACTGGTGGATTCGTCAAGGAATTACACGGGCGATCGCTCAACAAGGACGTACAATTCGTTTACCTATCCACGTCTTTGAGAAACTGAACAAAATTAAACGGGTACAGCGAGAATTATCTCAACACTTAGGTCGCGTTCCTACTACTGCTGAAATTGCCACTGCCTTATCTTTGACACCTAGCCAAGTTCGAGAGTGTTTGTACTTAGCTCGTCAACCCTTCTCTTTAGAGGCGCGAGTTGGCGAACAACAAGATACAGAATTGCAAGACATACTGGAGGATGATGGCCCTTCTCCCGAAGATTATGCCGTTGAAGAATCTCTCCACCAAGACTTACAAGACTTATTGGCAAAGCTGTCTCCCCAGCAGCGAGAAATATTAACCCTGCGCTTTGGTCTAACGGATGGGTATGAACTTTCTTTAGCACAGATTGGCGATCGCATGGGTATTAGTCGAGAACGGGTGCGTCAGATAGAACAAAAAGCTCTTAGTCTCCTCCGGCGCCAAAAAGAACAAGTACGTAGTTATCTAGCTAGCTGAGGTTATTTTTTCAGAGTTTAGGGCATTTAAACTCAGGAAGTCACCATCATAACTATGTAAAATTCAGTCATTATGGCCGAAAATAAACTTAGATAATCTCTCTTAATGATTTGATATGAGCACATCAAAGACAGTGCAACAGTTGCAAGTGCAATGGGTGACTCCTGAAAACTTTCGGCGTTATGGACAGGTTATTTTTGCAAGTCTTGATGGCAAAACTTACGATGGGGAAGATGCCCAGTTAAACCTGCAAAACGGGATTCCACGATTTTATCTTATGCGGTTGGAGAAAATAGGACGAAAGTTCCACAAAATTACTCGCCATATGCAATGCACTCAATGTCTGGGTTCTTTGGAAGGGAAGGATTGGTTAATTGCAGTTTGTCCTCCTCATAATGATGTGAGTGAACCAACATTAGAAGAAATTGCTGCTTTCCGCATTCCGGGGAATTGTTTTATCAAGCTACATGAGGGTACTTGGCACGCTGGTCCTCATTTTGACCATGAAGCTGTGGATTTTTATAATTTGGAACTGGCTGATACAAATATGGTGGATCATTTCACCCATGATTTTCTCAAGAGTCATCAATTAGAGTTTGAGATGGTTTAAGTAAAATTAGGTTGAATTATAGATATATACAAGCCATTTTCTGGAATCAGTTTAACCATTTCAATCTACTTTCTACTGAAGGAAAGATTAATTCAAGTATTACGTCAATTTGGTTATGATGTATGGAAGTGTAATGTTAGCCTATAAATTGTATCCCAGTAGAATAGTTGCGTAGAACTTTCCACTGCTTTTGAAATTTTTCTTAAACATTCATTTATGTCTTCTTCCAATTCTCAATCTTCTGACAAAAGCTTTGTCTACCGTGAATTTGGCAACGACAACTCCGCCGCCACAGAAAGACCAATTCCAGAACTACCCCCACAACAACAAAACTTGAAAGTACAAGCTTCCCGCAAAGGACGCAAAGGCAAAACCGTCACAGTCGTTAGCGGTTTTCAAGCCAAACCGGAAACCTTAGCAGATTTGGTGAAGCAGTTAAAAACCCAGTGTGGGACAGGCGGGACACTTAAAGATAACGAAATTGAAATTCAGGGCGAACACAAACAGAAAATTCTTGAGATTTTGACCAAGCTAGGTTACAAAGTCAAAATTAGCGGTGGCTAATCTTGAGTGCGGTTTACCGTATATAAACCGCGATCTAGATGAAGAGAGGAAATGTTATCTTTGAAATGTACAAATATGCTTGAACAGTGGTGAATCAGTTTGCCAACAAGCTGTCTTTTCTGAGATAAACAGGAGGTTTAAATGGATTTAGTTCGGATTCTGTGTGCCATTTTCGTGCCACCTTTGGGAGTTTTTTTACAAGTAGGTTTTGGTATAGACTTTTGGATTAATATACTTTTGACGCTTTTTGGTTACATTCCTGGAATTATTCATGCAGTGTGGATAATTGCGAAGAAATAATTTTTTGTCGGAGTAGGTTAAGCGTATCCATATCGGTGTTACTAATTCTAATAGAGGCAATTCATGAATTGCCTCTATAAAAAATATTAGTAAATTTTCTGTTCTATATTCATTCGTAATATCAGGTTTACTTAATACTTATAATGTTTGTAGGTTCTCTTGAAAGAGAAAAGTCAATATTTGATGCTTGTTTATGTTCAGTTTCACTGACATTTAATCCAACTTATATTGCTAGATTTTATTATCAGTAATCACCCGATCTTGACATTACTTTAATAAACAAAAAACTCTAAAAATACTATTTTATTTTTTAAATACACGTAAGCACTGCCCAATAAAACTCGATATCTAAATAAGATTTGTAAAAACACGATTTATCAACTCTATAATGCAGGCTTCGGTGTGGCTGAAAATACCGAATTAACTCTCATGTGTTAACATGGCATAGAGTCTAAACTCTAAAAGCAAGGGGCAAATGTGCAATTGCCATTGCACAGTTGAAACGTTTAAATCTTTGATTAACCCAGTGTGTATATCTAGTACCCAGCCATGAACCATAGGCGCTTTTCGCTCATGGAGTACCTGACGCATGATGGAAGTTTGGTAAATATTTTTTACTTGCGCCACAACATTGATTTCTGCCAAGCGATTCAAACGTTCTTCTCTTGTTGGCAAAGCATCAATTTCTTCTTGTTTCTGTAGATACAGTTCCCGAATTGGATTTACCCAGTTATCAAGAATTCCAATCGTTCGCCCTTCTAAAGCTGCCTTAATTCCTCCGCAATCGTAGTGACCACAAACGATAATGTGTTCCACTTTTAGGTGTAAAATTGCGTATTCTAAAACGGCTAAAAAGTTTATATCCGTTAGAGAAACTTGATTGGCAATATTACGATGTACAAATAGCTCTCCTGGTTCTGTACGGGTAAATTTTGTTAATGCCAGACGACTATCAGAACACCCAATGTATAGAAAAGGTGGTGTTTGTCCGTTAGATAATTCTTGAAAGTAAGTTGGATCTAGAGCTAGCTTTTCGGCAACCCAAGCCTGATTATTTCTGAGGAGTTCATCAATGCTGTTGTATTTCATCTTTCGTCAAATTCGAGAGAGAATCTCATCAATTTTTTATTTTAACCGATCTACAGTTTTGTCTAAATCAAGATGAACTTTCTCTGAACTAAAATCTTATAAAGATGACAATCTTTTTCAATCGGGGGCAACAACTTTGCTATCGTTATGATGGTTGATTGACCAACGGTGATCGATAGTTACAGAGGAAAACTCGCAAATTTCTTCTAGTCGCTTTTGCTGTACAGCAGCTTTACGGAGAGTAATAATTAGCTGATTCACCTGATGCCGTAAATCTGGGTTATCATTGACTGCTAACATAGTTTGTCTTTCTAAGAGTTGAAGTATAAGTTCGTAGTGAATAGGCGAAGGTAGAGGAATTTGCTCCATGAAGTTAACTTTTGATTTCATATTTGGGATTTTGTATGAGTTACAGTTTATTTCTTGTTAATAAATTGTTACATAATAAATAACTAGTTGCTTATGGCTTTGGTTTGATTAGCAATGAAGATTTGGCAAAGATATTGATGATATTTGATAGCAAAGTGCTGCGTGTATACGCATAGTATGCCCAATTGCTTAACTATTATGTGCAGTTGCCCTGCGCCTTTTAGGGCAGGTGGGTGTTTATTTTAAAAATTCCTCGGTAATATACGAGCGATCGCAGCGCCGGGATCTGGTTGTTTTACCAAAGATTCTCCAATGAGTACAGCAGATGCACCTGCTGTCAGCACTAAACTCAAATCTTCTGGGTTGTGTAGTCCTGACTCGCTGACAACAAGGATATTTTTCTCTTGCAATTGTCTACCTCTTGCAGCCAAAAGTTGGCAAGTAGTTTGCAGATCGACAGAGAAATCTTCCAAATTGCGATTATTGATACCTATTAAGGAGACTCCATCTAAGGCTAACACCCGGTCAAGTTCTGCCAAACTATGGACTTCAATCAAAACTGCCATTTTCAGGTTATTAGCAATTTTGAGGAAGTATTGCAAATCTCGATCGCTCAGGATAGCTGCAATCAACAAAATCGCATCTGCACCCTGAACCCGCGCTAAGTACATCTGGTAAGGATAGATGACAAACTCTTTACACAGTAGGGGCAAATCTACGGCAGCCCGGACTTTGGCTAAATTGTCAAAACTACCTTGAAAGAACTTGACATCTGTCAGCACAGAAAGACAACTAGCACCTCCTTGCTGATAAGACAGGGCGATCGCTACTGGGTCAAAATCTGCTCGTAAAACGCCTTTACTAGGTGAAGCTTTTTTCACTTCGGCAATCAATGCTGGCTTTGTCTTACCTTGACGCAAAGCAGCAACAAAATCACGGGTTGGTGGCGCAGAGAGTGCTTGATGTTGCAATTCCCGTAAAGGCAGCCTTTCACGCATTTGGTCAACTTCTACTTCTTTATGCCAGACAATTTCTTCCAAAATATTGTTTGGCGCTGCATCAGGTACGGCAGCCTGATAACGTAACATGGACACGGAAATAGCTGGGTTAGGTGAACGGCGACGGATTTGCATAATTAGTCACTAGTCATTAGTCATTGGTCATTTGTCATTAGTCATTGGTCATTTGTCATTGGTCATTTGTCCTTGTTTATTGACAAAGGACAAATGACAGAGGACAAATGACTAAATGGCTCGTTTATAAGCTTCGTCCAGGACTTCTGAGAGTGTCGGGTGGGCGTGAACTAGATGTGCGAGACTTTGCACAGATTGACGGTTGGCGATCGCAGCTGAGGCTTCATGAATTAAGTCTGAGGCGTGCAGTCCGAAAATGTGGACGCCCAAGACTTCTCCGGTGTCTTTGCGATATATCACCTTGGCAATACCGTCAGCTTCATTTTCTGCCAACGCTTTGGAATTTCCTTTGAAGTAACTCCTACTGGTGGCAATTTCAAACCCTTCAGCTTGTCCTAACTCCTTAGCTGCTGTTTCAGTTAAGCCTACATAGCTGACCTCTGGGTGGGTAAACGCTGCTGCGGGGATGCTGCGATAGTCTACTATTCTTTCCCTCCCAACTATATTTTCTACGGCGATGATGCCTTGAGCAGAAGCCGCATGTGCTAACATCATCTTCCCATTAGCATCGCCAATTGCCCACAAATGCGGTACGACTTCACCTGCTGATAGTACTGCCATGCGATCGTCTACTGGAATAAAATTCCGCCGATCGAGTTCCACACCCACAGACTCTAAACCAAGATTTTTGGTCGCTGGGATGCGTCCCGTAGCCACCAAACAAGCATCTACCTCGATGACATCTACATCTTCCTTGGTTTTGAAATCTGCTAACTCAATTACCACAGGTGAACCGGGAATGACTTTTTTGGCGTATATCCCGACTTTCGTTTCAATATCGCGGGGAGTAATTAGCACCCGTTCGGCAAGTTTGGCAATATCGCGGTCAAATCCTGGCATTAACTGATCTAGGGCTTCAATCAAAGTGATTTCACAACCCAAAGCTGAGTAAATATCAGAAAATTCTAAGCCGATGTAACCACTACCAATAATTGCTACCCACTCTGGTAGCGATTCCAATTTCACACCTTGGTCGCTGGTAAAGACAGTTTTACCGTCTACTTCAATCCCTGGAGGCACAAAAGGAATTGAACCTGGCGAAAGGATAATGTCTTTGGCTGTAATGGTTTTTTCACCGCCGTCTCCAGTAATAGAGATTTTTTGCGCGCCAGCGATTTTTCCCCAACCTCTGATGATATCGACCCCTAGACGCTTGAGACTGTTGGTTAAGTCGCCTTGAAGTTTCGAGACAAGATTGGTAGCATGATTGGCGATCGCTTGGCGATCGAATTCCACGCTACCAATTTGAATTCCCAGTGACTTGAGGTGGTGGGCATTGCGTAACTCCCGCACACGTCCAGATGCTGCCAGCAGCGCTTTAGAAGGAATACAGCCCCGATTAATACAGGTTCCTCCCATATCAGCAGCTTCAATAATTGCTGTTTTCAAACCACAACTTACGGCGTGTAAGGCTGCGCCATGTCCGCCTACACCAGCGCCGATAATTACTAAATCGTAATCATATCCTTGACTCACGTTAGTTTCCCCGTCTGCTTCGCCTATTTATTCTCAACTTGACCGACAATCAGCGCAACCCTTTTAACAGTTATCAGTTATCAGTTTTATCGCTGAACTCTAAATCCCTTACCTTACATTACCCTGACTGTTTACTGTTGACTGTTCACTGATTTCAGGTTTGGGTATTGCTAACTCAAATTATGATTCACTCACTTCTGGCGAAAATATGGATATTTTCATTATATGGGTTGGTTTTCCCAGAAAAGCGACAATAAATTAAGTGAGTATTTGCAGGACAATGAAACTTATTTCCAGTTCTGAGCTAGTTAATGAATAGAAATTGCAGTCTCATTCAGAATCGCCACACCTTTTTCTTTACAGCGCGTTAGCGTAACACTAAGCTGGATTTAGGATTGATCCAGAAGATTTACGCAGGCGATCGCTCGATGTCTATTCCCCAAATTAGTGAATTTACTATCCGCCGTCATGCCAACGCCAAATCTTTCCAGCGAGGCGAGGCATATTATAACGCTGGTGCTGTTAATGCCGTTATCCAACGCGGTCATCTGCTTCAGGCAGATGTTGTAGGCACTGAAGCTAGACCTTATCATGTCAGCCTGAATTTCGATAGCAGTGGGTTAACCTCAGTAAAATGCACCTGTGCCTACAACTATGAAGGTTGGTGCAAACACATTGTAGCCACGATGCTCGTTTGTGCGCGTAACTCAGAAAATATTGAGCAGCGCCCCACCCTGGAAGAACTACTAAATCGCCTGAATTATATCGAAACTCAAAGGCTACTGCAAGAGTTGGTAGCGGAATACCCCCTCCTAATTGAGGCGATTGACCGTCATGTAAGTTGGATGACGAATCCTGCTGACAATCAAACAACCATAAAATTCGTGCGCCGCAATACTCTCGATCCGGCTCCCTTTCGGCGGCAAGTGCGGCAGATTCTCAAGGATACCGTGCGCTACTTTGAGGAAGGATACGAAGAGGACCCGATTGGCGAAGATTTGCTGAGTGTAGTGCAAACTGCGGTAGATTTTAGCGAACGGGGAGAAGGTGAAAATGCGATCGCTATTTTGGAGGCGATTACCTCTACCTGTGCGGAAAATTGGGATGATGTTGCCGAATACGGCGCTGAAAATGATGAAGTTGTCGGCGAATTAAATAATGCTTGGTGTGAAGCAATTCTAATCGCCGAACTTACTCCAGAAGAAAAAGTTGATATTCAAATAAATTTGGAAGCTTGGCAAGATGAGTGGAATGCTGATTTTGGTCTAGTTATGGAGGCTTTACGCCAAGGTTGGGATTATCCGCCACTGGTACAAGTTCTCCAAGGTAACATTACTGAAAGGGGAGCATGGGAAGAAGACGTACCAGATTATGCTGATGATTTGGCATTAATTCGCCTGAAAATTCTCGAACGTCAAGAACGTTATCAAGAATACCTGTATTTAGCAGAAGCGGAAGGGCAAACCCAGCAATATCTGACAATGTTGGGGCGTTTAGGCAGGGTGGAAGAAGCAATTGATGCTGCTCAAACCCAGATGAACTCAATGGAAGAAGCCTTTGCCCTAGCCAAAACACTCAGCGTTCAGGGAGCATTACAGCAAGCACTAGATATAGCCGAGAGTGGATTAAATTTACCGGGTAATTGTCAGTATGAATTGGCAATTTGGACAAGTGATTTAGCTATTAAATTAGGTAATAGTGAAGCTGCTTTATCAGCAATCAAGGCGGCTTTTCAAATGAAGCCCTGCTTTGTGGATTACCAAAAGATGGCAGAATTGGCTGGGGAAAACTGGGAAAGTGTCAAAACAGACCTGCTGAGAATTGTCCGTACTTATAATGGTTGGGGAACAGAATCAGCCAAGGTGGATATATTCTTGTATGAAGGGCTAATTGATGATGCAATTGCGATCGCTAGCGAACTAAGTTCCGATCGTTCAGAGTTAATTCACCGAGTCATGGATGCTGCTATTCCTCATAATCCTGGTTGGGTAATTGCTAATGCTCGTCGCCGTGCCGAAAAAATTATGGATGCAGGTAAAGCCGAATACTATTATTACGCGGTTGAATGGTTGAAAAAGGCGCGTAATGCCTACCTGAAATCTGGGAAGAAAGCTGACTGGTTAAGCTATCGGGAAAACTTGATGCAAACTCACGCTCGTAAACGTAAATTGATGGGAATGTTTAAGGAAAGTGGTATGGAGTAGAGCTCTTGCAAAAAGCACTTTTGCACTCTTGGGGGTAAAGGGGAAAGGATGGAATTTTCCCTTACCCTTTAACCTTTCACCTTTCCCCAACTTCAAGGCAAAAGTTACTTTTGCAAGACGTCTACTGATTGCAGCACACTCTCATCAGAAATTTGGTATCAGATTTAAACTGTAAAAAAAGCACGGAGATACTACGCATAGTTTGCTTCCACGTAGTGGTACGGAAAGCCTTTGACTACATAAATTTTGCTTACCAAGGATTTTGGGCAACGCATAATTAATTTAATTTCACCAGATATCTCATTAATACTTTTAAGTCTGCAATCACCAGATGATTTAGCTTTTAAATTGCGATTTGCTCAAGACATCAACTTTAACGACAAAAGATGAAGTAAGATTCACATCTGAAGCAGTCCCCGTATAATCCCATAGTTACTGACAAAAATAGTCCAGTGCGATGATTGATAAATACCCTCAGAATCTTATAGTGTCCTGCTTACCGCTGAGTATGTTTCTATTACTTAGCAGTACATTTTTAAGTCCACTGCAAGCTCAGGCTGTTGATACTACACAATTACCAAGTGGTGATTTCATCCTATCACAACAAATTCCACCACCACAGGATATCCAACCACCCACAACACCTTCACCACTTCCCTCACCGGAAGTGCCACAGCCACTCCCCCCACCAGCAGAACTACTTCCACCCTCTGCCCCAACTCCTACACCTGATACACCACTCCCTGGCAACTTTCCTCAAACTATTGTTGTTGAACGCTTTGAAGTCGTTGGTAGCACAGTTTTCAGTGCCCAAGAATTAGCCAAAGCCACTGCTGAATTTACCAAACGACCGATCTCACTGACCCAAGTGTATCAAGCACGTTCTAAAATCACCGAGCTATATGTCAAAAATGGTTACATTACTTCTGGTGCTTATATTCCACCTCAAACAATCCAATCTGGTGTTCTTAAAATTCAGGTGGTCGAAGGTAAATTAGAAGATATTCAGGTAACTGGGACTCGGCGGCTGAATCCGAATTATGTCCGTAGCCGACTAGCAATCGCGACATCACCACCTCTGAATCGCCAGCGTTTATTAGAAGCCCTGCAACTTTTGCAACTTAATCCTTTGATTAAAAACGTGACTGCTGAACTCTCAGCAGGATCGCAAACGGGTACGAGTCTTTTAGAAGTTAAAATCAGTGAGGCAAAAACCTTTAGCGGTCAAATAGTTCTTGATAATGGGCGATCGCCCAGTGTTGGCAGTTTCCGACGCGGGTTAAGATTGAATGAAGCCAACTTACTCGGATTGGGAGATGGTCTGAGTGTAGGCTACACTAATACCGATGGTAGCAATTCCTTTGATGCTAGCTACACGTTGCCTCTCAATCCCCGCAACGGAACGCTTACCTTTAACTATGGCACTACGTCAAGTAATGTCATTGAGCCTCCTTTCGACTTCCTAGATATCGAATCGGCTTCTCGCTACTACGAACTGACATTCCGCCAGCCAATAATCCAAACTCCTACACAAGAATTCGCTCTGGGGTTAACAGCTTCCCGACGCGAAAGTGATATCTCGTGGATACTACAGAGAGAGAACCCACCAGCTCCCCCCTCTTTACTTTCACCTGGCGCTGATAATGAGGGACGCACTAGGGTATCTGCGTTGCGAGTTTTTCAAGAATGGACGAGTCGTAACAGCCGGGAAGTCATCGCCCTACGCTCTCAATTCAGTTTGGGCATAGATGTGTTGAATGCCACGGTTAATCAAGATGCTCCTGATAGCCGTTTTTTTGCTTGGCAAGGGCAAGCACAGTGGGCCCGCCTTTTAGCTCCTGAAACCTTACTATTATTACGTTTAAATACGCAACTTGCATCTACAACACTTTTGCCTATAGAGCAATTTGGCTTAGGTGGGCAGGATAGCATTCGCGGCTACCGTCAAGATTATCTGCTGACGGATAATGGTACTTTTGTTTCTGCGGAAGTTCAAGTACCGATTCTGCGCTTACCTCAGATAAATAGCATCTTACAGGTTATCCCCTTTGTGGATTTTGGTGTTGGCTGGAACAGTTCTGGTAAAGATAATCCCGACCATAATACTTTAGCTGCTGTTGGTCTGGGGTTGCGTTGGGCACAGGGCGATCGCTTCACCGTTCGTCTTGACTGGGGTATTCCTTTGGTATCTGTTAACTCAAATGAGAGAACATTACAAGAAAACGGTCTGTATTTTAGTTTACTTTATAATCCTTTTTAACTGCTGTCCATGTCCACCCTCAACTCTTAATAGGGTGGACATGGACAGTAGTCAATGATGAAAAAACGATGATTATCTAGGTTTTTATAAAAAAGACCCTGGGTTATGATTCCAGGGTGCATACACGTTTTTCAGGCATTAATAGGTTGAATAATAACTTTGTAAAATAGTTATTTCTACTATCTATAGAATGATACAAAAGTAGATTTAGTTATTTTAGTCGCGCAATACATCTACCGTTGGGAGTATACAAATATTGGAAGAGGCAAGTTATCTGGCAATATTTTGATTGGATTAACCTTCAAATGCTGCTGTAATTAATCTATATAATTTAAACTAAATAATTTAAGCTAATTTTATTTTTGCTGGGTGCATCAAAATACATCCAAAATTATAGCGGTAGTCACATAGGTTAGGTTAGGACATAATGACAAGCGTGAATGCTAGAAATAGCAATAGTTTTACCTTCTGCCTTCTGCCTCCTGCCTCCTGCCTTCTGTTATAAATGTAATTTCTTGGGAGATATCCGCAAAATAATCGGTGGTGAAGGAGAATAACTTAAGTATTTTTAGGTAGTTGCACAGTAAATAAACTACCTCTCCCTACTTCAGAAGCGACCTTGATAGTTCCTGCGTGCCCTTCTATAATGCGATGGGATAGATGTAGTCCTAAGCCACTACCCGAACGTTTATTTCTGCCTTGGCGAAATCGCTCGAAAATTGTTGCCCGATCTTCTGGCGCAATTCCATATCCTGTATCTTCTACCTCAAGTATTACCGAATCTGGATCTCCTGGATTAGATGATGTTTCATAAATGCGGATTGTTATGCCTCCTGTATCTGTAAATTTGATGGCATTTGCAATCAGGTTGTTTAACACTCGCCGTAATTCCAAACGATCGCCCATGATAATAGCAGCGTTTGGACTCAGTGGATCTAATTGATGGGTATCAATTTCCAGAGTCAAGCCTTTTTCATTAGTTAGAGGACTTAGTTCGCTGACTACTTCTTGAGATATTTCACATAAATCGCATTCCTCCCAATTCAAGGTTTTTTTACCCGCCTCGAAGCGATACACTTCTAATAGGGTGTTGACCATTTCCATCAGATTTTGGTTACTGCGAATCATGACTGCGATCGCTTGTTTCATTTCCGGCGAAATTTTGCAGAATGTTTCCATTTCAAACAAATTCAACATGCGATCGGCGGCTACTAGGGGAGTTCGTAAATCATGAGTCAGACGGGAAACAAAATCTTCCCGTTGGCGGGCCATTTTTTGTTGTTCGTCCAGACTGTGCTTGAGACGTAATAGCGATCGCACCCTTGCTAGTAGTTCATCAGTATCAAATGGTTTACGAATAAAATCGTCAGCTCCAGCATCCAAACCTTCGACAACGCTGGATTGATGAAAGGCAGTAATTAATAGAATTGGAATATAAGAAATTGCAGGGTTATTCCGAATCCGACGTGTGACTTCATAGCCATCTATCCCCGGCATCATTACATCTAACAGAATCAGATCGGGTGGAGATTGCTCAATTTTCCGTAAAGCTTTTATTCCATCTGAAGCCAAATCAATTTCATACCCCTCACTTTCTAAAATGGCTTGAACCAAAATCAGATTATCTTGAGTGTCGTCAACTGCTAATATCCGATAAATTTTATTATTTTCAACTACAGACATGATTTATAAATTTGTATCAGTTTTTCTGGAAGTAATTTTTAAATTTAGGATATTCTATTGGTGCTTTTCTGGCTTGAGAAGATGACTGATGAGGATTTGGCGCAGGAGAAAAAAAATCATCGTTATCTAACTGTGAAGCTGGAGCATTTGCGGCTACAGTCGGTAATGTAATTTGACGTGGCAATTCAATTTTAAACATTGAACCCACCCCCAATTTACTCTCAAGAAATATTTTACCGCCCATCATTCGCACTAGCGAATCTATAATTGCCAAACCCAGACCTGTACCTGGATATTTGCGAGTGATAGTTTGATCTACTTGCCGAAATGCTTCAAAAATATGTTTAAAATCTCTGGGAGCTATGCCTATACCTGTATCTTGAACGATAATTACTACTCGGTTTCCAGGTAGTTCCTTAACCTCAACCCAGATTTCACCAGACTCTGTGAATTTAATGGCGTTGGAAAGCAAGTTAATCAAAATCTGTTTGACACGAACTGGATCGTTAAATATCAAAGGATTTTGCAAATCGGTTTGTACTAACAATGAAAGATTTTTAGCATCAGCTAGGGAACGCATTTCACTGACAACGAGATTGATTACCTTTGATATATCAAATCTTTCTGCCTTTAAATCTAATCCTCCTCCCTCCAGCTTGGAAAAGTCGAGAACTTCATTGAGTAGCATCAGTAAATGCTTCCCATTATTCAAAATGCGCTCAACCATATCTGCTTGCTGGTGCGTTAGTTGACCGAATTTAGGACGCAAGAGTATTTGTGAAAAACCAATAATCGCATTCATCGGCGTTCTAAGTTCGTGGGAAATAGTTGCCAAAAAAAGTGATTTTAGACGTGATGCCTCCAATAACTTGAAGTTTTGCATTTGAATCTGTTGCTGTTGTCTCTCCAATTCTTGGTTCTTACAAATGAGTTGTTCATGAGTTTCTCTAAGGTGCTGGTTTGCCAAATCGACCTGCATTTGTGCTTGATAAATCCGAATCGCACTCCGTAAAACTTGCGACAAACTTTCTGGGGATATTCTAGACTTAGAGAGATAGTCTGTAGCACCAGCTTTCAATAATTCGAGAGTAATTTGTTCATCTCCTTGACCAGTTAAAACTACTAAAGGAACTTTAATTTCTGAAGAACGTAGCTGTTGAATCAAGGTTAGTGCGTCCCGATCTGGTAAACGATAGTCGAGGAAAACACAATCGTAAGTAGTAATGCTTAAGACAGAGAATGCTTCATTACCATTGCCTACTTCAGACAGTTCTATCTGAACACCTGCTTTAGTCAGGGCAGAACAGATTGCTATCCGGTCTACTTCGTCATCGTCTACAACCAAAATTTTCAGCGTCTCTTCCATCGGTTTTAACTTTCGCCGCCAAACATAGGTTGATGTATAATATTTATCTTTTATCTTTTTAGATTATCCAACTAAAGAATATAAAATTTCCCTTCATCTAAAACCTGTAATTTGATTGATTAAGGTATTTTGCATAGGATCCACTTTAATACCTGCTTGATATTCATCACATTAACTTCGTTATCCTCCGTTAGTAGTATGTCGCTCGTTTCGAGTCTTTCCTTGCGTTGAATTGAGTCTGTTGGATATTCAATCTGGTTAATTTCCCAGATGGTAACTAAACTCCTAACAAATGACCAATGTCCTGCAAAAAATTAGTAATTAACAACCAGACACCACTGATATAAAGTAAAATAAAATACTTTACCAAGCTTAAAACAATTGTAGATGAGTGAGGAAGCCACCGTCGTCAGTCATTGGTGAGAGTTGCATCCCATTATCATGTACCATAAGCTTGAACAGTTTTACTATCAGGTTAGTTAGACTAAATAAATAAAAAAGTACTATCTATACCTATTTGTGAATCTGAAGTAATCCTACCTCCTGAAATTTCGACAATTTTCTTAGCGATCGCCACATCTGTGTTAGTATTTATCCAGGTATATTGAACTTATAGATGTTCGCAAAATTACCAAAGTTTAATTCCGAAGAAAGGTTCCCGACAAAAGTTAGGCAAAAATTCAAAACCTAAAAGGGGAGAGGTTCGCACAGAGCGGCTTGTATTATATCCTGTGAAAAGTCAGACGGATAAGTTCGTTAAAAAGGACTACGAATTACTTTGTTGTTTATGATTTCAGAAAATTTTAACGCTGGCTGATTCCCTTCCTTCTATGAGGATCTCTATTGGCTCTATCAATCGGATGAATCCAAAGGTTTGATTAAAAATTGTTCCCAACCATCTTTTACTTTCTCGTAAAGCAACTTTCACACGGTGTAATTTTTTCATTTTCGTAAGCTTTTTTTAAAGTTTGCTCCAAAATAATAGTAATTAACGGATGCAACATGACAATTCAAAGCTGAATTATCAGCAAGGAACAGCAATTTGGCATTCGTTTCAATATTTCATACTTTTTGTGTAAGTATCTATATATCTCCAGCTAGATTTGTCCTCTATCTAAATGTAAAAATTTTGGCTACTTGTTATTTCTATCGGTGGATGCAGACAGGTTGAAATATCATCTATCTTGAGTTTGGGAAAATAATAGATAATAGTTACAAAAGGCAATATTTTGAAAGATGCAAACAGCGCAAGAGTGAGTGTAGCAATGAATGAAATTAGTATTATTTTAATTGAAGATCATGACTTAACGCGAATGGGGCTACGAGCAGCATTACAGTCTCATAGTGCATTGAAAGTAATTGGGGAAGCGGCAAATGCTACTCAAGGGTTAAAACTTTTAGAAACGGCAAAGCCAGATGTAGCGGTAGTAGATATCGGCTTGCCTGACATGGATGGCATCGAACTCACTCGTAAATTCAAACGCTCCCAGGCTGAAAATGGGCAATCTACTACAAAGATTCTCATCTTGACAATGGATCATACAGAGGATGCTGTACTTGCAGCTTTTGCAGCTGGCGCTGATTCTTATTATATGAAAGAAACCAGCATCAGTAAATTAACTGAGGCAATTCAAGCAACTCACGGCGGTAACTCTTGGATCGATCCGGCAATTGCCAACGTGGTATTGCGGAAGATGCGCCAAGGTATTCCTGGAGAAAGTCAAGGTTCTGACAAGCCGAAGACTGTAAAAATTGAAGCGCTGGCGACAGAATACGAGCAAGTTTTGGAAACATACCCTCTGACTCAACGGGAACTGGAAATCCTAGAGTTGATTGTAGCTGGGTGTAGTAATGGTCAAATTGCCGAGAAACTTTACATTACAGTTGGTACTGTAAAAACCCATGTTCGTAATATTCTAAATAAACTATGTGCTGATGACCGTACCCAAGCTGCTGTGAGGGCCTTACGTTCGGGGTTGGTGGCGTGAGGAATTAGGGACAAGGGAGATGAGGGGACAAAGGGGATAAGGAGAATAACCTGCCACAATGCCCCATACCCACTGCCCATTATCCCAATTTTTCCCGCAAGCAATTAGCAATACGTAGTGCTGCTCCCGGTTTACCCATGCGTCGCCCACCATTTTCTGCAATAATTTGCAAATTATCAGGGTTTTTGAATAGGGATTGTACAACCTTCGCTACATCTGCTGGTCGATCGATTAAAATCAAAGACGATCCCAGTAGACGACTTTGAGATTTAGCAAAGCCAAGGTTGTATTGTGGGCCATTACCGGGAATTGCGATCGCAGGTTTGCCTAAACCGATAAACTGTTCTGTGGCTGTACCTGCCATTGCGATCGCTAAATCTCCCAAATGCAAGCAATCATTATAAGCTTGTTGTGTTAATAGCAGATAAGCATTTCTTTGTTTAAATGTCAAGACATTTGGATCGCTTAGTTTGATAGGAGATGCTGATTCAGCGCGCCAGCCTTGGGATTGCACACTTTGGGATAAAATATTAGAGTCTAAACCAGGAGCGATCGCACCTAAAAACACTACTTTGTTAGAACTATAAAAGATTGAATCTCGCTGTTGAAAACTTGTCATCAATGCAGATACAGCAATCATAATTGTTTCCCAGTTAGTGTATGCTTCTGGCGGACGAGAACCAGGAAGAAGAGTCACTACAAAAGGTCGAACTGTCTCTTGCTGTTGGATATTCTGACTATAAAATTGTTGGCGTGAAAACCTCGATTCTAGACCATCCATCATCGGATTACCCAAATAGAAAGCTGGAATTGGCCATTGTTTTAATGTTTCTGTGGTCAGCGCATCTCTCAGGAACACAGCTTTACAACGACGACGACTCATTAACCAACGTTCCCAAGGATGGTAAACTGAACCAGAAAAGTTTTCCCAACCCGCGTCTTTAGATTTTCGTGGTAATAATCCAGCTTCATCTCGCACATAATATTCAGATTTTGCCGTACCGACAAAAGCATAATTAGCGCCACTAAATGTTGCAAACAACAGCGGCAAAATATCTCCTACTGCTAAAATCGCTCTTCTATTACCTAATTTTTTTTGGGAACTTACCCAACGGCGAATAGCTTTAATTTGGCTGAGGGTAAGTTGCAATAAACCACCGCGTACATCCCGCGCTAATTCGCGGCCATCCATATAAATAAAGCCGCCAGAAGGCATATTCAGGACTGAACCGATAAAGGGGATATCCAACTGTTCATAAGCACGTCCTTCACCCACCAGAGGCAAAGCAAATATCTCTGGTGGGTTTGGTTGTTGTTGGAGTTCTTGCAAAATCCGAACTGCAATCATGTCTTCCCCATGACCATTACTTAATACAAGTAACCGCAAAGGAGAAGTTGCGGATTGGGAGTTAGAAGCTAAAGATGACCGAGATAGATTACTCATAAGAAACAAAATATCAAAATTAACTGTCTGTTTGGGTAAGAGGTATAAATAGAGAAATCGACAAGGAAGCTGGAAGTTAGTATTTCCCTATTCCTTTACTTCCCTACAACTAATACCAATTTTGGATAGGAATGTAATTGTTTGAAATTTCTAGAACAGCCTTTTGGTCAATACTTTTAATCAAAAATCTAAAATCTAAAATCCAAAATTAGTATAACTCCCAGTTAATTAGGTTAAATATTATGCGAGTTTCTGCTACTGCAATTTTTACATTAGCTACATTAGCTACTGGCAATATTACTCAGCAAGCAACGGCTGCACCTGCTAAAACCGTTACTCCAACTCCAAAAGCTGGTAACTTGGTGGTACCGATAATTGAAGACACTCCCGCACGGGTAGAGACAATTGCTTCCCCAGAAACTATAGTTGCACAACAATTTTCTCAAAATCCTGTCGCCGTGCAAACAGGTGCAAACAAAAATTCCCCAGTAGTCTTAAAATCAACAGACAAGGGAAATTCATCAGTAACGCTTCTTCCCACTCCCTCTTTTTCCCCTTCATCCCCCAAAACTCCTGCTACTGAAAGCGATTTGGTAGTCAGAGCTACAGATGTACGGGTGGTGGGAGCCAATCAAGAATTACAGCAAATCATTGGCCAGGTAATAAAAACCCAGGTGGGTGGAGAAACCAGTCAAAGCCAGCTGCAAAGAGATGTAACAGCAATTTTAAATACAGGTTTATTTAGTAGTGTCAGTGTGAATAGCTTTAGCACTCAGGCTGGATTGAATGTAGTATACCAAGTTCAACCAGTGATTGTGCGATCGCTGCAATTATCTGGTGCTAAAGTACTTACCTATCAAGTCGCTCAACAACGTTTGCAATCTCAGATTGGAACCACTATTAGTCCCAGTGGATTGCAACAAGCAGTAGCACAAATTAACAAGTGGTACGCCGACAATGGTTATAACTTAGCGCGGGTGCTATCAATTAAACCCAGTTCTCAAGGCATTCTCACTGTGAATGTCGCTGAAGGTTTGGTGAGTGATATCAAATTTCGCTTTGTCAACGATGAGGGTAAAACCCTTGATAGCAAGGGAAATCCCGTCGGAGGACGCACCAAAGCAGATTTCTTACAACAACAACTCAAGTTGAAACCCGGTCAAATTTTCCAAGAAAATGTCGTTAAACAAGACATTCAACAACTATATCGGACTGGTTTATTTGAAACTGTGAATGTTGCTTTAGAAGGTGATGCAACAAAACTTGATTTAGTTTACCAACTCAAAGAAACTGGGGCGCGTGGTGTTAATTTGGGTGGGAGTTACAATGCCGATCAAGGATTGGTAGGTACAATCAGCTATCAAGATCAGAATGTCGGTGGTGTTAATGATACTTTAGGTGTGAATGTTGGGGTAAGTAGCCGAGACTTACAATTTAATACCAAATTTATTAGCCCCTATCGAATAACTAACCCCGATCGCTTGGGCTACACTGTAAATGGTTTTCGTAGTCAGGAACTTTCGGAAACCTTTGATGACAAGATTAAGCTAGCTAACGGCGATAAAGTGCGAGAAGGTCAAATTGGCGGTGGTGTCAGCTTGCAGCGACCAATTGACGATTGGAATACCTCATTAGGATTAAACTATACCCGAACTAGTATTCGCGATCGCCAAGGTAATATTACCCCAACTGACGTTCAGGGCAATCCCCTCTCTGCGAGTGGAACTGGTATTGACGACCTAACTACCGTATCCTTCACCGCCACCAAAGATAAACGAGATAATCCCCTCAATCCAACTCAAGGTTCCGTTCTAAGTCTGAGTACAGAACAATCTATACCCATCGGCGAAGGTAATATTTCCCTCAATCGCCTCAAAGCTAACTACAGCCAATATTTACCAGTGCAGTTATTTAACAGCAAACAGCCACAAGTATTTGCGGTGAATGTCCAAGCCGGTACCGTCCTTGGGAATTTACCGCCCTACGAAAGTTTTAACTTGGGTGGTTCCAACTCGGTACGCGGTTACGATTCTGGCGAAGTTGGTAGTGGTCGCAGTTATGTATTGGCTTCGGCAGAATATCGTTTTCCCGTCTTACCAATCGTAGGCGGTGTGTTGTTTGCCGACTTCGCCTCAGATTTAGGTTCTGGTGATACTGTATTAGGAGATCCGGCAGGTGTACGGGATAAACCAGGTTATGGTTTTGGTTATGGGGCGGGAGTGCGATTAAATTCACCACTAGGCTTAATTCGGGCTGACTATGGCATTAACGACCAGGGAGAAAGCAAAGTGCATCTGGGAATTGGGCAGCGATTTTAATTTGAGTTCAGGCGTTGCTGAGAAAGTCATATCCAGAAATTAAATATGCGTTATCCGAAACCCTTGTAGAGACGTAGCAGTGCTATGTCTCTACAAGGTTTTTGGGTCATACAGCAGATTTCAAGTTGGTGAGGTACACAAGCAAGCTAAATCTGTTACCCAGGTATAAAGCGTGTTTTATATCATGTCCGCTTGATTGCTTATTAAACCCGAAGAACCCCACCCCGCCAAAGCTACGCCTTGTCTCCCCTCCCTGCAAGCGGGGAGGGGTTGGGGGTGGGGTGTAATGACTGTGGTTAGCATAACTAATTATGCGGACATGATATTACTCCTGAATTCTGAATTCTGCTGTATATGTATTAGCGATCGCCTTTGAAAATGACTTTTATAAATTGGCCAATTTATTACACAATATTTAATAGTATATAAATTTCAATAATCAAAGAAAAAAAGCTATTGTCACGTTTTCACGAGACATTAATTTTTTAATAGCGCTAGTCATGCAGAATATAAAAAAATATTATAAGTAATAGCATGGAAAAAAGTGTTATTAATGCCAGCCTTTCTACTCAAAACCTAATCTTTCGTCCAGGTGATACTCCTGTATCATTTGAGGTAACTGTTAATAATGACAGCGATCGCTTCGTCAATTTTCAGATAGAAATTACTGCGGCAGGAGAAATCCGCAACACAGGATATCGCTGGTATAGACTCGAACCAGAGGTAGCGGCAGCCAAGCCACCGGGCAGTAGTACCATCTTCCAAGTATTCGTATTCAATACACCCATGCCGGGATTTGTTGGTACTGTCAACCTGATGGTAAACATTTTTTCACCGCAATTAGCACAACAGTCCAGACTTGTGCTACGCCTGAAAATCGAGCGAGACAACAGACCAACACATTTAAGTGTAGAATTACCTGTACGAGAGTTCCAAGTTTATCCCCGCAATTCTGTCGATATACCAGTACGGGTGCGGAACTTGGGGCAACAACCAACTGAGGTAATGCTGCGTTTTGCAGGCGTCGATCCGTCTTGGCTGGCTGGCAGTGCAGAACGCCGATTACCTTTAGATCCGGGTGGTTTAGCAGAAGCTACATTCCAATGCCAACCTCCTTCTGTAGTGCAAGCGCCCAGTCAAAATTACCCTTTTACTATTGAAGCTGTTAGCAATAATGGTTATCCAACTAATGCTGGAGGCAACGTTGAAGTGTTGCCAGTGGGTTTTATAGACTTTACTACCACCGAAAAACACCTGAAAATCCCCAATAAATCGGCATGGTTGCCTGACTGGAAATCTGATACAGCTTCCTTTGAATTACTATTTAAAAACGCTAGCAATCTCAATCAGCAAATTAATGTACAAATGCAGGGTAGAGATTGGCGAAAATGTAGTTTTAAAAAGCTTCCTGAAACCGCTAATCTGCATCTAGGAGAGACAAGTAAAGTCATCCTTGATGTTAAAACAAAACGTCCTTGGATTGGAATCGGCAAAACTCTATTATTAGAGGCTAAATCGGAATTATCCGATCAACGTTTAGGCAGTACAGACCCAGCCACGCAGACATTAGAAGTAGAGACTCTGCCAATTATACCTTTATGGCTACAATTGGCTGCGATCGCACTATTAGCCGCACTCCTCGCATTAATCTTGCAACCAAAAGGAGTAATGCATACCCGTTCTGTCAACTCAGTGCGCTTTAGTGGCATTGGTTTATCTGTGGTCAGTGGGTCAGATGATTGCACCTTAAGATTTTGGAGAATTGGTGCTGATAGTTTAGACCCCGATGATACTGTAAGATACGCTGGGCAGCCCCTTGCTTGCGACCAAGCACAACAGCCTAAAGGCTTGATGGCCATTACCGATGACGCTGTAGAAGTCTTGCGCTTCATGCCATTACAAAATAATCGCGCTGCTGTTGGTTTAGATAATGGTGTAATTGAACTCAGAGATGTTCCTTCAGGTACAAAGATTAGCCAACTTCAAGACCTTAAAGATCCTAAAGCAAAAGGCGATCGCGTTTTTGACCTAGCTTTCACCTCAAACTCACTTAACTTATTCAGTGGGTATGGCAGTGGTAAAGTCAGACTATGGTCAAGACCAGCGCCTAACAGCGATTTTCTGCCAGAACCGCAAGTTATTGACGTACAAAGTAGATTGAAACTCTCAGGTTTCCAAGTCCGGGCATTAAATCTCAGCCCAGATGCAAAAACTCTAGTAATTGCTGGAAACTTTAAGCGTTTTATATTGTGGCAGTGGAATCAAACTCAATCTAATAAACAATTCCCAAGTTTATCGGTGCAAAATCTAGAAAAACTAGACCCATTAGTTGGGCCTGAAGATTATATTTGGGGATTAGCTTTTGTTCCTGACTCAACAGGAAAAATCCTCGCAACTTCTGATTCTGCGGGATTTATTACCATTTGGGATTTAAATCAGTGTCAAACTCTCAAAAATCCGAATCCGCTAGAAAAAGTAAATGAACTTAATTGTTTACAACTAGACCGTTGGTCAGCATCAAAAACATCTGTGCGGACTCTAGCATTTAGTGACGATGGGAGTCTCTTAGTAAGTGGTGGCGATGATGGACGAGTCGTAGTTTGGTACTTAACTCCCGAACATAAGCTTGACAAAACAAGAGCAGCAGAAGGTAAAACAATTTACCAAAGCTCTAAAAAAATCAATAGTATCGACTTGAAAACCAATCAAGGAACCATGATTGTGAGTGGTGGTGAAGATTTTCAGGTCAAATTACACCGCATCAAATAAGGGAATCAATGACATGCAAGCTAAATTCAATCCACTGCAAGTTATTATCAACCCACCTGGAATTCAATTTGGGATGCCAGGAGATACCATTGAACTTTATATTGTTGTAATCAATCAGGGAAATCAAAGTGCGGTTATTGACTTATATTTTATTTTTGACGAAGTATTTCAAAATTTAACCGGCTGGTCTAGTTCTCCTAGAGAAAGTTTAGCATTAGCTCCAGGGCAAAATAGCGACGAAGTCAGATTTGAGTTTCAAATCGCCGCAAATGCTCTCCCAGGAACCTATGACTATACACTAGTCGTAGATTCTCCTCTACATTATCCACAAGATACTCCCATAACTTTCGCAAACCAAATTAAGGTTCTGCTAAAAGAACAGACTGCAATTCGGGTGAACGACCCAACATTTTCCATCAGACCTAACACCAACCCCAACAAACCGTTAATTTTCAATCCTAGTGAGCCTTTGCAAGTGGAGGTAATAGTTGACAATCGCTCTTATCTCGTAGACAGATTCCGCTTGAGTTGTCCAGATTTAGACGATGACTGGTTCACAATTAATTATCCTGCGACTGGATTTGAGGGGCCAGGATTAGTGTCTGACGTGACTGCATTAGAACTCAATCCTGGTACGCAAGGTCAAATATTGTTGAAATTTCACCCACCTGGAGATACCCTTGCGGGAAGCTATTCGCCGACAATCCGCTTGTATTCAGAAAACTCTCCAGATTTAGTACTGCTGGATTTGGTGTATATCCAAATTCCGACAAATTATCGCTTAGATATAGAACTTAATACCATCTTGGGACAAGTTAGCCGTAGTCTTGGCAAGTACGAATTATCACTAGCTAACCAGGGCAATATTGTCCGCGAACTAATATTAAACTTAAAAAGTCGAGACGAAGAAGAACTATATACTTACAAATTTGATCCTACTGAAGTCAGATTATTACCTAATAGAAGTACTGTGGCTAATTTGACGGTCAAACCCAAACCTTGGTGGCGACGACCGTGGTTTGGTGCAGGGCTAGCGATCAACTTTCAACTCAATATCAAAGACCAACAAAATTTACCTCTACCGAACACACTACCTCAAGGAACTTTGGTATGGAAACCCCGCCCTTGGTGGCAATTTCTTCTGTTAGTTTTGGCAATTTTGGGGTTATTGGGAGGGATAGGATTTATCATTTGGCGAATTTTAAACCCCGATCCTTTGAGATTAGAAAATTTTAGTGCAAATGACTCTCAAATTACTGAAGGTGATGAGGTAGCTTTAAACTGGGAAATTCATCAATATAAACAGTTAAAAAAGTTAGTTTTGACGGCTAAAGGTTCCCAACCTATTCAGCCGATTACTTATGACTTTAGCAATGGTATTCCTGAAACACTGGGTAAAGTAAGTGCTAATGAAATCCCTGCTTGTCAGGTACAAAATAAACAAGAATTAATTTGTAGCAACGTCAAAACTGGAGTAAAAACAAAAGGTAATTACACTTTTGAATTACAAGCTTTTTATCACAATGGCATACAAATATTTTCCCGAAATAACCAAGTAGCAGCGCAAAGTACCCAAGTAGAAATTGCAGAAAAACCAATTGCATCAGTAGTTAATTTTCAGCTAGATAAGCCACAGTACACAAAAGGTGAAAATATTCTTTTTAGTTGGACAATTGCACGTCCATTATTGCTGTCACAACTACAGGTTGTTGGCAATGCAGATGATGGTACATCTTATGGTAAACCAGTTACTTACAAATTTAATCAAGGCAATATTACAGACCCTAAACTTAAAAAACTATGTATACAACAAAATCAACAATTGCAATGTAAAAATATTCCTTTATTAGCAAATAAAGTGGGAAGTTTTGCATTTGAAATCAAAACTGTTTCTAACAATGGAAGCGACAAAATTAGTTCTAAAAAAGCTGAATCAAAAATTCCAATATTACCCAAACCATTTAAGATTGTCTATTTCAAAATTAACGGTAGCGAACAACCAAATTTGGTTCTCAATGAAGGAACATCTGCTATTCTGAGTTGGAGAGTAGAGGGAGAAAATATTCAGGTTAAACTTCTACCATACGGCAATGACGTTCCAGCAGTTGGTTCAACGAAGTTTTTAGTAAATCAAGCCTTCCCCGCTCAAATCGGACTGCTAGTCAATGATATATCTGGTAAGCAACAACCCCAGCAAAGAGGATTTGCAATCACAGTCCTCAAAAAAGTAGTGCCTACTCCTATACCTAGCTTTAACCCAATTCCACCTACTCTGCCACCTAGCAATAGTCCATTTAAGACTCCCTTACCTCAGAGGTAACTTTTTGGGCATTTGCTAGCTCAATTCCTGGTTTTATGAAAAGCTCGGCGTCTGCGCCCATTTTCAAGTTGAGGTTTTCGCAACGGTACTACCTCAGCTTCATTACTCTCACGTGCTACCCGAATCAACAACCCAGCAGCTATTAAACTGGCAATCATAGAATTACCACCATAACTAAACATCGGTAAAGGTAAGCCAGTAGTCGGTAGAGAACCTGTAGCAACACCGATGTGGAGCAATGATTGTCCCACCATCAAAGTCGTCACACCGATCGCTACCAATCGATGTACTATATTTTTAGCCTTCAGCGCCACAACTAATCCGAGAGTAGCGAATGTAGCTAAAAGTACCAACAACACCATACTGCCAACAAAGCCAAACTCTTCAGCAAACACCGCAAAAATAAAATCGGTATCTTGAATTGGTAAATAAAACAGCTTTTGTTGAGAAAGCCCATATCCAGCTCCCCAAGTTTTACCAGAACCCACAGCTAGTAGACTTTGCACCAACTGGTAGCCATCTCCTGTAGCATCCGCCCAAGGATTGAGGAATGACATTACCCGTTTACGCTGATACTCTTTAATACTAATACTGAGTAGCGCCAACATTACTCCACCAATTGCTGTTCCTCCCAGGTACTTGTAAGGTAAGCCAGCTGCTAAAGCAATTAGCCAGATGGTCATGCCGCAAAGTGCCGTTGTACTCAAGTTAGGCTGGGCAAGAATTCCTAAAAGTACCAAACCAAAAACGCCCAACCAAGCGAAACGAACCCGCCAACTAATTCGTTCCCATTGACCAAAAAGCCGCGCACTTTGCAACACTAAAAAGGGTTTAATTAGTTCTGAAGGTTGAATCGGAATTGGCCCGATCGCAATCCAACGCGCTGCATCAAAAGCTTTTCTTCCCAATCCTGGGATCAGTGTGACAAAAATTAACCCCAAAAATAGCAACAAAAACCAATGGGATAGTCCCAAAATTTTCTGCAACGGTGAATTAACAACAATATTGAATCCAATTAAGGAAACTAAGACCCAAAGCAGTTGACGTTTAAAGTAATACAAACCATCATTCTGACGGGCATCAGCGACAGGATATGATGCTGAAAATAGCATGATCAAGCCGACGAACAGCCAAATCAAGGTTAACCAGCGCAAGAACCGCGCTTCTAATGCCCAGTTGGAGACTGAACTATCAAAAATTGGAATCAGGTGGCGTAGATTCACGATCGGTACAGGTAAAAAGTTAGAAATTAGGAGTTAAAAATAAAACTCATAAATCATAACTTATAACTCATAAGTAGGCTTTACAACCATAAATATTAGAGTTGTTAACTTCAATACACCACTAGTTCAATAATTTCTGACAAATTGCCATTTCTACTTTGCGCTATAAAAGTAGTATTTTATACTTAAAATTTAGGGTTCTATAGTTAAGAGCGATCGCTGGAAAATTGGCTAAAGGTTGGAAAAGAAACCTAATTGTGCTTGATGAAACTATTGAACAGGCTAAGAATAGACAGAATGCTGACGCTCCAGTTCCACTTTATACTCGCGGGTATCGTCTTTTAAATATGTTTAATTATTGATTTGCATAAAATCCGAGCCATAAAAAAGAGGTCTTTCTCGACCTCTTACCAATTCCCTAAAATAATATTCTATTTACAGAATTACGACAAGCCAGTATTAGCGCCTTGCTTGCCAGTTGCTAGTTCCACCTTGATAATTGTGCCACCTGCTTTTTGAATACGTTGCTGTTCGCGGAACCAGTTTTCATAAGGAACTAACTTAGTAAAGTAAGTATTTTGCAGTTCGCGTTGAGTCCGAATTCGGGTTTGGCTGGGAACTAGAGCAGTAATTTTAAACAAACGGGACATATTTTGAAAATCTCCTGTATACCTTGTGAAAACTTTTTTATCTCAAAATCTTGAGTGCAAATCTTTTAATCATTCAAAGGCTGGAAATCAAACATCAATACTAGACCACCAACACTCATCACTGATAATTTACCAAGATAAGCAATATAACGTTCTAGCACTCACGGTTGATTTCCAGACCTTAATAAAGCCGCACCTAAATTCTTAAGCGCAAACTAGTTCTTAGCTTAAGCCAGAGGAGATATAGTCTAAGTAAACGCCCATTTCCTTACCAGCATCAGAACCTACCAAACTGGCGGTTACTTCTTTGATTGCTTGGATAGCTTGCACGGTAGCACCGACGGGAACGCCCAAGGAGTTGTAGGTTTCCTTCAAGCCATTGAGCACACGCTCATCTAGGATGGAAGGATCGCCAGCCAACATAGCGTAGGTGGCATAGCGGAGGTAATAGTCCAAATCACGGATGCAAGCAGCGTAGCGGCGGGTGGTGTACATGTTGCCGCCGGGACGGGTGATGTCAGAGTATAGCAAAGATTTTGCTACAGCTTCTTTGACGATCGCAGCAGCGTTAGCGCTGATGGTGCTAGCAGCACGTACCCGCAGTTCGCCAGTGGAGAAGTAGCCTTTTAGCTTCTCTAAAGCAGAAGAGTCTAGATATTTACCTTGAACGTCTGCGGAGTTAATGACAGCGGTAATTGCGTCTTGAGCCATGTTGTTAATTCCTTATTTCCAACCGTATTGCAATACTTCTGTTTAAGTAGGTAAACAGCTTTACCCTATCCTAGAAGGGCACCAACTAGGTAGTCGAAGTAGCCAGCAGCTTCACTAGCGTCATCACCAGAGAGCAGTGACGCAGAGCCATTCTTCAGCCCGCGGATACCTTCAGCAACACCATCAATAGGAGTTCCCAAGGACTTGTACAGTTCACGGGCACCAATAACACCAATTTCTTCGATGGGGGTGACATCACCAGCAACGATACCGTAGGTAACGAGGCGGAGGTAATAATCTAGGTCACGCAGGCAAGTAGCAGTCAATTCTTGACCGTAAGCGTTACCACCAGGAGACACAACATCAGGACGCTTTTGGAACAGTTGATCGCCAGCTTGCTTAACAAGCCGTTCGCGATTTTCTGATAAAACTTGAGCAATCCGCACCCGGCGCTCACCACTTGTAACAAAGGACTTGATCCGATCTAACTCACCAGGGCTGAGGTAGCGAGCTTCTGCATCAGCATTCACGATAGCTTTCGTGACGATACTCATTAATGGATTCCTCCAATACTAATGAAACCAGGATTTGATTAAACTGGTGCGACTTTGAGTTTGGTTTACCGAGTTTGTTTTCTCGTCCTTTTAGACACAACAGTTTTACAACTGCTACGGCTAATAAATTACGAGTTTGCTTGAGTCAACACAAGTACACAAGCTTTCAAACTCAGTTACCTTCCGCAAAACATTTTCCGGCATTCTGTTGAGCATTTATGACTGCTCTTAATACTTTGTAATATTGCTTTTCAGAATTTACTGTTTTAACTGCAATCTGAGAGCGGTATTACGAAAGGTTAAGAAGGGGACAGGGGAAAGGTTACAGGGGACAGGGAACAGTAAATAATCTGTACCCTATTCCCTATTCCCTATTCCCTACTTCTTAATCAACCGCAACACTGCCGAGGTAGTTACCTGCTGGCAGAGATGGGAAGCGGTTGTAAGGCACAACATCTTCACCGAAGTAGCGGTTATATTCTGGACTTTCGACTATTGCTTCTACAGCGGCTGACAAACCACTATCGACTAGCAGCTTGTTATATTGGCCAATTTCTTCCTGAGTTGCGGGTGTACGCCCCAACAGATGACGGAAGAGGAACTCAATGGTCTTGGTATGAGGATAAGGTGATAAGAAGCGCTGGCGATAGATTTGGGAACTAGCTAGTTCACGCACAAACTCCCGCACGGAAATTTCACCATTTTGGAGTTTGCTATCTAGGTCAGTGCGACGGAAATTATCGGGCACCTCACCGCTAAATACATCCAAGACTTGACGATAAATGGCGTTGATTGCCTGTTGTTTTTCGTCTTGGTTGGTGTTTTCTGTTAGACGGTAAATGCGTGCATGTTTACGCACACCTTGTTCCACGGTTTGTCCGCTAGCATCGTTGTAAGAACGGCCCAGTTCAGCAAAGGATGGCTGACCATTTGTTTGGGCTGCGATATCTGCGATCGCCTGTACCAAAAGCGGTGTATCGTTACTAACTCCGACACGGGCTTGTACTGGCTTAAAGCTGGGTACAACCACGTCATCGTTTTGCTTGGTCAGCTGGTTGTAAAGCTTCTCTGTATTTGGGAAGTTTGCCGCTGGCAGGGTCGGGAAGCGGCGGTAAGGAACCGTATCTTCACCAAACACCTGGTTATATTCCACACTATCTACCAAAGCACCAATAAAGGCACGAATACCTTGAGTAGCCAAAATTTGGTTATACTTGCGGATTTCTGCTTGGTCTAGTGGCGCACGTCCCAAGAAGTGTTTGGTTCCTAACTCAATCACTTTGGTGTTGGGGTAAGGTGTGTAGAACTCTTTCAGGTAGAGGTTAGAGTAACCCAAACCTTCAATAAATTCCTTCACGCTAATTTCGCCATTCCCCAACTTGCTTTCCCATTTGGTAAATTCGTTTTTGGCGATGTATGGTGCAATATCCCGCTCAAAAATCTGACGATAGGCAGCGCTGATCAAAGTTTTGACTGCAACCTTGTCAGTAGTATTCGCCACCAATTTGAAGATTTTGGTTTGTTCCCGTTGCTTGCTAACACCTTGGTTAATGCGGAACTGAATATCTGGTTCTGACCGCTTTTCTGTCACTGTACCCAGTGTCACAAAGCTTGGTGTTACCTCCTTCTGGATTTTTGCGGCAATATCATCACGAATGCTACCAACACGTAATTGTCGCCCTGCTACACCACCAGGAGTCAGATACCGTTCGTAAGGAATCGTATCTTCACCAAAGGCTTCGCTGTATTCTACGCTGTTAATAATGGCATCAACCACCGCGTAAAAGCCTTGTTTAGAAGCGATATCAAAGTACTTGTTGATTTCTTGACGACCATAAGTCGGACGACCTAACAAGCGGCGGTGAATATACTCGATCGCTTTACAAACATACAGCGATGACCAGTACAGATTGCGGAAGACATCCGACTTAGCCAAAGCACGGATAAATTCCCGTACCGAGATGTCACCGTTTTCCAGCTTGATTTCTAATACCTTCGGGCGCTGACCTTCGTAGACATCGCGACCAAAAACTTGCAGGTAAGCAGCTCTAATTACTGCTTGTGTGGAGCTTTCGGAGTATCTGACACTAGAACTTTTGGGAGCCTTTTTACCTCTAGTACCAGGCAGTTGGTCTAATTTGAACACCTTGGGACCAAGGGTACCAGGAGCTTCACCCCGCGCTCTGGGATTACTATTTTGGTTATTAATCCCTGCTCCTTGGTGAATCAGGATGCGTTTGGTATCCTTGCTAAAAGGAGCCGGACTGGTACTGGGGTTGCGAGTTTCTTTCGGGAAAATCGCCCCAAACTGAATTTCCAAGGGGTCGTTACCAGAACCGTAAGGATGTTGATCTGGTAGCGGTTGCTCGTAAGCCGCAAATGTGGTGAGGAACTGAGGTATCTTGCGGAAAGGCGCACTGTAGTTAAACAGGTCTTGCTGCGGCCCCCAGTTGCGACATTCTTGTGCTTCTTGACCCAGACCCCGCAGGTAGGGTACTGTTTCTTCACCAAAATAGTCGCCGTATTCAGCAGAATCTACTAAGGCATCTACCAAAGCTGGTAGACCACCGTTAGAAATAATCGAGAAGTATTTTTGTACTTCTTCTCGGCTACTTGGGCCCCGTCCGAGAATGTGACGGAAAGCTAGTTCGATGACTCGGCTGTTAATAAAAGGCTGGTAAAACTGTTTTTGGTAAAGGGGAGATTTAGCTAAACGACGGACAAACTCTTTCATAGAGATGTCGCCATTCTTCACCTTGGATTCTAGGTCAGATATGGACAAACTATAAGCACGGGTAATGTCGCGCTCAAAGATTTGTCGATAGGCCGCTTTAACTACCTCATTTTTTTCACTACTGGATAACCCAGTCTTCATCACAAACTTGGGACGACGTTCTGAGGCATTGAAGTAGATTTGCGGCAATTCTAACCCTTGCTGGTCGCTAGAAGGGCGTTGGCGCAGTTTATTTGAAGGTGTGGCTGCTTTGAATTCTGTTAACAAAACATCCATGTACTGAGACACAATTTCTGTACCCTCAGCATCGTTGCGGAAAAATGAAAGTGCCCCAGCTTTGATTTCTTGTAAAGCTACTAGCGTAGCTTCTCCAGAGCAGGCATTTTCAATGATTTCCCGCAAACCCCTTGTATTCACCGCTATGATGTTGGGATCGCCAGCAACGATCGCATAAGTAGCGTAGCGCAAGAACCAGGATAAATCCCGCAAGCTCTTGGCCATGTTGCTTGGGCCATATCGAGCAATGTTAATTGGTCTGAAACCTGGAGGTGTCGGGCCGCTGGGGGATGAGTTAAATATTGATCGTAAATTTTCTAGGAACCCACCACGACTTTCAACGTAGGTTACAGTTCCCAGTTGCATCCCTTGTTGAACATTAGCACCGCTAACAGCACTAACCGGTACTATTTCTACTGCTCTGGGCTTTTCTAAAAAAGCCATTGGCGAACCACCAACAAAAATCCGGTTAGCAGCTCGAGACACAATAATCTCGGCATTGTCCGTCAACGTCTGAGAAATTTCTAGACGCTTTGCACCAGATGCAAAATAGCTTGCCAGTTCATTTAGTTCACCATTTCCCAAGAAACGGTCTTGCTGCTCCGCTTGGGTAATTGTGGATACAGGTAGGGTTTGATATAGTTGCGGACGCGCAACCGAGCTTCCACCACTCGCCTTAACACTCATCGGATTTGTAAAACTCCCATTATAAGCGTTTATATGTTAAGTCTGGATTGTTTTGAGGCTTGACACATCGGCGTGTCTATGCTTTATAAGCTTGAAAGTATTACCTGCAAAACTGCCAGTAAATTAACCCACTTAGCTTTTAGATTAGAACGTTTTGCGTTCTCAAGGCGGATTTATTAAGAAGTATGTAGAACCTGTATCTTAAATGTCTCCAGTCTTAAAAGTGTATACTCCAGTTTGTCTGAGATTAAGTCTAAGTTTTGTAACTAAGTAGTAGGTTGGGAACTGTCTGCTGATTTCTTTTTTATTTAAACGCATAAGCACTTCGCCTTTTTGCAGGGTAGGGGCACAGAGGGAAACGCAGAGGCACGCAAAGAATTAGCTATGCATTAATTAAAGGTTGCACTTAGTCACTAGACAGTGGTTATTCGTCGATGTTAAGTTGTTTTTGCTACTGGTAAAAGCATGTTAAAACTGACACTATAGGGTAAATAATTCTTAATTTGTGGTAGTTTAATCTGGAAATAGTCAGTATTAAGATTAAGGGTAAATGCTAAGAACAAAAGTTGTAAATTTAACTATTGATTCAATGCTACCCTATCTGCGATCGCAATTATTTTCGCTGTCACTTCGGCAAATGCGCTTCCAGAGAAAACATCAGCACTGTTATCAACCGAGCAAAGACTAGACCTCAAATACCAACTCTGGTATACAACAGTGAAGCCCACCACTACAACGATACAAATATAAAAGTATAAAGTGATACTTTTATATTAATGTCACTTCTTAAAAAGGGACAGTGACTAAAGAAAGCATAACTGTTAGTGGTAGCGATCGCTTCAAATTCACTACAAAAAATGCTAACGCAGTGAAACTGTTACAAAATATTTATAATTCTAAATATTGCCAATGATTTTCAGAGAACCAGCATATATCACCAAAGGTGGACGTGACCAGTTTTATCGCGGACAAACGTTTGCTTACATCGCTACTAAGGTATGAGGTAGGTACTCAAATGTCCTTGAATAAGTTGCAATGATTCATAGATAATACCAAATATTGCCAAACCAATCAATGTGATGTTTAATTAAGCTTGTTCTTAAATTTAATATTTGATAATGATAACGCGACGTAAATTTATAGCTTTAATTCCTGGTTTTTTAGTAGCTAGTACTAGCAGCATACTTGTAAGTTTAAATCCCAAAAAATATTTAACTAATCGGAAACGAAGTTTACCGTTTTTCTTAGGTTGGTATGACAATATCAATAATATTGATGTACCAATCAAAGCATCTTCTAAAGGAATTGACTTATTAATGCCCTATGTTGAAAAAGAGAGCAAAGCAAAAATCCAGGCATTTTTGGATGCTTCTAAAAAAACACCAATAAAAATCCTGCTTGAGATTCCTCGTATTTTAGTCGAATCAGAAAATATTTCTGGAGTGAAAGACTTTATTCGTACTTATAAAAACCATCCTTCCGTTTATGCTTGGTATCTTTATGATGAACCAGAAATAAAAAAACCTAGACCAATTTCTCCAAATTTGTTAAAAAAGGTATACAAAGCTATTAAGGAAGAAGATAAATCAAAGCCAGTGGCATTAGTTTTTCACAAAATAGAAAAAATTGAACCTTATAGCGATGCAATGGATATACTGATGTGGGATTGTTATCCTTGCAAAGATGGAGTTGTAGAATTCCAATGGGTATCATTTTACCGAAAAGCACTCTACGAAGTCATTTCCCTTGCTGATGTTAAAAACAAAAAATTTTGGAACGTAATACAAGCTTATAGAGGAAATCAGACCGATCTTCGATTACCAACAAAGTTAGAATTTCGCTATATGTTTTATTTATCAGTCCTTACAGGGGCTGATGGGCTGCTATTTTGGATACACTATCTCTCTTCACCTTCCTGGAATGAGTCAGTTTTGTATCCTACTATTAAAGAATTCCGAGATTACATTCCTGCAATCGTTAGAGGAGAAGATTTAAGTAATCCAGTACAAGTAAACAACCCAAATATAGAAGTTAAATTATTTCCTATTCCTAATACTACAAAATATTTAATTATAGCTGTTAATCATACTTCGACTCAAATAAATTTTGTAATAAAACTGACTCAGAGTTTAGCTGGTAAAATAGTTACTTTTAATGAAAAAACTATTAATAACCTATTTCCTAATGCAAGTTTCAGCACTCGTTTAAATGCTTATGAAGTAAAGTTGTATCAAGTAAGATAAGTTAATAAGCTTAGTAATTAAATATAAGACATCTAAATTTTTCAAACTTCTTATTCCGTATCTCTTAACTCTGAGAAGTAGGGATGAAGAAGTTTGAGCTATGTGGCATAGTTAAGTTTATCTTATGTTTAATTGCGTTGTTCAACTGAGAGATACAGTATGATAAATATTTTTTATAAAAATTAAATAGATATGATATTCAACCAATTTTTATAATAATAATTAATACCTATAGTTTGAATATAATTAATTAGAAATATTCGATTTATATTTAACTAAAAATTCGCCAGCATTTTGATTAAAATTGCTCTCTTTTTTAAACTTTTTGTATCCCCAAACTTGCATTTGATAAGGAAGAATGCGAAATAGTAAAGACATGACTTTGAGAATATTTAATTTTAGTGAAAGAGTATTGTATTGATATCGTGCTTTAATTTGCTGTCCTAAAGCCGCAGACCTTCTACTTATAACGCCTGTATTTCTATAATAAAGTAAAGGTTCAGATAAATTTGAAATACCTACTCTCAATTTCAATGCTCTTGCCCACAATTCTAAATCACATTCAGAACGAAATTCCATGTTATAAAGCCCTGTTTTAGCAAAAACGCTACTTCTAAACATCACAGATGGATGTATCAACGGATTTTGATAATGAAACAGTGCATGTATCTCCTGATTACATACAGGCATTATCCTAATTGAGCAATTTTCTCTTGGAAATTCATCTTCAAAGACATAAGCCCAAGTACCTAAGATGTCAATATCTAAGTTATTTTCTAAAAAATCTATTTGTTTACTTAATCGCTCTGGATGTGCAATGTCATCAGAGTCCATTCTTGCGTAGTATGTAGATGAAGAGTTTAATATAGAGATATTAAGTGCATGAGCTAAACCCATGTTTTGAGAAATTAAGAGGTGTTTTATATGAGGATAAGTTGCAGTATATTCATTAACAGTTTCCTCCAAAGTTTTTGAAACCAAACCATCCTGAATTAAATGAATTTCCTTTGCTGGTACGCTTTGCCATAAAATAGAGTCAATAGCAGCACGAAGATGTGCAATATTGCTACCTTGGTAAAAAGGAATACCCACTGTAATGCTTGCTTGTATGTTGCTAGAAACTGTAAGTACTGTATTCGACATGGATGTATTTCACCTCTGTATATTTCAAAAACAAAAATATGTTTATAAAATTTCTTGCAAGGTTTTTGAAAGATAAGCTTCTGAATGATTTTCTTGGAAGTATCTTATTGCTTCCCAATAGCGTTTTTCATAATCATTTATGTCCATACTAAATACATCATGGATACATTTTGACATTGAACTTTTGTCATTAAAATCAGTAAAAAAGACAAAACTTAGACCTTTTAAATATGAGAAAGTAGGAATATCATTAATAATTAAAAGCTTTCCATAACTCAAAGCCTCTGTCACCACACCACTTTGAGTTGAGAATGAGTAGGGAATCACAACAAAGTGGCTTAAACCAAGTAGGAAACTTTTAGCACTATTTGAAATGAAGCCAGGAAATCTAATTATTAGTTTTTCGTCGTAATTTACTTGTATGTTCCTCTCACTTCCACCCCGAATAAATCTCGCTTGTTTTGGGTAATCTGTGTTAATTATACTTGCTAGAGATAAAAATCCTTGAGGGTTTTTATCTCTATCTGCTCGACCTAGCAATAAAAAAGTTTTTTCCTTATCCCAACTATACTTTAGTTGTGCTAAATTATTGTGTAAAATATTTTCTGGTATAGAAATAAATGATAAGTTTAACTTGTAAAGCTTATCATTATTAACGAAGTCTTTTGCTTTCAAAACTGCCTCATTGCTAGGCAATAATATTTTATCTCCTATATAGCCAAAAATTAAATGATATAAAAATACAATATCTGCTTTTAAAGGGTTAATTCTTCCTTTTTCAAATTTAGGCTCATGCATTAAATAAAAAACTTTTAATTTCTTATTTAAAAATTTACTAATAGTTTTTAAAATTAAAGCTAACACTAAATAATCTAACTGAATTAAAAAGAAAAATACTGATATTTCTTCTTCCTTATTTATGCTCACGAACTGTTTGATTAATGACCAAACCTCTCGTAAAGTGACGGAATACAAGTATTTTACAGAATAACTAGCTATATCAGAATCAGTATTTAGTGTCATTGCTTTGTAAAAAGATTCTGAGCAATGATGCACTCTAGGATTTTTCGGTCTAAAAAGATATATTATATGCATAATTCACAAATGGATAAAAACGCGGTTGTTTAAAAAATATTTGAGATGACTGAAGTCTTAGTAAAGATTCGCTAATATAATCTTTGATTTACTGTTTTTTTGATGCAAAAGGTGAATCAATTTTGAGATAGTTCTTAAGTAGAATCAATGTATTTAAAATGCTAATTATCAACTTTTCATATATTTTATTAGCGTAAATCAAACGTATTTGTGAATGTTCACTAATTCTCTTTTGAGTTTGGCTAGAAATACCTCCAGGTTCGCGTATTGATATTACTGTAGGTAAATAAAAGATTGTTATATTTTTAAGCATTCGTAAAAATAACTCGTAATCCATAGAAATTTTTAGAGATTCATTGTATTTGTAATTCTTATGTAGAGAAGTTTCACAGAAAAACCCCTGGTGTGGTAAAAACATAAAGTATTTTAGAAATTTCGATGAAAGTTGCGGCGGACGATAAAATATGGTTTCTCCAGCAAAACTTGTAGTGACGGTGACACCAATAGCACATTTCCATTTATGTTGCATATAGCTTTGCACAACTTCAGAAATCACTGTTTTGGAAAAGAATACATCTCCAGAGTTTAAGAAGAAAATTAAATCCCCATTACTTTTTTGTAACCCTTTATTAAATGCGCTAGATATCCCATTATCTAGTTCTGACAAATAAATATAATTTTTAGAATGGGTATATGAATCTAAAAACTCTTTACTTCCATCATCAGAATCTCCGTCAATAATAATATGCTCTATTATTTGATAGTCTTGTTCTTTGACTGATTGTAAGGTTTTTTGCAATCCTTGGTAATTATTTTTGGATATCGTCACTATCGATACTTGGCAATTATTCATATTAGTTATGATTAATTAGGTTTAATAAAAACTGATAAAAAAGGTAAAAATATTCACTGATTGGTGTAGTTAGCGGTTCACCATTCCAAAAAGTTAGGTAGCTTTGAGGAAGTGTGATACTAACAAAAAAGTAAATCATCCTGAAAACAATTGCCAATATAAATATCAAAGTATCATAGCTATAGGCACCATCAAGTTTGTCTGAAGAAAGAGCGATAATATAAAAAAAACCAGGTATGCAAAAAAAGATACTGGTAATTCTCAAATTAAATCCATATGTTAAAGACCCAAAATAAAGTAAGAAAAGCAAAAAGAATGTTGTAATCCATCTTATATATCTTCTATTTGTTTTGCTATATACTCTATTTATTTTACTTAGATCGGTTCTCAAGATAAATATAGAGATAATAATATAATCAAGAATAGGACGTATTTGATTTTTAATTTTATCTCCAAAACTGTAGTCATCACCGCCACCGCCATAAATATCGATTCTCTGAGATACAGAACCATCAAAAGATGACAATGAACTTGTCAAATCTAGCAGTGATTTCATTATTACTGATGAAAATAAAAGTATCGAGCTAAAACAAATAATAATACTAAATCTATTATTCAAATATTTAGAAAATGATTTGAATGGATTTAATGCATTAATAAATTTATACTTGAATAGTCCAGGTAATATGCCAAAAGTATACATTAAAGAAGATTTGTGTGTCCAATAACCGACATATATACAAAGACAAGCAATAACAAAATTATCAACATAAATAGCAGGTATTATAAATATCCATGAATAAATTTGTCTCATCCAAAATAGTTGAAAATAGTATCCTTGAGTCGTTACATTAATTAATATGATTAATGGATAAAATTCGGGCATAAATAGTATGGCGAAAACGGTGAAAGCCGTATTCATGGTCAAAGATTGAAGGAATAAAAAACTCAGTTGACTAGGCCCTATTAATATACTCAAATATTTAGGCAAAATGAAAGAGACTGGTTCTAGTTCGATATCTGGAATAGTCAACCCTATTTCTTTCTGAAGCGAAGAATAAATATCAAGATATACAATTGTATCTTGAAATGGCTCAAAGCTAGCTATATATGTAGTAATTGTAAATAAAACTAGTAAGATTGGAAATATATTAAGTATACGTTTTTGGCTTCCTACTATTTTATTTTGGGAAACGTTAATTTGGCAATATACAAGTATAAAAACTACACCTAATAACGGAATAATAGCCCAAATAGCTAGACCAAATATCAAAATAAAATTTTTTAAATTGCCAAACAAAGAAAAAACTTTATGTATTGAATGGATTTTATTTTTTTCTGGGATGAATTTAAGAAGCATAATTTTTAGATATTAGAAGTGCAACATTATCACCTCTATAGACTCAAAACCCTTACACTTTCTCTGGGAGGTTGCTAAACGAATTTGATGAGACTCTGTTACGAAGCTAGTATTTATCAAGCTGCGTAAATTCTAAATCCACAGTGGGGCTTTTTCAACAAGCCCCATATAGTTACTCACTCACTTTTTTTGTATATTCATTGCTTCCTTATAAACCGCAACGTACTGCTGTGCGATCCGAACTGGGTCAAACATATATTCTGCATGACGACGGGCTGCTAAACTAAGAGATTTACTTTCCTTTTGTTGTTGTAGAACCCATTGAATTCCTGTTGCTAAATCTTCTGCTTCGTATGGTTGTGCCAAATAGCCTGACACTTTATGCTGAATTAAATCAGGCATTCCTCCAATTTTGAAAGCAACAGTAGGAGTACCACAAGCTATTGCCTCAACAACTGTATTCGGTAAGTTATCTTGTCTAGAAGGTGCAACAAAGACATCAGCAGCAGAATAGAGTAGAGCGAGAGAAATATCATCAGCAAGATGTCCTGTATATCGAAGTGGGAAACCCAATTTAGGAACTTGTGGCGGACGTGACTGCCCAAAAATTACTATTTCAATTTCTATATCTTTTGACTTTTGATTTTCCAGAAAACTGGTAGCTTGTAATAATAAATCAATACCTTTGCGAGGATCGTTAGTTCCGCCCAAGGCACCAAATAAAATTAACGATCGCTGTTGAGGTAAATTCAAAAGCTGTCGTGCTAATGTTTTTTCAATCGGGCGAAAGCTATCTAAATCTAAGGGATATGGGATGACTGAGACGGGACAATCTGCCATCAATGCACTATTGCGAACGCAATCTGCTAGCCAGTTACTAGGACACACAATATGGAAAGGATATTTCCAGTTACGTTGCTTGCGTTCCCAAGTCCAACGATTTAAATCGAAACCAGACTCGTCTTGTGGACGATTGTCTGCTCGATAACCCTCACGCCAGCGAGCATTAAGTCCATCGTTTGTATAGTGCTCTGCTCCACAAAATGCCCACATATCGTGAAACGTCCACACTATCGGTTTACGAATCTGACCAATTTCACTAATGGATAAAGTCTCTGCACCTACCCAATGAAGATTTATCACATCTGCATCAGAGGCATGGAAAGATTTTACCCAATTAGAAGGAAGAAGTCCAGCCGAATAACGCGTTGGATCGCAACTTTTGATGGTTTTTTTGGCTAATAAACCAATACCTGTGCGAATTTCTGTTGTTATTCTTCCGATTTTTAATGAATTACCTCTAACTGTTGGATCGTCAGAAATTTTTGACAAAACTTGCATTCGAGAGTCTATTTTTGCCTGTAACAAACAACGATGAATCCGGTAAGCTGCACGAGCAGCACCTCCAGATAAATCAGAATAACTAGTATGAATAATTTGCATAAGTAGATTCAATGGTTAAACATTAATAGATCGACAAATTATTTGAAATTTTTGAATGTTTTTCTGAGCTTTCTCTGGACACGTTTCAAGAGACTTGGCATATAAACATTTTCTCTTGTGAAGCGATCGGCTTGGCGATCTGGGATCGTGAAGGGCGGATGTTGTAATGGAAATTGCACGGCTTGTGTCGGAACATTGGAGCGTGGATCTCCTCGATCTGTTGTATTGGTTCCATCCAGATCGAATCCCAGATTGCTAATCAAATTAACTGTGGGGATAATGCTCAAGGCATTTTGTAACCAGGAACAGAGCATCCATTGATAGTCCCAAGTGTCAAAACCATCATAGGTAGATTGAAATTGGTTTTGCCAAAATTGGACTTCTCTGGAATCTTTGAGAATGTCTTGCAGCCAACCCTCGTCACGAATGGTTGACCACTTTTTCATTTCTAGATCGTAATGTTGCCATGCCCTACGCCAGGTTGCCCATCCCCATGTTCGGGCATAAATTGAAAAGTAATAGCTATCCTGAGTCTGCCGATTTCTAGGATTGCCCAAGGGGGTATTATCTCCAGAAATTGTCATAACCCGCTCATCATGACGGTAATACCTCAATAATTCTTCGCAATAGGGAAAAAATGTCGGATGAGGTAAACAGTCGTCTTCCAAAAGAATAGCTTCTTCAACGATGTCAAATACCCAAGAAAAAGCAGTCGCTTCTCGCTGCTTCATTCCCATATTGATGTCAGAATAATTGGTTAAGACTTCGCAGGGCCAGTCTACGCGATCGATAATCGATCGCGTTTCAGCACATTTTTCGGACTCTCCAGCTCGATTTACACGAGGCCCATCCGCTGCAACTAAAAGCATCGGTGGACGCGCTTGGCGAATAGCCTCAAACACTTTTGCGGTTCTATCTGGGCGATTGAAAATGATGAACGCAACTGGAGTTTGCATTTTGACAATACCTTTCTTCCTGAAAGTTGATACAAGAGATGATGCGTTTGTACAGTGCGTAAGTTTTAAAGTCGCCAAACAATAAACAAGTCTGGAAGGATTTTAATGGCTGGAGTGACTATCTCATTACCTTCCACAATTGGTATTATTTAGTTTATTTAACTTCGATAAAATCACAGGGAACGTTTCAATCCAGCTTGGGTAGCAAAGTAAATAAAGTATGCTATCACCTTTGGTGAAATACTGCATTGAAATGCCTCTTGAATTTGGGCGATCGCAGCAGACAAATCGCCAATCATCAGCATATTTTGGGCTGTTCTGAGAGCACAGATTGCCGAGTGTTTTTTATTGGCATCGATCAGGCGATCGACTGTTGATTGTGGTAGATAAGCAGGCAAATAAGACTGTGCAATTTCCAATCCACGGCGTACCTCTTGCATGTTTTTGCCTGTACGCACAGTTTGTCCAGTATTAGATACAGAATGTAGCCGATAAATAGCTAGTGGCTCAACTTCGTACCATACAGGGTATTGTGCGGCAATTCGCACCCACATTTCCCAGTCTTCATAATAAAAACAAAACCGATGGTCAAAACTACCTAACTTTTCATATACTTGTCGGCGAACGACAATAGAGGGAGTTTGAATATATTGTTTAACTATAATCTTTTCCAACCAATTATCAATTGTGCCGCTTTGAGGTTGTAATATCTCAGAAAAGTGTCGCCAGTGCCCTGTCTCATCCATAAAGATGTGACGACAGAAAGCGGCTCCTATTTCCGGCTGAGTATCAAATGTTTGTTGCATCTTGCGATAAAAGCCTTCCCGAACGCAATCGTCACCATGCAAAAGATGGATGAGTTTGCCACGCGATCGCTCTAAGCAGGTGGTAAAGTTCTTAACGTGTCCAACATTCTCTGGCTGGCGATAAAAACTAACGCGATCGCCTGCTAATTCTTTAACAATAGCTTCAGGATCGTCCTTGGTAGAGTGGTCATCAACCACCTCTATTTGCATTATCTCCGATCCTGGGTCTTGCGCTAAAACGCTTGCTAATGTTTCACGCAGATAGTTTGCACAGTTGTAGGTGGGAATCATCACTGACCATAAAGGTCGTGGTTCTCCATCGGGCACAGGTTGAATAACAGATCGAAAAGGGTATAGCTCATTCATAATAATTGGCTTTTCGTCACTTCAGGTGTTCAGTTAATTTGTTTTTTTATTTCTGTAATTAAATAATTTCTTCAAGTCATTGTAAAAAACTATCTGTCAATTAGTTCTGGACAGATCGCTAGGTTTATGCTAAGTACGTCTAAATATGAATTTCACAATTTTTTTTATACTCCTCGTAAGAGACTGAGCAACATCTGGAAAAAATTGCAACAAGTAGAATATTCGTGGGTGCTGATAAGGCCATAATGCTTTATTTAATCCTTGCAAAATCTCAGTATCCTGGTATCCTTGTTCGCACAAATATTTCTCTAACCAAGTCAAGAAAGTTAAGTGGGTAGAATTTGGTTTGAGTGGATTGTATTGTGCTGAAGCTTGTGCAACATAACAGGAGCTTTTTGGGTGTTGTCGATACCTATCCCAACAGCCACTTTCTACAAAGACAGATGCATTGACACAGACTTTGGCAAAGAAGGCTTGATCTTCAAACATTCCTCGGAAGGACTCCTCAAAGCCACCGACATCTTGAACGAGTTTGCGACGTATGAGGACGCTACAGGTGCCTGGTGTTTCGGCTTTGCCTTTCAAAAACAACTTGAGCAGTGTTGGCGGTTTTAGTAGGGTATCAGGTTTTACACCTAGAATTCGTTGGCGATCGCGCTTCGCATCTTCAGGATTACCCGTCCAGCTAAACCACATCAGAGTGGAGCCATAAACCATACCTGCTTCGGGGTGAGCTTCTAATATTGCTACCTGCTTCTCCAGTTTTTGTGGCAACCAGATATCATCTGCATCTAGTAAAGCAATATATTCACCTTTTGCATGGCGAATTCCCAGATTGCGCGTTGCACTCATACCGCGATTTTGATGACCTTCATGCTCCAAATAGCGCACTTTGTTAGGGTGTTGTTGGGCATATCGCAACGCAATGGCTGTACTCTTGTCGGCTGAACCGTCATCTGCTAACGAAAGTTCCCAATTGTCATAGGTTTGAGCGAAAATGCTTTCTATTGCTTCTATAAAGAAATTTTCAACAGCGTTCAAAAAGATGATGATGCAGGAAACTAATGGTTTCTTATTTATCTGTTCAACCATAAAACCACCTCGCTAATTGCTTGGCAAATTTTTCCCCATTCCAGTTTTCAATCCCGAAGCGAGGCAATTGAAAACTCTTGCTTTGTCGCCAGACAATGTCTTCAGTTGTAGTGCAAGCACAGTCAAATCCAATAGTTCGAGCCAGTTCAAGCGTTTCTGGAGTGTAATTACCAAATGGATAGGAAAAACTTGTCATGGGACGATTGAGCATCTCCTCTAAAGCAGCTTTGCTTTGCTGGATTTCATACCTTTGTAATTCTGTTGATTGTGCTGAAAGAAATGGATGGGTAACTGTGTGAGCGCCAATTTCTACTAAATCTCCTTGCCCCAAAGCACACACCTCTTCCAGTAAAAGGGAGCGGTGAGTCTTGCGTACAGTAGATTTGGCATTAGCCCAAATTACTAACTCGTCTAGAGCTTTTAAACATTCCCGTTCTGGTAAAGGTAGTAATACTTGCCAAATTGAGTAATAGAAAGACATTCGAGAACCGGGTTTAGCTTCCCAGGCTTTAGAAGTGCGATCGCTTTGATAGTCTTGTTGAGTGTAATTGGCGGCTTGACCCAGCTCCCACTGACAAAGGCTACCATTAATATTCAAAGAAAGTTTCTCAGGTAATGTGCCTGGTTGCAAAAGTAGCCTTTCTAACTCGTCCCACCAAAACTCACGCTCTTTTCCTATGTAGCCAGTACTTACAAAAACCGTGGCTGGAATGCTATAGCGCTCAAGTATTGGTTTGGCATGATGGAGATTGTCTGCATAACCGTCATCAAAGGTGACAACCACTGCTCGCTCTGGAATGTTGCCATCTCGATGCGCTTGCACGAATTGCTTAAGGCTAAGGGGTTGGTAATATTTTTGTAAAACTTCTAGTTGCTCGGCAAAGTATTGAGGAGTTACGCACAGACTCCAGGGGTCTAATTCTACCTCAGCGACGCGATGGTACATCAAAATCAGCCCCTTAGAGGATGCTAAATTTTTTTGGAACCGTCGAATTGTTCGCTTCAATTTGTCACTTCCAGGTATTTTCATTCCATCACCTCATATCAGGTTTCACTGCTCTGACGGTGATAGTTACCTCGTAGCTACGGTCATGATAATCTAGCTTTCCCTTGGGTATATCTTGAACTACCAATCCTTGAAGAAAAGCTGTGGCTGCCAAAGCATTTCCGTGGGTTTCGACTTGAATATTCTCCTTAGGGAAAACCTCCTCAAACAGTCGCTGTGCAGATAGGGCTGTAAAATTCCAACACCAGCAACTGTTCCATTCCTCATCTTTAAGTGGTGTGATTCCCGGAAACGTAGCCAGAACAACACCTCCTGGTTTCATAATTCTGTAGGCTGTTAAGAGCGCTAGTCGCACTTCGTAAATTAGCTGAAGCGTCTGAACCAGTATAAAGCAGTCAAATGTATTTGATGGTATATGTTCTGCATCTGTTAGGTCTGCGATGATTGTTGCATTGGGGTTATCTTTAACGTGCAATACATCGCTTTTAGTAACGCGATCGCCTCCAAATTCCTGAGTATAATAGTTATCTCCAATTTCTAATACGTGCCCATGAATATCATTTGAATAGCGACCCAAAAAATTCTCAATATAGTAGCGGTCAATTGGTTTTCCTCGCTCAAAACCCCAACCTGAATTTATAGGTTTTAAGCTTTGCAAAGTACCCAGGCGTACCTTATTATATTGAGACTTTAGCCAGTAGTGGGTAGGAGATGGTAATATCTTTTGGACGATTAGTTTTAACTGTTCTTTGTTCATCAGAAAAAATTATTTTAATGAATATGGCTTTTTTTAATAAGAGCTATATACCTAACAGTTCTGCATAACTCCAATTTGCATAAACACGGACACCCCGTTCTAAAGATAAAAAATCGGTTATTCCTAGACTTCCTAATTTTGTAACATCAGCTTGCCAATTAATGGGAGTTCCAACAGGAACCATTCCATCAAACTCAACACTACCTTTGTAGTCTAAGGATTTAAACACCATCTCCGCTAGTTCTGAAATTGTAACTTCTCTTCCACTTGCAAAATTATATGTTTCTCCTTGCATTGGTGCAGAAGTTGCTACTACTAATAAAGCTTTGGCAATGTCGAGTACATGAATAAAATCACGGCTTTCTTTGCCAGTTCCTTGTAACTTAACTATGGGTTGATAAATTGCTTGTCGGCAAATATCCCAAAGGACTTGACGGCGTAAACCCGGGCCATAAGCAGAAAAAATTCGTACACTTGCAGTTGGTAAATCATAAACTTTGCTAAATTCTAAACATAGTTGTTCGCTTTGTAACTTATGAAATCCATAAGGAGAAATGGGGTTACAGCGTTGAGTTTCTCCAATAGGTAATGATTCTGGATTTCCATAAATAGCTGCACTAGAAAGAAAAATAAATCGACATCTAGGGGCATTAATTCGCAACGCATTTAAAATTTCAAAAGTTAAAGCTGTGTTAGATTGAAAGTCAACATCGGGTTCTATAATCGATAAGCCAACAGAGGCACGCCCTGCACAATGAATGCAAATGTTAGGAGAATATTCCTTTAATAAGTTATTTAAAGAGGGGTCGGGTAATTTGAGACGATGATAGGCTGTTAAGTTGTGAAGGGGAGCATTTTCAGGAGGCGAATTATCAACGCCTATTACCGACCAACCTTGCTCTGAGAAATACCGAGCAACGTAACGACCAATAAATCCCGCTACCCCAGTAACTAAAACTGATTGATGGAAAGTAGTCATTTTGGTTATGCTGTAATAACTAGTGTTTGACAATTTTTCTAAATTGAGATAAATAAATTTTGATAATTATCTCAATATTTAAAGTTAAATATTTACATATCTAAAACAGTTTTTGTCCACCAATCTTTTCGAGTATTAGCAAAATTAAAAGCATCTTCTAAGATGCGGTTACTTAATTGCTCTAAGACTTCTTTTCTCGATAAAGTATCACAAATATAAGCTGCTGCTTCGTCAGGGCTATTAATATCTAAAATTGGCAAGCCAGATAAATATGGTAATGCTTTCAGACAAGGCTCAGTTGCAAAGAAAGGAATTCCATAAGAAATACATTCAACTAATTTCATTTTCACTGAAAAATCATTATCAATAGGACATATAAAAATATCGGAAGTCTGAAACAAAACCTCAAGCTGTTCTTTAGGAATAAAACCAGGAATATGAACGTTACTTTCTATAGTCCAATCTTTGGGTATATTATTAAAATCTGTACCAGCAATCACAATTTTTATTTTATTATTTAGTTTTAATAATCTCGGAGATAATTCATAAATTAGCCATTTTACAGCTAAGAAATTGAAATAAAAATTAATATTACCAGCAAAGAAAACTGTCTTTGAATTTGTATAACGCCAGCCAACGAGTTTAGGCGGAAGTATTTGTGAATTGATCGATGCTTTTTTATTAGCTAGTAAATAATTGGGAATATCTGCTTCGGACATAAATATACATTTATCAGCCAATTCACAGACTTTTCTCTCAAAGTTCTTTAGTCTTAAATAACTAATAAAAATACTAAATTTAGATTTGTAATTGAACCAATTATAGGGAGCAAGAGCTTTAAAAAATTCTGCTTCTTTATCAGTTGCAAGATATATCTTTTTTTGTTTAAGTTTAAGGAAATTTTTAAACCATAAAATACTATATAGCTGTTCAACAATAACAACTTTAATCGAGAGTTGTTCGCAGAGTTCAGTTAAATATTCAGAAACATGTTTTGCTCGATCCCAATTGTAGTACGTTACATTTTGAAAGCTAAAAGTCGAGCGTAATTTATACACTAATCTTTTATATATTTTTACTATTTCTTTTAAGACATTTTCTTTTTTTTCAGAAGGACTTAATCGAGTAGTTAAGTAATATTTAACTTTTAAATTTTCTAATTGTGTTTTAGTTTGTAAGTGATTACTTTCGTTACAAGTAACGGCAACATAAAGGTTGATATCTTCTATCTGAGATAGTTGAAAAATATCATTTAAAAGTGCCATTCCACAACCATTATTAGGGTCTAAAGGATAACTTGTGAAATAAAGAACATTTTGCTTTTCCATGCCTTCTCTCTTATCTATCTTGTATCAAAAGTGATGTCTAGTGATGTCTTTTTTTGTATTGAATAAACATCAGACTACCTCTAAAAGTCTCTCAATAAATTATTTCTAGGTTTTTAAATTTAGATTTGAATCGGCGATTGGCGCTGATAATACTTGAAAGTTACAGGTTACTAAACCGTCACATGTTATACCAAAATCTTCGGATGGAAGTTCAACCACCTCTATTTCAAATGCCGACTCAATATAATCAAAGATAGTATGGAATGAAGAATCGGAAAGCCAAAGACCAATGACATAAGTACCTGATTTTAAATGTAGCTTTTCAATGTTTAATTTAACTAGATTTTCTCCCTGCTGAAGGGATATTATTTGTCCAAGTGATACAATATCCGCATTTACTAATTTTATACCGTACTGGTTATAGACAACAACTGCAAGACTTCCTATATTTCTTGAGGAATCTGATTCAATTTTCAGTAGAAATTCAAGTTCACCATTTGAATAAGCATTAAAAGAAATATCTTTTTTTGAACTACTATATTGAACAGCGATAAAACGAGCTTGTCCATTGCCATTTCGATGTGCATCGCTTAAATTTATCCACTTTTTAGGAAAAGCTTGACAAGAATAATAGTTACTAGATAAATATTGAGTTATCACGCTATTTGTATTTCCGTAATTAATTAGCTGCCCCTTATTTAGTAACAAACATTTAGAACATAGTCGTTGAATTGCTTCAATATTGTGACTTACAAATAGAACTGTTCGAGCTTGATCGTTGGATACTTCCTGCATTTTGCCAAGACATTTTTTCTGAAAATTTGCATCTCCAACTGCTAAAACCTCATCCACAATCAAAACATCTGGCTCTAAATGTGCCGCAACTGAAAATGCGAGGCGTACATACATCCCAGAGGAGTAGCGTTTAACAGGCGTATCTAAAAATTTTTCAATCTCTGCAAAATCAACAATTTCATCAAACTTGCGTTTGATCTGTTCCCGACTCATGCCCAAAATCGCGCCATTGAGGTAAATATTTTCCCGCCCTGTCAACTCAGGATGAAAACCCGTCCCCACCTCTAGCAAACTCGCTACCCGTCCCGTAATCTCAATACTGCCATGAGTAGGTTCCGCGATCCGGCTTAAAAGCTTCAGTAATGTCGATTTGCCGGCTCCATTCCGCCCAAGAATTCCCACCCGATCGCCCTGCTTAATCTCAAACGACAGATCCTTGACTGCCCAAAATTCCTCATGATTCGAGTTTTGCGTTTTGCGTTTTGCGTTTTGATTAAAGGGGTTCAACGTCTTCGCCATCGATTTCGCCCCGTCCACTATCACATCGCGCAACGCCTTATAGCGATATCCCTCCTGCTGATGGCTCAACACATAGCTCTTACTTAAGTTCTCAACCTTAACCACCGTATCTGCCATATATCCTCCAACCTCTGCTAACAACTCCTGAAACGCTGTACCTAAATAATGTCCGCAAACTTGCGCTCCATCCGGCGGAAATAGTAAATCCCGGTAATCAGTACTAAGATGACTAACCCCACGGACAAGAGAAATCCTGGTAAATAAATGTCAAAATTTTTACCCAAAATTGCCCACCGGAAACCATCAATTACACCCACCATTGGATTTAATGAGTAAAGCAGTCGCCACTGTTGCGGCACCACACTACTACTAAAACCCACCGGTGAAATATATAGTCCAAACTGCACAATAAACGGCACAATATATCGGAAATCCCGATATTCCACGTTTAATGCCGCCAGCCATAACCCCGACCCCATTGCCGCCGCAAATGCGATCGCAATAAACAACGGCAGCGTTAAAATTCGCCAATCCGGCACAAAGTTATACCACGCCATAAATCCCAACAGGATGATCGCAGAAATCATAAAATCGACAAAACTCACAATCACTGCACTCGTTGGGACAATCAAACGCGGAAAATAAACCTTAGAAATTAAATTAGAATTACTAATTAAGCTATTACTACACTCACTCAAGGCATTGGAAAAGAACTGCCAAGGCAGCATCGCCGAAAACACGACAATCGGGTAAGGCGCACCCGCCGACGGAGCCTTGAGTAAAACACCAAATACAACCGTAAACACAACTGTCGTTAAAAAAGGTCGCAGCAATGCCCAAGACAGCCCGATCGCCGTTTGCTTATAGCGCACCAAGATGTCTCGCCAAGCCAAGAAGTAAAACAACTCCCGATACTTCCAGATATCCTGCCAGTACTGCTGCTCGGTTTGCCCTGCCTTAATAACTAATTTCTGCCGAGGCTCGATTGTCTGTTTTCCGATCATGAAAATACCCCTATGCCCATTAACCTATAATCAAGTCAATAAATAAACTTCATCAAGCTCTTATCCCAGGCAAATTTATCTGACTCAAAGCAGACCTTTTTCCACCGTCAGATCCCCTAGAGTGATAGTAACCAGACGCCTTTTCAGCAGTAACCCCATTTACCACCATTCCTAAAACATGCGATCGCGCTTGCTCTAGCATGATTTTCGTACTCTTAGCAACAGCACGGTCAAGCACTCCAGGATGTACAACCAGCAATATCCCATCTGCCATCTTGCCTAGCATGAGTGCATCACCAAACAAACTCAAGGCAGGAGTATCAATAATCACACAATCATACTCTTTGACTGCCTCTTGAATTAACAAAGCCATGCGCTGCGAATGTAGCAATGCTGCGGGTTTTGCTAGGATTGTCCCAGCCGTTAAGAGATCCAAGTTAACTAATACTTCTTGAGTGGCGTTGCGAAACTCTGCTTGACCAACTAAAACATTACTTAGTCCGATTGGATTGGATAATTTCCAGATTTCCTGTTGGGAAGAGTGACGCATATCCGCATCTACTAATAGGATTCTACGCCCCATATGTGCTTTAGCTACTGCCAAATTTGCAGCCACAAATGATTTGCCTTCACCCGGAGCTGAACTAACTACGACAATTACTTTTAATGGTCGATCGGAGATAGTAAAATCCAGGTTTATCTGAAGCATCTCAAAGGCTGAACTTGCTCCCGAATATGGATTATCTTTGACTGCTAGTTCGACTAGACCTTCCCCACTGTTTTTAGCTTTTCGATCGAAGTGAGGAATCGTACCGAGTAAAGAATAACCTAATAACTGCTGGGCTTGCTCAAGAGTTTTCAGGGATCGATCCATAGATTCTAAGATCAAAGCTACGCCTACACCCAGCAAAATTCCCAAAAATCCACCCAGCGCTAGCTGAAAGGCAATTTTGGAAGGAATAGCTTTTTGAGGAAGTAAAGCCGCAGATATTACCCTGGCATTACCGACATTCTGATTTACTACTACATCGACTTCTTGCGATCGCTTTAGCAGTTCTTCATAAGTAGATGTAGCAACTTGCAACTGTCGCTCTAACTGCTCCTGTTTTTCTTGCAGTTGCGGTAAAACACTCAATCGTCTTTGAGAAAGTGTGTATGCATTCTGCAAAACCGTAATTCGGTTAGCTAATGCTGAACGTTCTACATCCGACTGTACCAGTTGGGCCACTAAGGTCTGCTTGAGTTCTCCCATCCCTAAATTCTGGGCTGGTACAGATTTTTCTCTATCTGCATTCTCAACAATTCGCGTCTCTAGCTGCTTTTTGAGGGCTGCTTCTTTTGCTAACAAATTAGCGATCGTCGGATGTTTGTCTGTATAACGAGTCTTTTCTACTGCTAACTGGTTTTGCACCTGTTGGTATTGTGTTAACACTTCCTGCACAGCTTTTGATTGACTTAAATTCCCTATATCCACAGCCTGCTGCGAATTCAATCTCAATTGACGTTGCAGAAGTTTTGAGCGAGTCTCAGCATCCGTTAAATTTGCCTGGGCTTGGGTAATCTGGTCTGATAAGTTTGCGAGTTTGTCCACTCCTTTCGTTGCTTCTTGCTCTAAAGCAATCACCCGATTTCCTTCTTTAAATCGACGCAAAGCTGCTTCCGATCTAGCTACCCTTGCTTCAACTTCAGGTAATTGCTTGCGTAAAAACTTCTTTGCCACTGTCGCTTGGGCTTGGTTAATGCGAATATTGTTCTCCAGGTAATATCTCATCAGCGAATTCACAACATCTGCGGCTTCTTTTGGATTGCTGCTGCTGTACGAAATCGCCAAAATATCTGTACCTCGGACACTTTTAATTTTGACTTGTTTGAGAAATTCATCTATTTCCAAGGGTGTTCCTTGCTTATCTACCAACCTGAGACTAGCAATAGTTTTCTCAACTATTGGATTAGAACGAATGACCTCTGCTTCTGTATCCAATGGACTGTTGATTTCAGTCACACTTCTCAACTCCCCAACTTGTGCCGAGGGATTTGTCAGCGAAGAAACGCGGTCAGTTTTACTGAAAAGCAACTTACCTTCTGCTTCATAAATTGGTTTTTGCTTGATAGCACTTAAAGCTGAAAGCGCAAAAATAGAGGCAGTCACCACAGCTATAATTAGCCAACGCCTTTTCAGAAGTAGCGAGTATTGCTGCAAATCTAAGGAGTTTTGGTCTTCTTGGTTAGAGGGCATGGAGTATGTTACGAATACCTGAAATTGTTTTTACTAATTTTGCTTCACAATTTTGGTAGTCCAAGATAGCTATTTGGACATAATTAGGATTAATTACTAATTGTTTGTATAAAAAATCATAATAAAAATATCCGTATTTTTAAAATGTTTGCTTTTTATTAGATTTCCTTAGATTTATCCCAGAAATATTATCTGAATGTCAAGGTGTTTTTAATTTTTTTTCTAAAAATTTAAATTACATTAAAAAGCATTTATTTTAACTCATTAAGTAGAAAAGCATAAATATTTATAGTTGAGGTCGAGCAGGAGGTAGAAGGCAAGATATAAGAGGGAAGAAGCTTTTAGCCTCATTTATCTTGGTTAACATGATTATGTTTTTTTTCACCCACTTACTTGTTTGGTATTAATTTAATAACAGCATTTCAACAGCTTGCATAAGCTTTTTCTTTATTTTGTTACTTTATGAACAGCTACTTTAACAGCAAATATACGCTAATCAAAAAATTAAATATAAAGTTCAGATTGACTACACTCATGGCATAATGCAAATGTCAAAAGAACAACCTTGAAGCCGTAGTGTAGTTCGTACAGCCAATGCAAGTTAAGATGTATCTCCTACAGATATGCTATACCGACGCACAGATAGTTCCCCTCCTAGTTTGTAATACCTAATCTCCAATTTCTTTGACAAACAGAGTATACAAAATTTCTCATTTTTGTATGCTTTGGCACAATACGGCTAGTCTTTAATATTCCCTTATTTGACTCGGTTGCTGGTTTTAACGAATAAATCGATATCAGGATACTGAAGAATAATAGAAACCAATGACTTCCACAAGTTATGTCAGTTTACCTATCAATACTAGGCTGCCAAATATAGTCCGCAGCCTACCGATATTGCTTTTGTTAGGGGATATTTTTGGGTTGCTAATTTGTTTAGCGATCGCACAATGGTTGCGTTTAGATCAACCCTTACATTGGCTAAATCCGTTGCCTTATGTATTTGTCTGCATGATACTTGCAGCATTTTATTTAGCAGATGCTTACCATCCAGATCGGCAAATTTCAGGTTTAAGAGCGCCCGCTCGAATTATTGTTTGTAGCATTGCGATCGCCTTCTTGATTTCTGCTCTGATTTACTTGTCAGATATTGCCAAATACAACCCGATATCGTGGCGGAGTGTCTTCTTACCTAGCTTAGGAATCTTTACTATCTGGGCAATAATATTGCGCGTAATGGCGGTGAGATGGGTGCGATCGCACGCTCTGAAAAGCCGTTGGTTAATACTAGGAGGCGGGGATAATGCCATCAAATTTACACAAAAATTGCTAGAACTTAATCCTTTAGGAAAGCTGACTGTTCTAGCAGAGGAAAACCAAAAAGCTATAGACTTACCAAAAAGAAATCTGAGTTATCAGGGAAGCCTGAGCGATTTGTCGCAATGGAGTCAAGAATCCTGGTCTGGGGTTATAGTGACAGCGCAGATAAACTTTTCCGAGTCACAAGCACAACAGTTAATGCAGATGCGGTTGCGAGGCATTCCGGTTTATACATTGCCGGATGTTTACGAAACATTTTGGTATAAACTCCCTTCGTCGCTGTTACAAGATAAATGGTTGGCTTTTAGTGATGGTTTTAACCTCATGCCTGGTTACTTCAGTATGAAACTGAAGCGAGTTATCGATCTCATATTGATCCTCTTTTTACTAGTATTAGTTGCACCACTTCTGTTATTGGTTGCATTACTAGTTAGGCTAGATAGCCCTGGCCCAGTATTGTACAGTCAGCAGCGAAGTGGGTTATACGGTAAACCATTTAGAGTTTATAAATTTCGCTCCATGTATCAGGATGCAGAAAAGTTGGGGGCGCAGTGGGCTAGTCAACGCGATCCACGAATCACCAGAGTCGGATACTGGCTACGTTTGTTGCGTATTGATGAATTACCTCAAATATGGAACGTCTTACGGGGTGAAATGAGTCTGATTGGGCCTCGTCCAGAACGACCAGAATTTGATGTCAAACTCAAAGAAGCGATTCCCTACTATGAAGTTCGCCATTTGGTCAAACCTGGAATTACAGGCTGGGCACAGGTTATGTATCCCTATGGAGCATCTATAGAAGATGCTTATGAAAAGCTGTCATACGATCTGTACTACATCAAAAATTATTCCATTTGGTTGGATTTAGCGATCGCCTTCAAAACGATTCGAGTTGTTTTGTTAGGTAAAGGTAGATAAGGAAAAAGAAATGAAAAATAAAATATTGGTAACTGGCGGTGCTGGTTACATTGGCTCCCATGTAGTTCGTCAACTAGGAGAAGCTGGTTATGATGTCGTAGTCTACGACAACTGCTCTACAAGTTCACCAGCATCGGTACTACACGGGAAACTAATTATTGGCGATTTAGTAGACAGTGGGCATCTTTATCAAGTTTTTGCCCAGCATAAATTCAGCGCAGTCTTACACTTTGCCGCTAGTCTGATTGTTCCAGAATCAGTAGCTCATCCCCTCGACTACTACGCCAACAACACCCGCAACACCTTAAATTTGCTGCGCTGCTGTAGCGTTATGGGTGTTAACAAGTTCATTTTTTCCAGCACAGCCGCAGTCTATGGAGAAGTAAAAGACAATCCTGTTACTGAGTCGAATCCTACACAGCCCATCAATCCTTACGGACGTTCAAAGTTGATGAGTGAGTGGCTGATCCAGGACTATGCAGCAGTATCTTCACTAAACTACGTAATTTTACGTTACTTTAATGTAGCAGGTTCTGAACCCAGTGGACTATTGGGGCAAATGTCACCGAATGCCACACACTTGATTCGAGCTGCTTGTGATGCAGCACTCAAGCGCAAGCCAGAAGTCCGAATTTTTGGTACTGATTTTCCTACGCCCGACGGAACCGCAATTCGAGACTATATCCATGTTGAAGATTTGGCGACTGCTCACTTAGATGCTTTAGATTACTTAGAAAAAGGAGGGGAAAGCCAAATTTTCAACTGCGGTTATGGGCAAGGATACAGCGTGCGACAAGTTATTGAAAGAGTCAAGGCTATTTCTGGTGTAGATTTTCCCGTTATTGCTGCACCACGTCGTCCAGGCGATCCTGCCTGTGTTGCAGCTTGTGCTGATAAAATCCATAGGGTTCTGGGTTGGCAACCAAAACACAATGATTTAGACGAGATTATCAACACAACCATTGCTTGGGAAAAACACAAGAGTAACTTGGCAAGTCAAAGGCATATCAATATGGCATATGCATAATTAGAACTTGGCACCTAATTAACCTTGTTTTTGCAATTTAGATAACGTGAATTCGACGGCTCATATAGTGTCCCTATAATTGACTCAATCAAAAAATTTCTTAGAGGTTTTACTACACAAAACCGTCCCTATTGAAATTGAAGAAGCACAGACTTGAAGTTTAATTCAAGGTAAAGAGAGGTTCGTCGAACTTACGTTGACATAGGCATTATCTTTAAATAAAGGCACGCAATTACTGATGTTAAAGGCGGCGGATAGTTCAACATCTGACTCAAAACCTCTTTCAATCAATTCTTTACCAGAACTGCATTTTTTCAAGTACCCTAGTAAATCCTGCTGGAAAGCCTGAAATGTTGTCACAGCGACTTCGGCTTCTGGTGATAGACTGCCATTTAAATAACTAAGAATTGCCCCAGCACCAATTAAATCTTCAAATGCAGGGCGGAGGCTACCATCTTCTTTCCACCTCTCACCGGCAGGAATCACAGAAATTTTATCACCATACTTTTGAGCAAACTGTGCCACAGCTTGGCAATTTCGTAAGCAGCCAGCCAAAGTTGGTGTATTCCCTGTATGTAAAGTCAGAAAAGAACCATTAGGTGATGGTAAAACTAGTTTAGTTCCAGCAGGAATCTGAGCCACCGATTTTGGCGAGAGAGAATATCCTGTTGTAGTCCAACGTTGTCTCTGACTTGCCAACTCTGCTTGCACTGACTTGGCATAATCTATGGCTGATTCATCTTTATATGCGTAGGGAAAAATTATCGCGCCGTTGTTAGTGGCAATTTCCACACAGGTAGAAAAAGAGAGAACGTCAACTATCACAATTACATCACTGATAGGAGCTAGTTCAGCAACTCCTTGCGGTCCCCATTCACAGCGTAAATTAAACTCTGATTGGTTGTAAATCATTAGAGGTATATTCAACCTCTGATTGAGTTAGACTATAAAGAGTAATATTGAGACTAAAGACCAAATACAGTAGACCTATCTTTAAAATAAATTTTGTAGGAAAATAAACAGAAAAATGTAACTATAACTCGTCCATTTTGAAACCTGGAGTTCTTAAGGAGAGTGCATTATTCGTTCATGCCTTGAGTTATGAGCTTTAACTAATTCCAAAAAACTATGGTTTTCAAAGTAGACGCGGTTTATGTATATTAATAATGACAAGTTCCTTAGAAAGAATAGAACTATACCTCCAGGAATTAAAAAGATGAATTGGGATTAAGTATGAAGACTTTATCACATTAGTAGCATTAGCAGAAAAAAGGAACGTGATCGCCAGACCACGTTCTGTACGAATGATCGCTACTTTTTTATTAGTCCCCGAAGTCATACTCCAAACCTGATAGGTATTAGCTTTATAGTACTTCTGAAAAACAAGGGCTACTAAGTCATGCCCCGCACTATCACAACCCGAAAACCCGCATTGGGATACCTATAGCCACGCGTGCCATAGGAGCGAGCCGCCGAGCGGCAAAGCCTAGGTTCGTCCTCCCAAGAACTACCACGCCACACACGGTATCGATTATCACCTAGCCTAGCACTGCCGTCCGTGGGTGCATTATTATAATTTTCGTGCCACTGATCCCGACACCATTCCCATACATTACCACACATATCAAATAAACCAAAGGGGTTAGGGGGAAATTTTCCTACTTCTGTTGTTGTTTGCTGGTGATATTCACCCTTTGGGGCAGAACCATAAGTGTAATTGCCGTTGTAATTTGCCAAATCAGTTGTAATCGTTTTGCCAAAATAAAACGAGGTGGTTGTGCCTGCACGACAAGCATATTCCCACTCTGCTTCACTGGGTAAGCGATAGGTTTTTCCAGTCTTTTTAGATAGACGATCGCAAAACTCAATTACTTCATCCCAAGAAACCTTTTCAACAGGTCGATTCGCTCCTTTAAAATTGGATGGGTCGGGGTTTAAATCAATATTCACTTTACCAAGAGCGGCTACGGCTTTCCATTGAGCTTGGGTGACTGGAAATTTACCCATGAAAAAGGGTTGAATGGTGACAGTGTGCTGTAGACTTTCATTAGTGCTGCGTTCTGGCTCATTGTCTAGCGAACCCATCAAAAATTTACCACCAGGAATTGCCACCATTTCTATAAATACATCATTATCTAGGTCTTCTGTAAAAAACTCGGCGCTTCCGCGACTACGGTTGATTTCATAGGTTTTTTTCCCCATACCGAAGGGACCTGAGCTTTTTAGCGTTAGGGTGGCGGTGTCGAATTCAAAAGTCTGAGTTTGAATACCTGGAGAAGGAACAGTTTTCGGAGATGTCTTTTGTTGTTTTAGTAATTCTGGCACCAGTGCGTCTACCGCTGCGATATCTTCATCCCGCAGTTCTAACCTTCGTTGATAGTCTTGCAAATCCTTTTGAGTCTGCGGGTTAAAGGGATATTGTTGATTCACTGCATCAATAAAACGCCTCTTATATTCCTCTAACTTCCGCTGATACTCCTGATAGGGTTTGAGAACTTGTTCTTGAATTTCCCTAGCTTCATCCTCAAATAACCCCAACTCAATCCGTAGAGATTCCAGTATTCCCAATCCAAACGCAGAAAAATTACCCTGACCTGGTAGTACCCTAGCTCTCGCTTCCTGAATGTATAGTTGTTTAGGAGAAACCAGAATCGTTGGCGGTAGTGTTAAAGCTTGCAACGCCTCTTCTGCTTTGGCATAACGTAAACTGAAGTGACGGCGCACCATTTTGATTAACACCTCAGCGAGATGGTCACTTACCTGTGCTTGGTCTCGCCAAATAATTTCACCTGTTTTAGGGTCTTCTGGCAAATCAGAGGGCAAAACACCAGTCAAAGCTTGAATAATGGTTATGCCTAGAGCATACACATCGCTAGCTAAACAAGGCCTGCCATTCCTTTGCTCATTGGGCATATAGCCAGGAGTGCCAACGACGACGACGCTAGGTTTTACTTCACCTTCAGTATTCAGCATCAAACTACTAAGTTCTTTCACCGATCCAAAGTCAATCAGGAAAATCCTACCATCCTGTTGCCGTCGCATCAGATTTTTGGGCTTGATATCACGGTGAATCACTCCTTGACTATGTACAAAAGACAAGATTTCCAAGACATCCTGTAAAAGCTTAGTAACATCACCTTCACTCAGTTGCTCACCTGGGAAAATTTCTCTACTCAGGTCTTGTCCCTCGATAAACTCCTGAACGATGTAAAGATTCTGATTTTCGCTAAAGTGTGCTAGTGATTGAGGAATTTGGGGATGGTTTCCTAGCCTTTCGAGGATAGCCGCTTCTTTTTCAAAAAACTCGATAACATGGGGATTGGACTGGTTAGAACGCAGTTGCTTAACGACACAAAAAGGCTTACTGGGTTGTAAGTTATCTCTAGCAAGGAATGTTACACCAAAACCGCCGCTGCCTATTTGTCGAATAATTTCGTAGCGCCCAGCTAGTGTGTTCAAGATGACTATCAACCCCCTAGAAACTTGATAGATTTAGTGTAATTCATTTTTCATAATTGTATCAGTTGATGATATTGAATTTCTTGTGGATTTAGGGGCAGAAAGACTATTAGCAGCACAAAAACAAGGTCAAAAAATAGCCGTAGAAATTAAATCCTTTATAGGTGCATCTGAAGTAACGGAATTTCATCTCGCTTTAGATCAAACCTTGAATTATCGGCTAGCATTAAAAAAAGAAGAACCAGAACGCATTCTATATCTAGCTATTAGCCAAGATACATACCAAGACTTTTTCTCACGTCAATTTATTCAAGATTCTTTAAAAGAATATCAAATTAAACTTTTAATATTTAATTCCTTAAGTCAGGACATTGTTTTATGGAAGGAATAAATTACTCCCAAATAATTCAAGATATTTTAAATAACCATTCAGCTAATGATGTGGCTAATGGAACAGAGGTTCAATTGTTGTTTGACGCGGAACGCCATCATTATCAAGTCTTAAATCTTGGCTGGAAAGAACAACGGAGAATTTATGGAGTTATCATTCATGTTGATATCAAAGGCGAAAAAATTTGGATACAAAGAGATGGTACAAAAATCGGTATCGCTAATGAATTAATTGCTGCTGGTGTACCGAAAGAAGATATTGTATTAGGATTTCATGCTCCTTATAAACGCCAATTTACTGACTTTGCTATTGGATAAGTAGCAGGAAATAAGCAATAGTAATCTTTGCCCTAATCATCCACTATCCGCTAAACTCAGAAATGCTGCGTTATTCCTCATCATGTCCGATTCCCAAACTGTTAGTGCTGCTGTTGCCAAACTCTACAATACCTACCCCTTTCCGCCGGAAGCTTTGTTGGATGAACCACCTCCAGGGTACAACTGGCGCTGGAATTGGCTAGCCGCTCATAACTTCTGCACAGGCCAAAAACCCCAAAGGCAAGATATTCGGATTTTAGATGCAGGTTGCGGTACTGGTGTGGGTACAGAGTACCTGGTTCACCTCAATCCTCAAGCTTCTGTTGTGGGAATTGACCTCAGTACTGGTGCTTTAGCTGTAGCAAAAGAACGTTGTCAGCGTTCAGGGGCTAACCGGGTTGAATTTCATCACCTCAGTTTGTTTGATGTGGAACAGTTACCGGGTGAGTTTGATTTAATTAACTGTGTTGGCGTTTTGCATCATACTCCCGATCCCATTCGCGGTATTCAAGCTTTGGCGAAAAAGTTAGCCCCAGGCGGTTTAATGCACATTTTTGTGTACGGGGAATTGGGGCGCTGGGAAATTCAACTCATGCAAAAAGCGATCGCACTTCTTCAAGGCGATAAAAAAGGCGACTACCGCGATGGTGTTCAAGTCGGGCGACAAATATTCGCTTCTTTACCAGAAAATAACCGAATTGTCAAATACGATAAACAACGTTGGTCGCTAGAAAACAACAAGGATGAATACTTTGCTGATATGTATGTTCATCCTCAAGAAATTGACTACAACATTGAGACGCTGTTTGAATTAATTGATGCTTCGGGATTGGAATTTATTGGTTTCTCGAATCCGAGCTTTTGGGATTTGGAGAGACTTTTAGGCAAAGCACCAGAGTTAGTGGAACGGGCAAAAGAATTGAGCGATCGCCAGCTTTATCGCCTGATAGAATTATTAGACCCAGAAGTAACTCATTACGAGTTTTTCCTCGGTCGTCCTCCTTTAATCAAAGCCGACTGGTCAGATGATAACGCTCTACTAGCAGCGATTCCCGAACTGAATCCTTGTCTTGAAGGATTTCCCAGTCAATGTTTCTTTAATTACGATTACCAAATTGTGAATTTATCTGTAGCAGAGTTTGAGTTTATGCAAAGATGTGATGCTAATGCCACAGTTGCAGAGATATTGACAAATGTAGAACTGGGATTGGATGAGGTAAGAAGCCTTTTGCAACAGCAGTTGATTTTATTGACACCTGCTTAAGGAATTCAAGTAAAAAATATCCAATTATTAATTGTGGGATGGGCCTTTCGGTTATCCCACAATTAGATATTTACCCTACAACAGCCGAACTTGCTACTTTCTCCTGTCTTTGGGAAGGCGGACGCATTCCCAAACCAAGTAAATTCAGCATTTCTCGGTCAGTATCGTAATCTGGACAGGGAGTTGTCACCGTCAACATCTTGTTGTCGTCGCTAGAAAAGATAGAATTGGCTCCTGCCATAAAGCAGAAAGCTTGCTCAACTTGAGAAAGTCTTGCCCTGCCGGCACTAAGACGCACATCGGAAGCTGGCATTAAAATTCTCGCTGTGGCAATCATCCGCACAATATCCCAAATGGGGACATCAGGCTGATTTTCTAAGGGTGTGCCCGGTACTTGTGAAAGAATATTAATTGGCACGGATTCTGGATGTGGATGTAAGTTTGCCAAAGTTTGTAACATCCCAACCCGGTCATCGACGGTTTCGCCTAAGCCCAGGATACCGCCAGAACAGACAGTAACATTTGTCTGCCGGACATTTTCAATTGTATTCAAGCGATCGCTATATGTCCTTGTGGTAATAATTGTACTGTAATATTCCTGCGAGGTATCTAAGTTATGGTTGTAGGCATAAAGTCCTGCTTCTGACAATTTCTTGGCTTGATTTGCCGTCAACATACCTAGAGTGCAGCACACTTCTAAACCCATTGCAGTCACATCCTTGACCATTTCCAGGACTTCCTCAAATTGTGAGTTATCCCGGACTTCGCGCCAAGCTGCACCCATACAAATGCGACTAACACCAGTTTCTTTAGCTTTTTGGGCGATGTTAACTACTGTTTCTTTTTCTAGAAGTGCTTGCGCCTTTACCTCTGTTTTATAACGGGAAGATTGGGCGCAGTAGCTACAATCTTCTGGACAACCTCCGGTTTTGATAGATATGAGTTTGCAAACTTGTATTTTTGTTGGGTCATGATATTGGCGATGCACGCTAGCAGCTTGATAAATCAGCTCTAGCAATGGCGTATTGTAAATCGCCCGAATCTCTAATTCCTGCCAATCGTAGCGTATTCCCACCACATCACTATCCTTCTTGTAGACTGGGTTAAATCTTGAGCTGTCTTTTGCTTAAATCTGCTGCGGTACAGCCTTTGGGCAAAGCTATTTTATCGAAGTTGTACCCTGGACTGTGCTTTATCACCCATTGGCTCTCAATCCTTCCGCTCTAGATATTAGACATCAGCTTATCAAGATTTTGGTTGAATGGCAGATTAAGAGCAAAAATACTCACCCCATCTTTTGTAAAGGGAATTGGGAATTGGGCATTGAGCATTGGGCATTGGGAATTGGGTATAGATATATCTTTTGTCATGCTGGTCAAGAGTTCAAAGTCTATATAAAATCAGTTAATTGACCCCTGACTATTAACAAACTTTATGAAAAAACTATGACACTTGCGTAAGCCCTGATAATCAGACAGCTAATCTAGCTGCTGCTAAACCGCAGATTATGAGAGAATTTACAAAATTTAGAGATTGTTCTGGGAAGAGATCCCGCCAATTAAGTAATTTATGATATCAGAACTGCCAATAATTGCAAGCGATCGCCTATTATTGCGAGCAGCGATCCATGAAGATATACCCCAAATTCTCAAGTACTTTATTGATAACAAAACTTATCTCACTCCATTTTACCCTCTTTGGGCTGATGGTTTTTTCACTGAAGAATATTGGCAATATCAGATAGAGAATAGTTTTCTAGAATTTATCAATGGTCAATCGTTAAAACTATTTGTTTTTACCAAAAAAAATCCTACCGTAGTTATTGGAACGGTCAACTTTAGTAATTTTGTCCGAGGAGCCGCTCATTTTTGCTATGTGGGATATAGCCTTGCTGAAAATAAACAAGGTAAAGGATATATGACAGAGGGTTTAAAATCTGCAACTCAATATCTATTTGAAGAGTTAAATTTTCACCGAGTTATGGCTAACTATATGCCTCACAATCGGCGCAGTGGTAATGTACTCAAAAGGCTCGGTTTTGTTGTTGAAGGATACGCTAGAGACTATTTGCTAATTAATGGACAATGGGAAGATCACATTTTGACAAGTCTTACAAATCCTTATTGGAAAGAACCTAAAATTTAAATAAGCTGACGGCTATTGTCAATATTATTTAATTTCTCTAGCAAAACTGCTTTTAAAGCAATTTCTTTATAATTCATAATTATTATTTTTTTTAGTCATTTTATACAAGTAAGTAACTCTAAAATTGCACTTAATTACTCATTTGTAATTTTTGAGTAATACCCATCTTACAGCTATTCGCAATACTCTCATATTTATATGATAAAGAATTTAATATATCAGTTGTAAATCTCTACAAATTCATAGTAAATTCATCATAAATACACAACAACTCCACAGGCAAATGCAATAGTAATATTTGTTCGCTAACAAACTTAGTTACTAAGGTTAGCTTTAGCCGATGTGTCCAATTTTCTTAAACAGTTGAGGAGTTTTTAAAATGCTCATTAATTCTATAAAGCGCTTATCTGTCTTTTCTACTATCTTCGCTTTTGCTACCGTCTTAAACGGAGTTGTCTTAGCAGCACCAGGCCCAAATCCCAGCACTACACCAGCCTTAAAAACTCAAACTAGTGCTGTACCACACCAACCAATCAAACTCACAAATCAACAGCGCCAACAAATCCAAGTGGCTCGCCAGCAAAGAGACAAGAATATTGAGGCTCTATTAAACCCGTCCCAAGATACTAAATTTAAGGCAGCACTGCAATCCCGTCAGAGAATCAGAATAGTTTTAAAATCTTTGGATTTGAATCAAGATCAACAGAAACAAGTTCAATCAATTTTGCAAACTTATAACCTGCAAGTGAAAAAAATTCTCTCTTCACAGGCATCACAACCAACATCAAAACCAGGAGAAATTGCTTCACCAACATCACAACCAATTAAAAAATAAAAAATCAGTTTTATTTCATTAAGTTTAAATTTTGCAAGACTGGCGAATTTTATCCAAACTTCGGTTAAGCCAGTCTTATTTTTTTTGAATATCCAAAACTTTATTTATTTTAGAGGATGTTTGAAAAGTCGTAAAGTATACTATAAACCCCACTTCCATTTTTCTCCCCGTTGGCGTCAACCTGCCGTTAGGCAAGCAAAGAGAGGCTTTGAAACCCCCATTTTCTCGTGAGTGTTGGGGGCTAGGGGGGTCAAGTTTCTGAAGCTTTGATGTGATGAAAAATACTTTTAAAACATCCTCTTAAAAGAGGGTACGAGGTATGCAGTTACACTTAGGGACTACTTGTGTAATAGGCGATTGAAAGCGGTTTTACAAGAGCCGATACCTCATGGCAGAGGTAGAAATTTACTCGTGAGCGATTGACACGCGTCTACGAACTTACGCCAGCTAGCTTCAGTGTTCTAATTATTCTGAGTTGCCTAACCCAAAATGGGTGTATAAACTTCAACATTTATAGGGCTTATTCTGTACAAACCACTTTTCACAGGCATCTTTGACAACTTTTCTGTCTTCAGATGACAAAAGCTCATCTGGCTGACCAGAAGCTAAAATTTTAGCGGCAGTAACCGCTTTTTCATATAACACACCGCACTGAACCAGTTCTGTACAAAAGATTTTTTCTCTTTCTTCTACAGGCGTAAAAAAATTACTTGGCATTTAGAAAAAAATTGTTTAGTTTTGTTTTTAAGAGAATACTTTTTATTACTAAACTTCTTCTTCTATCTAGTGAATAATTTCAGGTAGATAAAGCATGGTTTAATGTAAAGTTTGCTAGTAATAAAAAATACAAAACTGAAATTTCTCACTGATGATTTTATCAGGCAGTTTGATACAACTACAAATTAGTCAGCGTTCTTGCTTCAATTCCACGTTTTTCAAGGTGGCTTACTTCTGCCTCCTGAAGCGCTCCCGATTTTGATATGGATCGCTTTTTGCGTCTATGCTGATGATGCTGAAGCCAGAGGTAGTATTAAAGGAAGAATGAATTAGCTTTGCTCGTAATGACTCTGGCTGAAACTCCAAACGACAAGAATTCTAGCAATCCTTTTCTCTCCCTCAACTACGAAACCGCCTTAGAATCTCTAGGAGGCGACTACTACGATGAGGTTGCAGCAGCTGAATTTCCCCAACACCTCCTGCGTTGGCGTAACGATGAACTATTACCCCGTTTCGGTCTAGACCCCCAAGTAGTCAAAGACGAAGATTTCATCGCAGCCTTTGGCCAATTTCAAGGGCGCAAACCGTTGTTAGCACTGCGTTACCACGGCTACCAATTTGGTGAATATAACGGGCAGTTGGGTGATGGTAGAGGCTTTCTCTACGGACAAGTACGCGCCAATGATGGCGAATTATACGATTTTGGCACTAAAGGTTCTGGAAGAACGCCCTACTCCCGTGGTGGCGATGGTATGCTCACGCTCAAAGGTGGGGTGCGGGAAGTTCTGGCTGCGGAAGCACTGCACTACTTGGGTGTACGTACTTCGCGCTGTCTGAGCATGATTGAAACAGGTTTACCACTCTGGCGGGGCGATGAACCTTCGCCTACCCGTTCATCTGTGATGATTAGGATGAGCAGTTCTCATATTCGGTTTGGCACTTTTGAGCGACTGCACTATTTCCAGCGTCCAGATTTAACTCAGAAGTTATTAGACCATGTAATTGAGCAGTATTATCAACACTTAAATGCTGAACAAGATAAATATGGCTTGTTTTACGCCGAATTAGTTAAACGGGTTGCACAACTAGTAGCGCAGTGGATGGCGGCTGGCTTTTGTCATGCAGTGTTGAATACTGACAATATGTCGATTACGGGAGAAAGCTTTGATTATGGGCCTTATGCATTTATCCCTACTTATGACCCATACTTTATAGCTGCATACTTTGACTATTCTGGACGCTACTGTTACAGTAATCAACCAATTATTTGCAAGCTGAATTTAGAAATGCTCCAGCAACCTTTAAAGGCGATTATTGATAAAGGCGATATGGAGACTAGTTTAGCTAGGTTTGATGAATATTATCAAGCTGAATACAGTTCTTTGATGTTGAAAAAATTGGGTTTTGTGGAGTTGCAACATCCACAAGCTGAAGAACTCTTAAATCTCACGATTGAATTCTTGAAAGCCAGCCAAGTTGGTTATCACCAATTCTTTTATGAGATGGCTCGCACTTTTTCATCTAAATGGCGAGATGAACCAGGTTTTGTAATGAATAATTCAGATATTGTACCAGTACCGGGTGCATCAGCAATTTTTGATGATTGGTGCATAGCATACCACAAAATCTTGAATGATTTTGATAGCGATCGCATTAATGTAATTGCCCAAACTCTAGCTGTTCATAATCCCAAAACGGCATTATTAAGACCTGTGATTGAATCTGTTTGGGAAGCAATTGCCCAAGAAGATAATTGGCAGCCTTTTTATGAGTTAATCAAGGCAATTCAGTCTAGGAAGTAGTCAATTTACAGCTACTTTCTTTTTAATATAGTACTTCTCGTTTGTATGCAATACACTCTGACCTCTCTCCTTTTAGGAGAGAGGCTTTGAAACTTACTCCCCAACGCTAGTAGGGAAGGGGCTGGGGGTTAGGTCTGTATTCCATGCAATTGAGAAGCGCTATATTATGAATTTTTGTGCTTGGTCAGTAGTAAGCTGTTCCACCTTTAATTTGCATAATTAGGGCGGGCAAGATGCCATTGGTGTCAAGTTAAGAAAAATAGAATCTTGTCAACA